>CAZSOV010000348.1:0-7760 GCA_964608505.1 uncultured Verrucomicrobiota bacterium
GATGCTTCCGGAGGCGCGGGCGACGTCCAAGGCCGCTCTCGGATGGGGTCCTCGGGCCACTGGCGCGACTGGCGGATTTCACGAGCCAGATCGCGCAGTTCCCCGCGGTTGACCTCCCGGTCGTCGAGCAGGATCCGGATGCTGCCCTTGTCGAGAGTGTGGACGGTCACCCGGCAGGGAAACCCGCCCTTCTTGGCCTTGGGTGCGGGGTTCGATTCGAGAATTTTTTTGATGCCACCGACGCCGAAGGCCTCCTCGTGCCAAGGAGCCTTGGCTCTGCCTCCCGGGTTCATCGCGCCCCACAGGGCTCTCGCCGGGTCCTTGCCATACCCGAGCTGGCCTAGGGACTCGAAGGGTGCCGCGTCGATCAGGAACTCGACGAAGATGAGGGCAAAGCCCATGACGCTAGGGTCCTGACGCACCGGCTTGTAACGAATCCCAAACGGAACGCGCTCGAACAGTTCCGAGAAGGTCTGGATCTTCAGGATCCGGGCCCATTCCGCGAAGGTCTTGGCCGAGGACGAGATGGACCGGAAATCGGGGCCGCGCCCGAGGAGGATTTCCCCCAGCGCGAAGGAGAATCTCGGCTGTCTCGGGTGGTTCCATCGGGTCCTTCTCAACCCGAGTTGCAGCAGCAGGCGGACGGCCTCCGGGGGACCCTCCGTGGCGATCTGCTTGGCCCACGGACGTTCTCCTCCGGTGTCCGGTTCGCCTGCGGGCCGGGAGTGCGGCGGGGAAGCCTCCCGGGTTTCCCGCGATGGATTCGGCGCGGCCTTCATGACCCGGTGTCCTCCTGGCACGCCGAGGCGGTGATACGCCCGTCGCCGCCCGGATGTTCCCGAATCCGTTCCCGAATCATTCCGAATCTATCGAACTGGATACGGAGGAAACCCCTGACGAACGTTCCACCATGAAAAAGCGGCGTCGATCCCAGCCGACCTCCGACGCCGCGACGGTGAACCCAGCCGGGTCGGCGGTGATCCGAGGCAACCCCTGGACCGCCCGTCCTCACGACCGAAATCAGAACCGAAAATGAACTCGAATGAAAACCCGAACTTGAGCCGTTGGGCGGCGATGCT
Organism: uncultured Verrucomicrobiota bacterium; assembly: GCA_964608505.1. Taxonomy (GTDB): domain Bacteria; phylum Verrucomicrobiota; class Verrucomicrobiia; order Limisphaerales; family CAIMTB01; genus CAIMTB01. Next base: position 1,080 of record CAZSOV010000348.1, read on the forward strand.
GCTGGCCCTATGGATCACCCCGGGCAGCTTGCCAAACGCCCGGGGTGCCGACTCGGTGGCGGCGAACCTGGCCTTCGACGCGGCATCTGCCTTCGACCTGAGAACCTTCGCCTACCTCACTCCCCGTGCGACGGAGGTATGGGTCGGGCACGCCGATAGTTGGCGGACCTGCATCGCGGGTTATGCCTTCCGGATGCCCCCCGACACGCGGTGGAACGGGCGCCTCGTTTTCCGCACTCAACTGCTGCGTCAGGTCGGTGCCACGTACCTCCTGCCTGCCGCGCACCTCGACGCGTTCGTGCTCGACCAGGACCCCCTGACCCAGGGTCCGGAGATTTGGAATGCCGGACCCTCGGCGCGCGTGGAGCGCGCCCTGACGACGGCCATGGCGGAGGGCCCGGTTGAAGTGGCGATCGACCTGACGGGAATGAGCGGCGCCACCGAGGCGGGCTCCGGCTGGCTGGTGATCCGGCTCCAGACGAGCGAACCCCAGGACACGGTGGGGCATCAGAATTCCAGTTATGTCCTGGGAGCCTGGGCCACGCTCTCTGCCGCCGAAGAGTCCCTCCCGTTCCCGGAGCCTGGACCGACGCTGGAAGTGGTCGACCTCAGCCGTCCCTGCGGGGTGACCGCCACGGAGCCCTTGGTGTTGTCCTTCGCCGTTGGAGCCGGCCTGCCTCCGCAAGCACGTCTGCAGGTGCTCACCTTCGAGACGTTGACCCGCAGCGTGGCTCGCACTGCCTTCAACCCTCCGGGATTCCTGCACGAACTTCGGTCGGCAGGCCAGCTGCTGGCGAGCGTCTCGCGCAGTTACGGCCCGGGTGCGGATCGCGGGATTCCGCCGGACGTGGTCTATACCAACACTCTCGCGGTCCGCGACTTTCCCCGCCTGGCGGATCTGCTTCCGGGCAGCTCGTTGCAGCTCACCACCACGATTCGCTCGGGAGATTATACGAATAACGTCGCCGCGGTACGCCTGGTCTCGACCTGGATGGTGCCCGAGACCGCTCCGCAGGAAGCCCCGGAGCTCCGAATTCGAACGATCCCCTGGATCGAGGCGGAACTGACTCCGGGCCGATGGGTGCTCGAGGCCAGCCCGGACGCGCCGGGGACCGGGTGGACCGGGCTTGTGACCACGAACGTTGCCGCCCCGAACGGTGCCACGTTGAGCTACATCGACGCGCACGCCGCTCCCCGCCGGTTCTACCGGCTGCGCTTGGAAACCCCATGAGCATCACCGGAGAAGGACCGAAACACCCAACGAACCCACCCCGAGACCACCATGAGCACGAACACCCTCCGTCCAGAAATCCCGGTCCCGCCTCCGGCGGGCTGGGACCGGTCCACCGTCCGCGCCTTCGGGATCGGCAGCGTGAAAGGCTATGCCGCGGGGCTGCGCGAGGCGGGAATCCATGTGAGCGAGAATCTCGCCGCGCTTTGGGGCGGCGAGGTGACGGTCCCCGAATTGACGGTCACCAGCCTGCTGACCCCGAATCTCAACCTGGCTTTGTGGGGGCGCACGGGGGGCGTGAAGAGCCTGTGCGCGGACGTGCAGGCCCGCCTGACCGTGCCCGCCCATGACCTGGCCACGCTGGATTGTCAGGGCGACCTGAGCGCCGGCGTGTTCCAGGACTATGTGCCTGGACCCGACGGACGGGGCCTGGTCCGGGAGGATTCGGCGGTCGCGAGGGCGAGCGTGGTCGTGGCCGAGGAAGGCAACCGCGTGCTGCCGATCTGCCAGCCCATTCTCAAGATGCTCACGGGCGGAGCCGCCGGGATCCGCGCGCAGTGGGTCATCATGACCGGCAACGTGGCCGAAGCGGACTACCACGTCCAACCGCTCGACAAGTCCATCGAGTCGGCCTTCCTGCACGTGCCGTTCGATGCCGCCGTCTCGCTGGAGGACGTGGACCGCGTGCACGTGGAGGGGCCCCGCCGACTCGCCGACGCGAGCGAGATCCAACCCCTCCGCACCACCGACGGCGACCTCGCGTTCCGCCGGGCCCTGGAGTTGCGCCGGGTGCTGCCCGACCTCGTTCCCCTCGACTGGGAAAGCCGGGTTCTCCTGGACGTACTGGCCCTGAATCGGTGCTCCCACCCGAGTCGCACGCTCAAGCCCGCCAAGCCGGATGCCCGGTGCCAGGAATGCTCGTGCACCGTCTGCGCCTCCCACGGCTGGCTGCCGCGCAGCGTCGTGTTCAAGCTGGGGGCGGCGGCGCGCGTCCTGGCCCTGCTGCGAAGCCCGGCCACCGGGATGCGGGTCCGTCCGGAGCACCTCGAGACGCTCGCGCCGTTCCTGCTCAACGGCGAACACACGACCTTCTTCAAGGACCCGTCGTTTCACGCCGTCCACGGGGTGCTGCTCGGCCTGCGACAAAGCCTCGGGCGCTTCGTGCACGGGCACGAGGATCTGCTCCGCAAGCTCGCCGAGGCGCCGAACCGGACCCTGACGCCCGCGGAGGAGCAGATGGTGCGCGCGGCGGCCCTGGCGGATCATCCGGGTGTCCCCGAGGTCCTCTTGCACGCGGCCCGGGTGGGGCTGCTGGACGAACCCCTGGCCCGCGAAACCGAGTGCGCTCCGGGCCGCGTCGCGGAGTGAACGCCAACGCCCCATGAAACAGGCACAGGCATTCTTCCAGCGTCGGCTCGGTCTCCGGATCCTGCCCATCGCCCAGAGCGTGGTCCGATTCCCGCTGGGCTTCGAGGTCCCCACCCACGCGGCCTTCGGCCTTCGGTTGCTGTCCGAGGAGGCCCGTCCCCACCGCGAACCGATCCTCTCCTGGGGCAGGGGCGAGGCGGCCCTGGCGGAACAGGCCCGGTGCCTGTGGACGCCCGCCGCGCTGTCGAACCTCGTCCTGTGCGTCCACGGACGGGCCGTCCACCGACTCCACCGCCCCGAGGGCGCCGTCTTGCCCCCGGGCATCCAGGAACGGTTGCAGGCCTGCATTCTCAAACTGGCCGTCGACCTCGCCCAGATCCTCGCCGCGTGGGACCTCACCCTGGTCGCCGGCGCCGCACCTCTGGCCCGTCTGGCCGCCGACCAGCAGGCGATCCGGGATTCGCTTGGCCTCGCGGTCTCGGCGTACCGCGCCCGGATCGAGCGGATGCGGAACGCACTGGCCGAAGCGAACGACGAGAGCCGGCTCGCGGCCCAGCGGCTCCTTCCCGGGACGGATCCGGTGGACGCGGCGGTCCAACTCGAGCGGGTCGCCGAGGGCGGTGCTCCCGGACGGGTCGTTCGGGAACTGCGCCAACGCCTCGTGCAGCTCGCCCGCTCGGGCCAGGAGCTCGCACCCCTCGTCGACCGGTTGATCGAGACCGCGGTGGACGGCTGGAAATCGGACGGACTCGACCCGGCGGAAAGTGATTTCGACGAGACGGTCCCGTTCGCCTCGGGCGGGACGCTGTCGGCACTGGCAGCCGCCTCGCCGTTCGACCTGACCCGGCTGGATCAGGGGGCGGCGGCCCGTCATTTGCAGCTCGCGCCCCGGGCGCGGGACATCGCCCGCCGGGTTCCGCGACCGCCGCGGGCGAGCGGGCCGGTGGCCTGCTCCACGATTCCCGTCGTGCGCGGCGGCGCCCAGCCGGTGACGGCATGCGCCTCGGGGCGTCTTAACGCGGAGGCGACGGTGCGGGCTCTGGCCGACCGATCATGGCCGCCGTTGCGCCGACGGAACCTCGTGTTCGCGAGCTGGGTGACGGACACGCCGGAGCCGCCCGGCGTACCACGGGAACGGCCCGGTGCGGGGCACGAGCCGCCCGGCAGTTTCGTCCTGCTCGTCGACGTTTCTCCCAGCACCCGGACGCCGGTCGTCGGGACGTCCTATTCCGCCCTGGACGTCATCCAGACCGGGGCGATGGCGGGGCTCCAGCTGCTCCGGAGCCTGGCGGACCAGGGACATCCCCTGCCGGGCGTGTTCACCGGCACGTTCGCGGATCAAACCCGGCTGACCGGTCCGGGAACGCCGCAGGACTTCTACCGCGTCGAACTGGCCGCGGTCGCCACGCAGCCCGGTTGTTCGGGCACGACCCTCGACGTCGACCACCTGCTGGCGACGGTCGACGGCTCCGTCGTCCTGCTCCTGATCACGGACGGGGCGCTGGGCGAGGAGGAGCGCACCCTGGCCCGGTTGCAGGATCCGCGGTTCACCGCGGTGCACGTGCTCCACATCAAGGCTGCCGTCACCACCCCGCCGACCTCGTTCCTCGAAAACCTGACGCGCCAATTGCACCCCCGGGCCCGCGTGACCGGCGTCCATTTCTCGTGCGACGAGGATCCCGCGGAGTTCGTCGTCGGCTTTAAGAAGCTCGTCGCCTCGCTCCTCGACCTGCCGGAGGAACGCCTCGTTGAAAGCAAGCCTTCCCAACCCGGCGGCGGAAGCCTGGTCGTGCATTGAACCCGGTCCCCCCTTCGCAGCCCGCCTCCCACCCACCCCGACTCATGAATCCCAACACGCTCCTCGAAGTCATGCCCACCCCTCCGCGCCGCGTCGGCGAATTGCCCGCGGACTGCTCGCTCCACCCGGCGCGGGACCGGCTCTTCGCCCAGGCCGAACCGGGCGCCATGGTCTTCGAATTCCTCGCGGACGGCCCGCGCCGGTTTCGCCTCCAACCCCGGGCCGCGGGCCGGTTCCTGGGCCGCGGCGATCAACTCGCGCTCCTGTCCGACGGACGCCTGCGGTTCCTCGCGCGGGACCTTCCGGAACTGGTCGTCGGGGCAGGGGAACCGAGCTCCGCTGCGACGGACGCGGAGGTCGCCGTGCTCTTTTCGCCGGACGACTGGGATTACCGGCTCCATTTCCTGAAGCACGGCCAGTTCACCCAACGTCCCCGGCGCCTGAGCGCCCTGGCCAGCCGGCAGCGCCCCGAAGCCATCCTCGTCGTCCCCTCCGAATCCGGGGGCGGCCTGCACGTGGTCGGAGCCGGAATGAACGGGCTGTCCGTGCTGGAGGCCAGCGCGGGAGCCCGGCAGTCGCTGGCGCCCTACCGGGAAACCACGAAGCTGGGCAGCCCGGTCGCCTGCCACCGCGACGCCGCCGGTGCCCTGACGGTGCTGACCCTCACCGAGGTGCATCACTTCACCCCGGTGACCGACCTGCACACCCTCCAGTGTGTCGTGACGACCCGCCTCGGTCATGCCTGGGCCCAACCCCTCGGCGAGGGTTGGCTGCTCCAGCACGGACGACGCGACGGACGGGTCGATCCCCGGTTCTCCCTCGTCCAATCCGGGGTCCGCGTCCGGACCGGCACGGGCTACGCCGCGTCGGCCTCCCCGGACTCGCGCGTGCTGTACGTGCTCGACCCGGACACGGCCGAACTCCGGGCCATCCCGACCCGGTCCATCGGGGCCGAGGAACCCGTCGAGCTCTGGACCGAAACGATTCCTATGGACCTGGATCCCGCGTCCATCCGGGCGATGACGGTCTGGAACGGGTTGCTCTTCCTGGGCTGCCCGGAGGGCCTGGTCTTCGTCGGAGGCGATCCTTCCAACTGATTCCCCACCCGCCATGAACACGCTCATTCACGAACTCGATCTCAGTCGCCTCACCTTTGCCGCCCATTGCCGGGCCTTCGGACAGTTCCCCGACGCGCGCGGCGATTCCCTCCCCGACGAGATCGCGCGGGCCGCCGCGCGGGAGGGCGGCGTCGATCTTCCGCCCTACGGTCGACTGACCGGGGCGGCGGAGATCAACGCGGTGCTCCGGTTGCTCGATCCTCCGGTCGAACGCGGGACGCCCGACCGCCCCGCGCGCCACCGGGTGATCGCCACCGGGTCGGGGCTTCGGGCCCTCTCCGTCGGCGCCCGGTCCGTGGTCCGCATTCCCGCCCTGGCAAACTGCGAGGTCGTGATCCTGCCGGAGGCCGAGATCGGAAGGTTCGGCGTCGCGGAACGGGCGTATGCCCCGCGGTCGTCGGGTCTGTTGGTCGTCGGACGGGACCGGGTGGAGCGGATCGGAAAGCTGCTGACCGCGCTCAGCGAGCGGGCCTGCTGCGGTCCCTCCCCGGCTCCGGCCACGGCGCTGCTCCTGGCCAGCCAGCTTCAACCCGGACGGAGAAGCGCGACGGCCCATCGCTCCAGTCTGTCCACGATCCGGGATTCCCTGGCGGCCCAGGTGGCCGGGGCCATCGAATGGAGCTTGGGCGTCCTGACCCGCGAGTACCGCCGGGAACCGCCCCAACCGTCCCTGGCAGGCGGCAATGTCGAGACGTTCGCCTGCCTGCTGGTCGGGGCGGCGGTGGACCGGATCTGTCAGTTCCGGGCGACCGACGCCTCCCACGCCGGGACCCTGCTCGCCGCCCTGTTGGCCTGCCTGATCGACGGCGCGGACGCGGTCTTTCGCGGGTGCCTGCTCGACGGGATCCGGTGGACGGGAGATCGCACGGATTTCGACACCGGCCAGTACGTGGTCGGACGATCCCACATCACCGACGCCGAGGAAAACCTGGGGCGCTACTACCCGGCCTGCCCGATGCTCAGCGCGAGCCTGCAGTACGCGGGCGGGCTCGGGTCCCTGCGGCAGTTCCGGGTCGCGGAATACCAATGCGAACGGTATCTGACCACCCGTCCCGACCGGTTCATCGAACAGCACGAGGACCGGATCCGGAAGCTGCTCGCGGACAAGAACACCGCCCGCCCGCTGGCCCAGCGGGTGCGACTGGCGGCTTATCCGAACCTGCGGG
>CAZSOV010000349.1:0-7704 GCA_964608505.1 uncultured Verrucomicrobiota bacterium
TGGCTCGGCAGGCCCGCCAGGGTCCTGGAGTGCGGCAGTCCTCTGCCGCTTTGGACGCGGGGAAGCGCGCAGCCCCGGTTTGGGGTCCGTGCTGGCTGTAGAACGCGTGTCTTCCCGTTGCGTCCGTCGCGGCATGGCGTGCGAACGGCGCTGGTGGACCGCGAAGGCGGTGGGTCACGCCAAGGCGCGACGAACACCACGAAAAGCGAAAGTCCCGGGCATAGGTTCAATCAATCGCGATTGAGGTCCACGAAAGGGGACCTCTCGCGTGCGCCCCGCGGCTACGGGAATCCCGGGGCGACGAGCGTGCCGCCGTTGGTTTGTTCCAGCCGACCCCGATTGAGGAATGTCATGGGCTGCACGTGGAGGGTCTGGCCGGAGACGTCGGCGCGCAGGGTGCCTTCGTTGATGAAGGTGCCTTCCCCTTGGAGCGTGCCCGCGCCGTGGATCAGCGTCGCGGCACCCGACGTGAGCGTGGCTCCCGGCCTCAGCTCGATGCGGCCCATCTGGATGTCCCCGCCCGTGATCGTCACGTCGCCTTCGACCGCCATCGACGAGGACGACAGTCGCAGCGCTCCCTCGGTGAGGTCCAGTCCGCCCCGCACGACGAAGCCGCTGAACGGGACGCCTTCCAGCACGCCCTTGAGTTTCACGTCCTCCAGCGTCGCGCCCCTGAGCGCCAGCACCCCGCCGTCGCGCACATCCACCGTGCCCCCGCGCAGCGTGCCGGTGATTGTCCAGGGACCGAAGCCGGTGTTCAGCACGAGGGGTTGGCCGGAGAGATCCATCGTGCCGGTGACGCGCACCGCACCGTTGCCGCTGTTCCGGAGTTCCGCCGCGTCGGGCGTGAACGTGCCGCCGAGTTCGACGGTGCCGCCCCCGGCATCGATCAGGCCGCCGCCGCTCCAGCTGCCGTTCACGGACAGGATGCCGCCGTTGGCCACCCGCGCTTCGCCGTGGTGGAGGAACGTGGTCGCCCGAATCGAAAGGCCTTGGTCGAGCAAATCGGCCCGCAGCGTGCCCTGGTTGATGAGGGTGCCTTCGCCCTGGATCGAACCCGCGCCGTGGAGCAGCGTGGTGGCGCTCAGGGTGAGGGTCGCATCCGGCGCCACGTGGATGTGGGAGACGCCCGTCCCCGTGCTCATCCGGATCTCGCCGCCGGTGATCGTCAGGTTGTCCGCGATGGTCATCGACGAGGACGTCAGCCGCACCGCTCCCTCGGTGAGGTCCAGGCCACCGCGCACCACGAACCCGCTGAAGGGAGCGCCTTCCAGCACGCCCCTGAGTGTGATGTCTTCCAGCGTCGCGCCGCGAGCTGTCAGAACCAATCCATCGTGCAAGTTCACCGCGCCGCCGCGCAGCGTGCCGCTGATCGTCCAGGGTCCGGTGTTGGCGTTCAGCACGAGAGGCTGGGACGAAAGGTCCACCGTGCCGGTGACGTGCACCGTGCCATTGCCGCTGTTCCGAATATCCGCCGCCCCCGGCGTGAATGTGCCGCCCAACTCGAGGGTGCCCCCTTCGGCATCGATCACACCGCCGCCGCCCCAGTTTCCGTTCACGGACAGGATGCCGCCGTTGGCCACCCGCGCCTGGCCGCGGTGGAGGAACGTGGTTGGCCGAATCGAGATGCTCTGGTTGAGCAGATCGGCGCGCAGGACGCCTTCGTTGACCAGGGTGCCTTCGCCCGAGATGAATCCCGCGCCGTGGAGCAGCGTGGTGGCGCTCAAGGTGAGAGTCGCTCCCGGCCCCACCTGGATGTGGGACACGCCCGTCCCCGTGCTCATCCGTATTTCCCCGCCCGAGATCGTCGCGTTGTCCGCGATGGTCATCGTTGCGGCGGAGAGGCGCACCGCACCTTCGGTCAGGTCCAGCCCGCCCTGAACCGTGAAGCCGGCGAACGGGGTGCTCTCCAGCACGCCCTTGAGCTTCACGTTCTCCAGCCTTCCACCCGAGGCAGTGAGGATTTTTCCCTCCGCCATGTCCACGCGACCGCCCGCCAGCCGACCGCCGCCGAGAGTGATGTTCCCGGTGGTGCGGATCCCGTCCGTGACGACCAAGGTGGAATTATCCCGCAGCACGAGATCCTCGAAGGCCAGGAGCGTCTTGACGGCGAGATTCGCGTTGCGCCAGGTGACGGGCTGATCCGGGAACAGGTCGAGCAGGACGGTGTCGGCGGGGCCGGGAACCATCAGGTCCGACCAGTTCGCGGGATTGTTCCACGCGCCGTTGGGGCCGCCCAGCCAGGCGTTGGCGGCGGCCACGCGCAGCACACCGCCGACGCCGGCCAACAGGGCATTGCCGGCGAGATCGGTAATGCCCGTGGTGAGCTCGAGGCGATAGAGACCTTCGGGCAGGGGCACCGCCAGATGCGCGGTGGCGACGCGCGTCCCTTCATCGAACGAATAGCGCTCGGGCGTGATGGGCACGTCATCCGCCGTGTCCACCAGACCGTCCGGCCCGGCGCCCCGAACGGCGAAGGTTTGCGCGGTGAGAGTCTCCGGGGCGATCCGTTCGGAAAAGTAGGCGCGCAGTTCCGAAGCCTGGCGGGTACCCCCGATGGGGGTGAGGCGTTGCGCCATGGGGCGAGTGCCGTCGGGCACGAGTTGGACGGTCATCGGGTCGCTCCAGGCGGAGTTGCCACCGGTGTCGAAAGCCCGGGCGCGCAACGTGAACCGCTGCCGGGTGGGGGTCAGCAGGGGCGCGTCGAAACGCAGCGAGAACGGGTAGCTCCCATCCACGGCCACCAGCGTTCCGTCCAGGTAGAACTCCACGTTTCGCACCTGGACATCATCCGCCACCTCGGTTTCCACCCGCAGGCGGTCGCCGGAGCTGGCTCGGGGTTCCGGGTTCGTGGCGAAGGAGGGCCGAAGCCGGATCGCCGGCGGGACGCCCAGCGTGTCCGCGGCGAGATAGTTCAACACATGCAGGCCCGCGCCACCGTCGGCCACGTAGGCGAGGCCGTTGTGGAGGCAGAGCGCGCCCGCCAGTCCCGGCGTGGGCAGGAGCGTGACGAAGACACTGTTCGTTTCCCCTGGCTTCAGATCGTGCAGATAGACGTCATCCGTGCCGTCGCCATTGCTGTTCACGCCGGCCACGCCGACCCCGAGCCCGGAGCCGTTCGGTACGAGCTGCCGCCAGCCGCTCTGGGGGGTGAGGTGATCGTGGAGCAGCGCGGGCTTGAACGGATCGGCGAGGCTGAACGCTTGGAAGCCGACGCGGGTCGCCGCGTAGAGCAGCCCCTGGCCCGCGGTCAACCTCAGGCGGCGCACGTGATGCATCGCCTCGGGAGACGCGTCCGTCTCTGCCCGGAGTGCGAGCGCGCTGCCTTCGAGCGAAAGCGTGAAAAGTTTCGGCGGTACGAGCGCATGGACGGCGTCGCCCACCGCGATTACGTCCTGCAATCCGCTCAAGCCCAGGTTCAACGCGCTCAACACCTGGCCCGTGGCCATCTCGATCACCGCCACCATGCCGCGGTCCAGGCCGACGTATGCGAGCCCGTCCACGACACTGACCGCCGAGGCGCTCCCCGGGAGCGGCACCTGCCGCGCGATGAAACTCGCGGCGCGGTCGGAAATGTCGATCACCGCCAGGCCCGCGCTGCCGTCCGCGACGGCGACCAGATTGCCCGCGCATGCGACGGCTTGCGCGTTCCCCGGCGTGTCCACCTGCGCGACGCGGATGGGGTTCAAGAAATCGCCTGCGTCGAAGATCGACACCCCCGCCGCGCCCTCCGCGACGACGGCGAAGTCGTCGAAGGCACACACATCCACCACCACGCCGAGCGTCTGCACCGTGGCGACGATGCCCTGCGCCATCGGAATGCCGTCGAGCGGGTTGGTGCCTTGCGTGACCTCCGCACCGTCCACGACACCGTCGCCGTCCGTATCACGGCGGGAAGGGTCGGTTCCGAGGACGAATTCCTCGAAGTCCGGCAACCCATCCTGATCCGCGTCGGTCGCGTCGCCGTCCCTTTCGTTCAAGTACAATTGCGGGAGTCCCCGTCCATCGTCCGACACGAAGCTACGGAACACGGTGCCGCTCCTCCCGGTCGCTGGCTCGAGGAAATGAATGGCGTACAACGTGCCATCCCGGGGCTCGAAGATCTGGTATCCGGTGGCATTGCTCTTGGTTTCACCACGCACCAGAAGAGAACCCGAGGGGCGGTGGATCTCCGCCACGTATTTCATGGGCGCTCCGGAAGGCAGGACACCGCCCGTCCGCGGAAGGTAGCTGGAGGCTTCCGCGATTACCTGCTGCTGCCGGATGTCGGAGCGCAATACGGATTCGAGGCTGCCACCCGCCACGGCGTGGATCTCGGCCAGCGCCGCCCTCACCCTGGCGACCAGCTCCGCTTCGGGAAGCGCCTGGGAGGCGGAGATCGCCCGGGAAAGCCTGGCCAACGCGGCATCGATCGCCGCGGATGAATCGGCGGCCGGCAAGGCGACGGCCCTCCCTGCGGGCCTGGCTGAGGCCGTTGCTTCGCCGCCGTTCATCAGGGACGCGCTCCCCGGAAGGGTTTCGGGTGGCGGCTGGGGCGGGCCGGCGGCGCCATGACACTGGTCGCATTCCTTGGTCCCTCGAAGCCTCGCAATGTTGCACTGCTGGAGTTTGTCGGCATAGGCCTTGTCCGCCGCGTTGAAACAGGCCTTCACCGTCGGCGTGTCGATCGCTCCGCTTGAAAACGCGTCGTCGCAGACCGTAACGGCCTGGTTGTAGAAGAGACTAGCGGCACTCTTGCACTCCTCGTATTGGGCGTTGACGCCATCGAAACAAGCCTGCAATTCCGCCGGATCGGTCTTGCACCCGCAGCCTGGATCCGCGGCCGAGCAGGGCGGCTTTCCCTTGTGAAAGGACCCGGTGATTGCCGGCGGTGCCACGCCATGCCAGCCCGGCTGGCGGATGCCGGAGCCCGGATCGGAGCAGATCAGTCGACCATCGGCACTCACCGTCATCGTGCCGACGGCTTCCCACTCGCCTTGGTCGTGGTTGAAGGAGATCAACGCCTGCTGGCTGCCCGCCGGCAGCGGCGTGCCGAGGACGGGATCGGGCACGTTCGGAAAGCAGATGGGCGCGGGGCGGTCGAAATTCAGTCCGCCGTCGGTCTGCACGGTAATCACCAGGGGCATTTCCAAACCGGGCGGCAGCGGCCCCGGCAATCGGTCCGGCGGCACGGGCGCAATGCCGACCTTCCCGCCGCGCCTGCCGTCGTCCGAAAAGAGCGCGTTGGCGGGAACGGTGATGGACACCTGGGCGAACGTCGGATGCGTCCCGATCACGGAGGGAGAGAATTTGACCTGGGTGTCGCTGGTCAGGCTGACCGTCTGCAAGGCGTCACCCGGAATGAACGGCAGGAAGATCTCCCCGGAACCGCCTGCGAGGTTGTTGGTCTGGCCCGCCACGGCGTCCCACGCCTTGCCGACGGACGGGTAGTAGGCGCCGGTGGGCCATTGGCTGCCGACCGCCGTGCGCCCATCGATGTGGACGAAGAAGCGTCCGGCAGGTGCGGGCTGCAGGCGGAAGAACCCGTTCGTGTCCGTGACCGCGCGCAATGTTTGTTCCGCGCCATCGACCGTGACGGTGACGTTGGCGAGCGGTTGGTTCGAGCCGTCGGGGTTCTTCTCCGAGGCGAACACGCGGCCGAGAACCGCCGTGTTGGCCAACGGAGTGTTTCCCAACGTGGTGAAGCTCATGGTGTACACGCCACCCGGCACCCCGTCGCCATCCGCGTCGAGCGGCAGACCATTCGCGCCATGGAGTCCGTTCCCGTCGAAGGTCACCTTCAAATGCGCGCTGGCCGGGAGGTTCTCCAGGTAAAACAGCGTGGCGCTCAGCCTGTCACCGGCAAGCTCGGGACGCGCGAGGATGCGCCGTCCGCCGAACGTCGCGTAGAAGTTGGCATTCAGGAGCGCCGCGTCGTTCGCCAGCGGAAGACTGAAGCGCAGGATGGTTTCCCTCGTGACGGCCACGCCGGATTCGCGGTGGGCAGGGGAGGCTTCGAGGATCGAGGCCGGCTTGGGGCCGGTCGATCTCAGACGGAAGAAGCGAGCGCTCTGGCCCGCTTGCACGGTCACGGAATATCGGCCCGCGTCGAGTGTCGGCGTTGGCAGAACGACCTGCCAATCCGCCGCCGCTCCGAGCCGGGTCGAGGCCTCCAGTTGAAAGCCGGATTCCTCGCCCGGCCAGATCACTTGGACGGAGGTGGCCGACGGGCGGGCCAGCGCCAGTTTCGGTTGGGCTCCGGCAGGCGCCAGGAAACCGAGGAAAATGGGCCCGATGAGGCAGAGTCGCGACCAGGGAGGAGGATTCATTCCGGCCCACATAGTTTGTTCCTTTATAATTCCCGATGGGCAAGGCAGATGCACGGCTCAACCGAGGAAAAGATCGAAGCAGGCCGTCCAGGCGCCGTGCTCGGGGGCGTGTCTCGAGAAAAAGCTCGAGGACGGACGTGTGTCGGTTCGCGTGCCACGCCTGAAAGCGGCAGAGGACTGCCGCAGTCCACGACGCTTCGCGACTTCGGGCACCTGGGGGTGCCATGGTGTCGGGGGGCTCGTGGCTCGGCAGGCCCGCCAGGGTCTTGGAGTGCGGCAGTCCTCTGCCGCTTTGGACTCCAGCGAGGCGCGCGGCCCTGGTTTGGATGTCCGTGCTGGCTGTTGAACGCGCGTCTTCCCGTTGCGTCCGTTGCGGCGTGGCGTGCGAACGGCGCTGGTGAACCGCGAAGGCAGGCGATCACGCCACGGCGCAACGAACGCAACGAGGAGAGCGAGCTGGAGAAGTCCGCGCGCCTCCGTCGCCTTGGCCGGGGCGAGGACGGATGTACGTCGGTTCGCGTGCCACGCCTGAAAGCGGCAGAGGACTGCCGCAGTCCACGACGCTTCGCGACTTCGGGCACCTGGGGGTGCCATGGTGTCGGGGGGCTCGTGGCTCGGCAGGCCCGCCAGGGTCTTGGAGTGCGGCAGTCCTCTGCCGCTTTGGACTCCAGCGAGGCGCGCGGCCCTGGTTTGGATGTCCGTGCTGGCTGTTGAACGCGCGTCGTCCCGTTGCGTCCGTCGCGTCGTGGCGTGCGAACGGCGCCAGTGGACCGCAAAGGCAGGTGATCACGCCACGGCGCAACGAACGCAACGAGGAGAGCGAGCTGGAGAAGTCCGCGCGCCTCCGTCGCCTTGGCCGGGGCGAGGACGGATGTACGTCGGTTCGCGTGCCACGCCTGAAAGCGGCAGAGGACTGCCGCAGTCCACGACGCTTCGCGACTTCGGGCACCTGGGGGTGCCATGGTGTCGGGGGGCTCGTGGCTCGGCAGGCCCGCCAGGGTCTTGGAGTGCGGCAGTCCTCTGCCGCTTTGGCCAGGAGGGCGCGCGGCCCGGGTTGGATGACCGTGCTGGCTGTTGAACGCGCGTCTTCCCGTTGCGTCCGTTGCGGCGTGGCGTGCGAACGGCGCTGGTGAACCGCGAAGGCAGGCGATCACGCCACGGCGCAACGAACGCAACGAGGAGAGCGAGCTGGAGAAGTCCGCGCGCCTCCGTCGCCTTGGCCGGGGCGAGGACGGATGTACGTCGGTTCGCGTGCCACGCCTGAAAGCGGCAGAGGACTGCCGCAGTCCACGACGCTTCGCGACTTCGGGCACCTGGGGGTGCCATGGTGTCGGGGGGCTCGTGGCTCGGCAGGCCCGCCAGGGTCTTGGAGTGCGGCAGTCCTCTGCCGCTTTGG
>CAZSOV010000350.1:0-7690 GCA_964608505.1 uncultured Verrucomicrobiota bacterium
TCCGGACGGGGGATACCTTCCCTCGCGAGGAACCGGCCGCCCCCCCCGCGCCGCCCGGTGAGGGCCCCGGGCGACGCTGCAGGCCGCGTGCCCCCACGCGGCGACATGCCGTCCACGGTTCTTGGCCCGTGAACGGGTCCGCGCGGAACAGGGGGCTTCCGCTGGGCCCCATGAGGCAAGGGCCCCGCTCCCGCCCCGCTTCACTCCACTCCACTCCGCTACGGCTGCCGTCGGAAGTGGATCCCCGTCGGCTGCGGCAGCTCGTGCGCGCACGGCTGGTTCGTCGGCGCGTCGGGCTGCCGCTCGTTCGGCGCCACGAGTCCCTGTCGCAACATCCACGCCTCCACTTCCTCCCCGCTGACGTCCGGCAGCATCGTGCCGTTGACCTCCACGCACGGGCTCAAGGTTTGACCGCTCTTCTCGATCATCTCCGCCCGGTTCACCGGGTCATTGATGATGTCGCGGTCCTCGAAGGGCAGGTCGTATTTCTTCATCACGGCGCGCACGCCGTTGCTCCAGCCACACCAGGGTTTCAGGTACGCGATGATCTTCGGCTTCTCCATAATTCTTCGCTTCGCAAATCGTCGTTGAGGGATTCATCCCGCCGCACGCCGCCGCGCGGGCGGTCGCCAGCATGCCACCAACCCACGCCTCCGCAAGCAGCGCCCGACCCCGTCATTCCTCCCGCGCCACGAACAACTGGTTGAACAGGCGCCCTCCCGCACCCGCCTCCGCCACCCGCCGCACGTAGGCCACCCGCCTCCCGTCCGGAGCGAAGACGCATGCTTCCGGACGCGGCGCGTCCTCCCCCTCCCGCCGCGCCGTCCAGCGTCGGGTCTCCCCGCTCGCCACCTCCGTCACGCACACGCTCCCGTCCATCACGTGTGCCACCCGCCGCCCGTCCGGGCTCCACGTGAACGCCGACGCAATCCCGTGCCTCCCCCGCGTCACCGGTCGCGGTTCCCCGCCGTTCGGCGAGACCACCCATAACTGCACCACCCCGTCGTCGTCCTTCATCAGGAACCCGATTCGCTCCCCATCCGGCGAGACCCGCAGCCAGTGCCGCGGCCCCTGAATCCCCGGAAACCGCCGGTCCGCCGTGAATGTCAATCGCCGCTGCCGCGTGCCCCGCGGCGGCTGCGGGCGCACCGTCGAACTCCCCTCCAACGGCCCGTCACCCGCCACCGTCGGATCCTCCGGCAGGTCCACGACGTACACCTCCGATATCGTCTCCCCTCGCTCCGTCACCACATGCCCCTGGAACGCCAGCGCCCGACGCTGCCGCGTGCCGTCCCGACGCACGTACCCGTTCGTCCCCACCCACCCCTCCTCGAAGGCCTTCTTGATCTCGTCCGAACCGGGACGGGGTTGGTCCACCGTCCGGGTCACCAATACGGTAAAGGCGCTCCCGTCCTGGTTCCGCGGATGGCGGGCCGGCACCCGCACCGGACGCCCGACCACGCTGACCCCCACGTTCCGCAGATTCGCCTCCCGCCCGCCCTCGTTCCCCGCCGCCGCCGCCGTCGCGGTCGCGGTCGCCAGCACGTGATCCTCGTACGTGAAGCTCACCAGCGCGCCGTCGGCGCTGAACACGTGCACGTGCGATCCGCCCCGCAACGCCCCCGGAGTGAACGGCGCCACCACGTCGCGCGCATCCAGCACCGTCGCGGTTTCCGGCGCATCCCACCCCACCACCGCCCCGTGCCGATGGTACGGCCCATAACTCCAATCCGGCGTCGGCGCCTCGGGGCCATGAATGAACACCACCTCGTTCCGCGAAGGGTGACAGGTCACCACCCCGCACGCCGCCCCGTTGCGCGCCTCGTACAACACCCGCACCTCGCCCGTCCCCACGTCCACCGCCTCGATGCGACGTCCGTCGAACGTCTCCCCCGCCGCATCCGACCGCACGTCGTAGACCAGCCATCGTCCGTCCCAAGTCCAGGCACCCGTGTTCGTCAGGATCCGCCCGCCGGGTCCCCGGGTCAGCTGCCGCTCCGCCGCCGCTCCCGCCGTCGCAATCAAAGTGCTCATGACCAGAAATAACCTCGCCGCCCCCGCCACCCACGCTGTCGCTTCCTGCCTCATCGCCGGTTTCCCGCCTCAGGGTGCAGGCACGGGCTCCGCAAGGAGATGCCGCAGCAGCCGTTCCACGTAATCTCCCATCCGGTTCGAAACCCCCTCCACCTTCCGCGGCAACCCGGCCAAAACCTCCCGATGCACCAGCACCTCGGCGCGCGGCAGGTTGTCCAGCGCGTTCAGTGCCGCCACCGCCACCAGATACCGCCCCTCCCGCGGATCCGACATCGCCACCAGCTCCCGCACCGCCGCGGCCCGCTCCGTTCCCTCACCATTACTCGCCACCGCTTCCGCCGCCGCCACGCGCACCGACGGATTCTCGTCCGCCCGCAGCCTCGCCAGCGTCCCCGCCCCCGCCCGCACCGCCTCCGCACCCCGAATCACGAATCCCATCGCGGCCCAATACCGCACCCCGCTGTCCGGGGAGGTGGCCAACCGTTCGAGCCGCTCGACAGCCTTTCCTCCCCGACCCGACGCGACCTCCGCCGCCTCGAGCCAGCGTCGCACCGCGCGGCGTCCGTCCCGGCCCTGCCCCAGGTCCCCGGGCGCTCCGTCGCCGGCCCGTCGGATCATCTCCGCCTCCGGCAGCAGGTCCACGTCCCCCACCTCCCGCGTGTGCTTCCGATGCGCGCGCCGCAGTCGCTCCAAATCCCGCCGATGCCCGCGCTCCCCGGCGAGATTCACGGTCTCGAACGGGTCCGCCTCCAGGTCATACAATTCCTCCGCCGCCTTCGGCGTCCAAAACGCGCTCTGCACCGGGTCGAGCCGCCCCTCGTCGAAGGCGCGTTTCCAAGCCGCCGTCGCCGGCGTCACGAACATGTATTCGTTGTGCTGCCCGTGCGGGCGGTGCGGCAGGTAGTTCCGGACGTAGACGAACCTCCCGTCCGTCACCGAACGCACCAGGTCGATGCGCTCGTCCATCCGTCCGCGCAACCCATGCAAATACCGGGGCCCCGGTCCCACCCGCGCGCCCGCGAACGCCCGGCCCGGCATCCACCCGGGCTGCACCACTCCCGCCAGTCCCAGCAGGGTCGGCGCCAGATCCACGAAACTCACCAGGCGCGCCGACTCCCCTCCCTCCCGGTACTCCGGCGGGGCCAGATGCCGCCAACGCGCCGGAAAATGCACGATCAACGGCACCCGCAATCCCGAATCGCACGCGCTCCGTTTGTTCCGCGGCATCCCCGATCCATGGTCCCCGTAGAAAAACACGATCGTATCCTCCGCCAACCCCGCCGCGCGCAACTCCTCCAGCGCCTTCCCCACCCGCCCGTCCACCACCGTCACCTTGTCGTGGTACTGCGCCCACCCCGCCCGCACCTCCGGCAGGTCCGGCATGTACGGCGGCACCGTCACCCGGGCCGGATCGTGCACCGGCACATGCGGACGGGTCCGCAGCTGGCTCTCGTGGGTTTCGGTATAGTTGAACACCGCGAAGAACGGCTGCCCCGCTGACCGCTTGTTCCAGTGCGCCCGCGGCGAGGATTCGTCCCAAACCCGCCCCGGATTCCGCAGGTTGTAGTCCTCCTTGCTGTTGTTCGAACAGTAATACCCCGCGTCCCGCAGCAGCTGCGGATACATCCGCGTCCCCTCCGGCATCGGCACCCAGCTCCGCATGTGCTCCGCACCCGTCGTGCTCGGATACATCCCCGAAATGATCGCGGTCCGGGCCGGCGCGCACACCGGCGCCACCGACCACGCCCGCCGGTACCGCAACCCCCGCGCCGCCAGGGCGTCCAGGTTCGGCGTCGTCGCGTCCCCGTCGCCGTAACAGCCCAAATGCGGTCCCGTATCCTCGCAGGTCAGCCACAGGACGTTCGGTCGGTCCGCGGCGCCCGCCGCCGCCGCCCATCCCAGCCCCAGCCACAACGCCGCCCACCTCCACCCCCACCCCCACCCCAACCCTCTTCCCATCCAGCCCGCCCACCACGGCCACGGCCTGCCCACGCCCTCCGCCACCCGGCGGTTGCCGAGGCCCGTTCCGATCACCGACGCGCCTCTGAGCCAGCCTCGGATTCCCGACCGTCTCACGGCAATTCCCGGATGAAGATGTTCCGCCACCGCACCTCCAGGGGCTCCGTCCTCGCCCCCACGCCGTGCACCTGCAAGGCAATGAGTCCCGACGGCGTCAAACCGTCCCGCAGATCCGCCGCCGCCACCCCGTTGATCCAGGTCTTGATCGACGGCCCCCGGCACTCGATCCGGAACGCGTTCCACTCCCCCTGCTGGAACGCCTTTTGAGCCGGCAGGTTGTTCGTCAGGTTGTTCAGCCACCCCCTCCGGCCCTCGTCGTAAATCCCCCCCGTCCACGCGCGCGGACTCGGGTCGATCTCCACCTGATACCCATGCACCCGGCCCGCGGGGATCTTCAGCTTCCTGCCCCCCACCTCGATCTCCCTCGCCTCCGCGAAATGCTCGCTGCGGATTTGGACGCCCGAGTTCAGGTTCGTCGCCACCTTGAACTCCAGCTCCAAAACGAAGTTCGTATAATCCCGCACCGTGCACAAAAACGAATTCCCCGTGTTCGGCACCGAGCGCCCCACCAATTCCGCGTTCTCCACCGTGTACTTCGCCTGACCTCCCCGCTGCACCCAGCCGGAAAGGTCCCGACCGTTGAACAGCGCCACCTTCGAGTTCATGCGGATCACGCTTGCGCACCCCGCCGCCAGCAGCAGCCCCGCCAACGCCAACCCGCCAACGATTCCCCTCGCCATCGTGAAGTTTTTCATGGAGTCCGCCCGACTCCACCACAAGCCCGCCTCCGATGCCAAACGAGACTTTTGACCCGACCCCGAACTTGCCACCCTTCCCCCCGACGGTCCTATGCCATCGCCCCCGTCCGAATTCTCGCCTCCCCCGCCCCGCGCCGACCCCGTCTTCCGGGTCCGCAACCTCGTCAAAACCTACGGCTCCGGGGAAACCGCCGTCCACGCCCTCGCCGGCGTCGACCTCGAGCTCGCCGCGGGCGAACTCGTCGTCCTCCTCGGACCCTCCGGCAGCGGCAAAACCACCCTCCTCAACAACCTCGGCGGGCTCGATCTCCCCACCTCCGGCGAACTCCGCTACCGCAACCTCGACCTCACCGCCGCCGACGAGGACGCCCTCACCCGCTACCGCCGCGATTCCGTCGGCTTCATCTTCCAGTTCTACAACCTCATCCCCAGCCTCACCGCCCGCGAAAACGTCGGCCTCATCACCGAAATCGCCCGCCATCCCATGTCCCCGGAGGCCGCCCTCGACCTCGTCAACCTTTCCGCCCGCCTCGACCATTTCCCCGCCCAACTCTCCGGCGGCGAACAGCAACGCGTCGCCATCGCCCGCGCCATCGCCAAACGCCCCGAGGTCCTCCTCTGCGACGAACCCACCGGCGCCCTCGACGTCCGCACCGGCATCGTCGTCCTCGAAGCCATCGAACGCGTGAACCGCGAACTCGGCACCCTCACCGTCGTCATCACCCACAACGCCGTCATGGCCGACATGGCGGATCGCGTCATCCATTTCTCCGATGGCAAGGTCCTCCAGGAACATCGCAACGCCTCCCGCGCCGCACCCTCCTCCCTCCGCTGGTGATCCCGCCGCCGCGATGATCTCCCACCTCGACCGCAAACTCCTGCGCGACCTCTCCCGACTCAAGGGCCAGGCCTTCGCCGTCGCCCTCGTCATGGCCTGCGGCCTCGCCATGCTCATCATGACCCGGAGCCTCATCCGCTCCCTCGAGAATACCCGCCTTCACTACTACGAGGCCCACCGCTTCGCCGACGCCTTCGCCCACCTCAAACGCGCCCCCGCCTTCCTCCACGATCGCCTCTCCCGCATCCCCGGCGTCGCCGCCGTCCAACCCGACCTCTCCGCCCAGGTCACCCTCGATATCGACGGCCTCGACGAACCCGCCAGCGGGCAGGTGCGTTCCCTTCCCGACCTCGCCCAACCCGAACTCAACCGCCTCTTCCTCCGTCGCGGTTCCTGGCTCCCTCCGGGCAGTCGCGGACAGGTCCTCGTCGGCGAAGCCTTCGCCATCGCCAACCGCCTCGCTCCCGGCGACCGCGTCGCCATGCTCCTCAACGGCCGCCGCCAGGTCCTGCGCATCGCCGGCATCGTCCTTTCCCCCGAGTTCATCTTCGAATCCCGCCCCGGCGCCGCCCTCCCCGACAACCGCACCTATGGCATCTTCTGGATGCCCTACGCCGAGGTCGCCGCGGCCTTCGACCTCGACGGCGCCTTCAACCACCTCTCCCTCGCCCTCGCCCCCGGCGCCGCCGAACGCCCCGTGCTCGCCGCCGTCGACCGCCTCCTCGAACCCTACGGCGGACGGGGTGCCTACGGTCGCTCCGATCACCCCTCCCATATCCGCGTCTCCGATGAAATCCGCGTCCTCACCTCCCTCTCCGTCGGCTTCCCCGTCGCCTTTCTCAGCGTGGCCGCCTTCATGACCAACGCCGTCCTCTCCCGCCTCCTCGCCCTCCAGCGCGAACAAATCGCCATCCTCAAGGCCTTCGGCTTCGCCAACCGCGCCATCGCCCTCCATTACCTCAAATTCGGCTTCGCCATCGTCCTCGGGGCCGTCCTCTTCGGCACCCTTGGCGGCATGCTCCTCGGACGCCGCCTCGTCGTCATGTACGAGTTCTTCTTCCGCTTCCCCGAACTGCGCTTCCAACTCGATCTCGCCGCCGTCGCCATCGCCGTCGGAGCCGGCGTCCTCACCACCCTGCTCGGAGTGCTCGGCGCCGTCCGCCGCGCCGCCCAACTCCCCCCCGCCGAAGCCATGCGCCCCGAGCCCCCCGCCCACTTCAAACCTTCCCTCGTCGAACGGACCGGCCTCGCCAGCTTCTTCTCCCACACCTTCCGCATCGCCCTCCGCAACCTCGAACGCCGCCCCGGTCAGGCCCTCTTCACCGCCGCCGGGCTCGCCCTCGCCACCGGAATCCTCATCGTCCCCAACACCTTCCGCGATTCCGTCGACGAACTCCTCGGTTTCCAGTGGGATGTCGTCCAACGCCAGGACATCAACGTCGGCCTCCTCGAACCCGCCGCCGCGCGCGTCCTCCCCTCCCTCCGCCAACTCCCCGGCGTCCTCGCCGTCGAACCCCTCCGCATCGCCCCCGCCCGCATCCGCTTCGGCCCCCGCCATCGCCAGACCGCCATCCAGGGCATCACCGCCGACACCCGCCACAGCCGCGTCGTCGAAGCCGGTTACCGCGAACTCCCCCTCCCCTCCGACGGCATCATCCTCTCCGCAAAGTTCGCCGAAATCCTCGGCGTGCGACTCGGCGACGAGGTCCTCGTCGAGTTCCTCGAAGGCCGCCGCCCCTCCCGCTGGGTCCGCATCACCGGACTCGCCGATGATTTTACCGGCATCGCCGCCTACTCCGAAATCCGGGCCCTCAACCGGCTGCTCGGCGAAGGCGACCTCCTCTCCGCCGCCAGCTTCACCGTCGACCCCGCCGCCCGCCCCCGATTCCTCCGCGCCCTCAAGGAGGTCCCCGCCGTCAGTTGGGTCGCCATCAAGGAATCCCTCCGCCGCAACTTCCGCGAAACCACCGCCGCCAGCATCGGCATCATCCAATCCCTCTACCTCACCTTCGCCGTCGTCGTCGCCTTCGGCGTCATCTAC
>CAZSOV010000351.1:0-7673 GCA_964608505.1 uncultured Verrucomicrobiota bacterium
GAAACTGAACCCACGATGAAGAACCGCATTCCTGCCACCACCGACGCCCCTGAAGTCGAACACGCTCCGACGATGCCGGTGAACCGCATGTCTGAAACTCCTGCCGACATGCACCCCCCATCAAAGCCCTCGATTCGTGCGGTACTGGACCAGATCGACACCCTTCGCGACTCCCTGCGCTCCACCGTTCGCCAGTTCGGCGACGTGGTGGAGGCGCTGCGTCAGATCGACAAGGACCGAAGGACCTCCGACCGCGAGATCGAGGTCATCCGCGAGAAGCTGCGCGACCTGCAAGGCGTGCGGCTCTGAATCCACCACTCCACCACTCCACGAACGCCGGGGGCTCATCGGATTCTGTCCGGTGAGCCCCTTGCCATGTCGCTACCCCGTTACCTCGCTACCTCGCAACCCGTGAACAACAACAACCAACTCGTCACCTTCGTGGTCGGTGGGGTGGTAGTCCTGATCGTGATTTTCACGATGCGGGAATACCTCGTCCTGGCCCTCGTCGGTGCCGGTGCCATCCAGATCTACAAGCTCGCCACCCAGGCGAAGGACCGGAATCGCCGACAGTGAACCACCAGTAAACCTGCAATGAACACCGAAACGCCGCTCCTTCATGCTCTGACGCGCGAAGGAGTCCTGATCAACGTCAGCATACGCTTCTGGCGGGGCTGCAAACGCCTCCTGCCCGAAGATCTCGGACTACAATCGTCGCAGGTATCCGACCGCCTCATTCATCTGGGGCACAAGCGGCTCCTGCCCAAGGAGGCTTTGAAGGACCTGGCGCTTGTCGAAGGACGGGCTCATGCCTTGATCGACACCAACACGTTCCCGTTCCTGCACGGTCTTGGTCATTTCCTGCCCAACCCAAAGTTGGCGGAGGTGTCCGAGCGCCTGAAGGAACTGGAACGGGAATTCTGGACCGCCCGTGACGGCTTCATGTCGCGCTATTCCCGGCTTCGTGATGACGCAGCACAGGAGTGGTGGGATGTGGCGGTAAAGCTGGGCGCCAACCCGGATCGTCTGCTCGCCTCCGTGGAAGGATCGTTCCCGGCACCGAACCGCATGCACCGATTCTTCGGGTTCGACGTGCAGCTCTTCCAGGTCGCCCTGCCGGAGCGGCTGAATCTCGAACTCGTCACCTTCCGTGACCAGCAGGAGGTGATGCTGGCGAGGGAGCGTGCTGCCAACGAAGCCGCCCACAAGATCCGCCGGGACACGGAATCCTTCGTGGCCGAATGCGTGGCGTCCTTGCGGGACCAAACCGCCCAACTGTGCGACGACATGCTGCATTCCATCGGGACGTCCGACACCGGGGTGCACCAGAAAACCCTGAATCGCCTGGTGCGGTTCATCGACCAGTTCAAGCAGATGAACTTCGCCAACGACACGGACATGGAACGACAGCTGGAAACCGTGCGCCGGGAACTTCTACAGCGTTCCGCGGTCGAATATCGGGACAGCGACGCGGCACGGGGACAACTCGTGCAAGGCCTGTCGAAACTCCGAGACCACGCAAAACAACTCGCCATGGCGGATTCGGCTGCCCTCGTCGAACGCTTCGGCGGCATGGGGCGCAGGAAATTCAGCCTGGCGGCGTAGGCACGGATACTCCTGCACAGGAATCAACGGCAGCCTGGGTGAACTCCTGGGCTGCCCACGACACTTTGCCGATGGTGGGTACACGCCACGGATCGGTTGGACCGAACGACGCCACGACGTATCCTCTCCCGAACTTCCTGAGGATCGATCATGAGCGAAACGACACCAGGCACAGCCGGAGCCTCAAGTCCGGCACCGACATCCCCTTCGCCTCATCCACAAGTACCGCTGGTGGTCGCCCCGGGGCCACTTGAACAGGCCAGGGAGTTCCTTGAACAACCACGCGTGACGACGACCGACACGTTGCCGGTCGTCACGATTCCCGGCGGTGCCGTGACCATCACCGAGTCCGCCACCGAGCTTTTCCGGGCAATCGCACCACATCGGGAGCTTTTCTACCGAGGAGGAGTGGTCGTCGAGTTGGTGACGGAGGAAGGCGGAAGCACAACCCAGGTTCTGGACGCCGCAGCGGCACAGTCGCGCTTCGAGAAGTACGTTCGATTCGTCAAACCTGTCCGGGCGCCTGAGCAAATGCTGCCCTCCCGAACCAACATCAGCGAGACCATCGCAAGGCAGTACCTCCGGAGCGAGGCTTGTCGGACGCTCTTGCCCAAGCTGAACGGCATCCTGCAATGCGCATTGCTCGTGGAGAGGAACGGCCAATTGCACCGGGTCACGGAGGGATATGACGAGGCTACGGGCTTTCTCATCACCGGCGGACAGCCCCCCATGGCGTTATCCTTGGAAGACGCGGTCCTCTTCCTGACGTCCTTGGTTCAGGACTTCGACTTCGTCACGCCGGGGGATCGATCCCGCGCCATCGCCTCCCTCATCACGCCGGCCTTGAAGCTGGGAGGGTTGATCCAGGGGCCGATTCCGGTGGACGTCGCCGAGGCCAATGCCAGCCAGTCCGGGAAGACGTACCGGCAGAAGATCGTGGCCGCCCTCTACAACCAGCGGCTCGCCGTGGTGACCAAGAAATCGGGTGGCGTGGGCTCCATGGAGGAGACCTTCAACGATCATCTGGTGAAGGCCCGAACATTCGTCCAGTTCGACAACGTCCGGGGAAAGCTCGACAGTCAGTTCCTGGAGTCTTTTCTGACCGCCAGCGGGCCAGTGAGCGCCCGCATCCCCCATCACGGTTCGGTGGCGATTGACGCCTCCAAATTCATCCTCTTCATCTCCTCGAACGGATTCGAGGCCACCAAGGACCTGGCCAATCGGGCGTCCATCATCCGAATTCGCAAGCGCGAGGGCTTCCAATACAGGTTGTTCGAAGGCAAGGACATGCTGCAATTGACCTACCTGTGGCAACCGATGTTCATGGGCGCCCTGTTTGCGGTCATCGAGGAATGGTTCCGTCAAGGGAAACCCAAGACCGGCGAAAACCGTCACGATTTCCGGGAATGGGTGCAGTCGTTGGACTGGATCCTCCAGAACATCTTCCATGAGGCGCCCCTGATGGACGGGCATGACGTCGCCAAGGAACGTGCCGCGAGCCCCCAGCTGAGCTTCATGAGGAATATCGCCGTCCGATTGGGCGACCGGGGCAGGCTTGGTACTTGGATGTCCGCCAGCGATCTTGCCGACTTCTGCCTGGAGGAGGATGTCGAGATGCCGGGCTTGCCACCGGACAACCAAACCGTGGAGGAGGGGCGGAAACAAATTGGACGGATCATGAGCAAGCTGCTCGGCGATAGCGCCGAATTGCTCTTCGACCAGTTCAGGCTGCTCCGGGAACAGGAACGCGCCCCCAACTCCGCCGGGAACGCCCAAACCCTGAACCGCTACCTCATTACCAACGCGACTGCCCCCAACCCCTGAATGGTAGGCAAATCTTTCCTACCCCTCCCCCCTGGGTGCCGAACCGACTTTCCCAGCCCTGCAAGAAGCCAAAAAGCCATAGAAGCCTTGCCTTCAGAAATTTTGTAAGAGGAGAACCGGATTACGGACTTTATAGACACAAGGCTTTTATGGCTTTATGGCTTCCTCGGGCATGCTTGGGAGGGTCAGGTCGTCACCCAAGGGGGGGGGGAGGTATGGGCTGCATGGATACCCCCCTCCCCCCAGCAACCAAGCCGCGGCTCTATGGATAGTCCTCCCCCTTTTCGTATCAAGAGTTCCTCTGAATACTGAAAGGGGGAGTTCATATGCGGGAAGTACATGTCAGCGGTAAACACCTCGATTCGTCGATATTCAGCCGGGTCAATATTGTCCCCGGTGATCCCAACGAATACATCCCGAGGAATAGATCGCGGGAATAAATCGAGGCATTCAATCAGGGGATTAAATCGTTGCAATAATCGCCCAAGTATATCCGACGAGACGGTCCACGAGATCGCTCCATGGATTGAATAGTCGGATAATGGGCATGATCTATTCCACCTGCTCTCAAAGCGATCCTCCTCGATCCGTGCAGTGGGCGGAGCCGAAGACGTCGCAGGAGGAAACCTCGCATATTTCCGCAAATATTCCTGAGGGCTCACAAGCGCAATTAGCACGCACGATCCGACTCCGCCTTCTTCATATGGGCTTGATCAACTACCAGTCAGAGCCGCGACAACTACCGGGGCAATAGTCTGCGGAGATATCCCTCGATGCCGGCAGTAATCTGACTCAAGCCATTCCCGGAGCTGCCTCGCACCTTTGCTAGCGTTGCAGGCCGCGCAGCATCTCGCGATGTTCGCTGCCGTTATAATGCTCTCATCGTTGACGATGTGTTCCCATGTGGGCCGATCTTTTGGCCGCGCCGGAGCCTGGCCAAAGTCTACCCCACAATAAATGCAGCACGTATCCCGAGCGATTATCTCGCACTCCAGGTCGTTAGGGATATACCAACGGTTCATGTCGGATTGCGCAGGTTATCGACGGTTCAACCGCAGGTACTCCGGGCCTACGACGCAAAATTTCAACGCACGCGGTCACCGGCGTTGCCGGGAGCGCTGTTCTTTCGGCGGCAGATTAGCTCATACTCTATCACCTATTCTGATCATTTCCATTGCTGCGAAGGGCGGCAAGACGCAACCAGAACTGGTGATGAGACAATGCTGCTTTGAAGTTGCGGACCGCCGACTCGCCAATATTGCTCTGGATTGTAAATGGAGTCCCTGAGACGGCACCTGACTCCGCCGAGCATGTGTCTGTAAAACTAATTGCACCGCGAGAGTGAGTAAACGTCAACGCGCATGATATGATTCTAGAGTTGTATGCAGACTTCATACTCGGCGCTAATCCAATGCCGTAAGGGTCCCCATCCTTTGCAGAGTATGTGATCCGAACAATTCCATCGCGATCATCGTCCGCATCAGTAAGCAAAAACCCCGCATCGGTCAACTTGGCCTGAACCAGTTCACGCACATATGATGGGACCTCTCCCTCGTATATAACGTGGATTGCCTTTGTCACGGCCGGAGAAGACTCATGAGCCACGACTTGTGCCGTCTCCGGCTTCGGCGCCTGATTCAGCGGTGCAGCTTCCCTCTGCTGGATCTCTTTGTCGGCGGCCAGAGCTGGAACGGGACTGGAATTACCGGGGGGACGGCTCTCTGACACGTCACCCCGCACGAGCGCAGTTTTTCGCTTGGACAGGTCGCTCGTGGATGTGCATCCATGTAAAGCGGTGATGGCAATGAGTATGATCAAACAGCTACCTGCAGTACTTAGTGTTCTCATGATCCTTAATGCTATTCCACAGAACGTCTTTTGGACTGCTGTTTGGTAGAATCAACCGGCGAAGTTGTCAATTCTTGCGTGGTTCTTCAGGTAGACTGTGAACACCCCGCATTGTCAGCCCCGCTTGCTCTGGGAAGGCAAGGTATGCGCATAAACCGGATGATCCTTCACGGAAGATTGCGGCCTCGCCCGTAACGGATGGTCCTTGCTCCGCGGTTCATCCCATGAAACGAATATCCCTGAAGCCTGCTCCAGCCGTGGAGGGCGAGGAGTCGCAGGGTCGCCGGGCACTCAAGCCCCATTAGCGCGCACGATCCGATTCCGACTTCTTCATATGGGCTTGGTCAACCAAGGGTGTGGTTGCTGGCTCCGCTTCGCAGCAATACACCCTTTATTGTTCGGCCTGCCATCACTGGCATGAGTAGCAGTAATCACCACCCAATACTGCGATCCCTCCGCATCCTTTACACCTTCTGTCCGCTACCAGACTACCAGGGCCTTCCGCGTCGTGACGAGCCTGCCAAGATCCAGGCCTTGCTCGGCGCAGCCTCGGATTTCTTACGCGCACGGCCAATACCTCCGCGGGGGCTTTTGGACACTTCTGGGCTTTGTGTCTCTCAAGCCGCGCAGTGGAGATCGGAGTGCCGCAATACGGACAAGCGACGGTCTTCGGCTGTAGTGGAGTATCAGTCACGGCATTACGATGAGCCTGCCAATCTCGCCGCACGATCAATCAGGGAACAGTTGCCTCATCAATCCCCCATGGCATCTCGTTGCGCTCTTACGAACCGCGCGTATGCGATCTTTTGGGACTGCCTCTCGGGATCTTGGATGATATTCCCACGTGCCGCTGAGATGCCGCGCACTCGCCTCTTCTGTGGTGGGCGTGGCGGACGCGCAATCAAAACTTCTGGTGGCGCCTTGGGACATCGCTGCGACTTGTGTTCATCGAGACGCGTGTCTCGCATGTTGGCTTCGCACCAGGGACAACGAACCATTGTGTGGGCAGAGTTCATGACACCTAACGCCTCCGAGCCTCGTTTAGACTGCATGTACGTAGAATGGACGGAACAGCATTGTCAATCCGTCCGTGGTTCTTGGATAGGCCGCGAATGGCCTCATTTGCGGGCCGCTCGCCCAGGGATGGAGGGTTGTCCGCACAGGTCCGATGGTGCCGTACAGGAATCGCCGGACATCCTCGGTTTCCTGATACCTCCGCCCCTTTAGCTCATCCCCTCAGTTCTCCTCGCTCTTCCTTCGCACGCCTCCCCAGGCAGTACCGGACAAACGACCCAAGCCCCGAGAACCGATATTCCGGGTCCACGTACTTCTCGATGACGTAGAAGGCGAAATGGTACGCCCGGCAGAATCCCCAGATCGCCACCGCCAGGAGCACGGCAACCCGAAGGGATGGTGCTTCCAGGAAGACGAGCACGGCTGAGCCGATTCCCAGCAGCAGGAAGAGCACGCCCTTCGTCCAGATCGCCCGGGCATTCGTCAGATCACGCATACGGGTTGTCCGTCTTCTCCTGCCCGATAGTCGGTCTACGCCTCGAACCTGTCGAGGTCGACACCCCTTTCAGCGAGCCAACTGCCTCTTCCATCCAAACCTCAACCACCAACCCCAATCAACCATGTCGCACTTCACCACCATTCAAACCCAGATCAAGGACCTCGATGCCCTGCGTTCGGCGCTCACGGAGATGAACCTCCCGTTGTTCCCGAACGCCAAGGCTCGCGGGTATTCCACCACAGAGATCACCGGCGACTTCGTGGTCCGGCTCAACGGACCCTACGACATCGCGGTGAACAAGCAGCACGACGGCACGTATGGCCTCACCACGGACTGGTGGGCCGGTCATGTCGAGAAGGAGGTAGGACCGAAGTTCGGTCGGCTCCTCCAGCTCTATGGCGTCCACAAAACCATGCGCGAGGCCCGGAAGAAGGGGCTGTCGGTCAGCCGGAAGGCCCAGGCCGACGGTTCGATCAAGTTGACCGTCGTGGGCGTTTGAACCTCAACCGTCACCTCCATGACCAAAACCATCGAAATCGTCGTCGGCGTCACCGGGGACATCCGTGTCGAAGCTGTGGGATTCCAAGGACCGGACTGCGAAAAGGCCACCCGGTTCATCGAGGAAGCCCTGGGCCAGGTTCAAGCGCGGCAGAAGAAGCCGGAATTCCACACCGCCACGCGTCGTTCCCGGCAACAAAAGGTCGGATCATGACCAAGTTCACCCTTCGGTTTGATCCCTCTGGCACCGGACACGCCTTCTTCACGGAGGCCATCGACCTGTCTGCGATCGGCAGGCTGGAAATCCACCGCGCCACCACCATCGAGTTTCACAACGAACGACAGGTCTGGGAGGTAAAGGACGGCAACGGGGATATCCTGTTCG
>CAZSOV010000352.1:0-7646 GCA_964608505.1 uncultured Verrucomicrobiota bacterium
GGCGCGAGCCCGCCTCGAAGTGGCCCGAACCGCCCCCCTGCCCCGAATTGAGGGACGACGATTTCTTGAAACGAGGCGTCTGAAACGCCCAAGCAGTCGGTGAACTATGTTCGCCTCGACTGCAATTCAGGCCGGCACCTCGCGCCCCCGGGGCCGGCGGTTCGGAAGTGGGTGGGTCGTTCTCGCGGTTTGGCATGCACTGGCGTCCCTCGCCGCAGCCCAAACCCTGCTTCCATTCCATGCACCGGCCCGCCCGACCGGCTCGGTGGAGGTTCGGCTGCATCCCATGGAGAACGTGGTGCCGGGCACCCCGACCCTGGTGACCTTCGGCATCCCGTTCCCTCGCGGATCCATCACCGAGGCCGGGCTTTCGTCCATCCGCGTCCTGCAGGGAACCGCGGAGATCCCTGCCCACGTCGGGCTGCTCACTCCCTGGCGCCACCTCAGCAACCCCGCCATCGACGGCCAATCCGTGCGCGTGGCCCGCATCCAGTTCCGGCATGCGTTCGCGACGGAATATCCCGCGTCGGAACTGGTAACCGTCGAATGGGGTGGCCCGGCCCGCGCGCTCGACGTGCCGACGCTGGAAAACCCCCAATCAGGTTGGCACGCGGTGACCTCGGGGACCTTCGACGCCGCGGACGGCATCCGGGAACCGGACGTGTACGCGCTGTTGCCAAAGGAGGTGCTGGCGCAGGGCGTTCTGAACCTGAAGCGGCATGAGCCTTTCGGTTCCGCCGTGGGCGAGACTCGGGACGACCCGGTGGTCATGGATGGCATCGAGCACTGGCCCGGGTATTCGGAGGCCGACTACGCGTTCAAGAACAACTTCTACACCTCGATCAACGAGGATGACCCGCTCGTGACGGAGTACGCGGGCGGGGCCTTGGTGGACTACAAGAACGACTCGGAACCCTGGCTCTACGACCGGTCGTCGGGTTTCTTCCTGCTCTACCTGAAATCTGGTTTCCTCCGTCCGCTGCGCGAGGCCGTGCGCAGCACCCAGTTCTATCGCTCGAAGCTGTACGGTCCCGAGGTTTCCCCCGCCACGTCCGCCGGACTGTTCCGGTTGAAGACGCCGAATCCCGCGACGCCCAACGGCGGCAACGACGCGATGTATGCCTACGCCGAGTGCTTCGCCTACGATCTCTGGCTGACGGGCAATCCGGATTCCGTCGCCCCGATCCACTGGGTCGCCGCCACGGTGAACGAACTTGCCGACAATTCCCGCTGGTCGCCGAGCCTGGGAATCTGGACGGAGCGTCACACCTCCCTCGCCACCCTGGCCAACATCGTCGCGTTCGAAGTCACGGGCGACGCGCTCTACCGCCAGACGGCTCTGGCCCACGCCTCGGACTACATCTGGCACCAGAACGGAGCGGGCGGGCTCCTGCCCGCGGAGCGGCTCGACGGCGGCTTGTACCACTACGGACGGCAGCACGGGGACGGCGAACCCGACGTGCTCGTGGCCTCGCACTGGATGACGACCCTGATGGTCGACGCCATGGTCCGCGCCTACGGCATGGCCGAGGACCCCGCCATGGCGGATTTCATCATTCGGGCCGCCCGGTTCCAGGCCACCGCCCTGATTCACGACGACGAGCACGACTTCGACACCTACGCCGGCGCGCTGCGTTATCCGGGTTACATGATCCGTTTCGACGGCGCCCCGGATGTGCTCGACGGCCATGACACCACGGCCATCAACCACGCGCTCGACGTGGCGAGCTCGGTCGCGTGGGGAGCCTACTTCCAGCACCTCCGCCACGGGGTTCCGGACCCGGGCATCGAGGCCGCGGCCCGTGACCTGTATTTCGCGTTCGACCAGGGGGTGAACCACTGGATACGGCCCGCCGCACCGCCCCTTGGCCTCACCGCCTACCGGGTCAATCCCCCCCGCAAGTTCTCCTGGGAACACCGTCCGGCCGGGAGCTTCGCCTGGGCGATGAACCAAATCGACCAGATCTCCCCGCCCCCCACCGTCGTCATCACCTCCCCTCTCCCCAACACGCGCTTCACCGCGCCCGCCGATGTCTTGATCGAGGCCACGGCCTCGTCCCCGAACGCGAGCATCACGCGGGTCGAGTTCTTCGACGGCGCGACCAAGATCGGCGAGGACGATTCCCCGCCCTATACCCTCCAGTGGAACGGCGTCATTGCCGACGTCCAGGGACATGTGATTACCGCCAAGGCCACCACCTCGCTCGGCGTCGTGGGACAGTCCCTCGGCATTCCGCTCGACGTGCGTGCTCCCGGTCGGCCCACCCTCACGATCACCAGTCCCGCCGACGGCGCTGTTCTTGCCGCGCCCGCCGACATCGCGATCACGACCGAAGTCGTGCCCGAGCCCGGCACCCCGGTGGCCCGGGTCGTCTTCATGCGGGGCTACGTGCCGCAGTTCACGGACACGGAACCGCCCTATGCCTATACCGTTTCGGGTGTCCTCCACGGCTCCCACGAGTTCGAGGTCATGGCCTTCGACATCTATGGCGGTTACGACATCAAGTTGGTCACGGTCCAGGTTCAGTCCCCCACGCCGCCGTCCGTCACCCTGACCTCCCCGGCGCCCGGGGCGCGAACGGCGCGCGGCGGCGTGCTGCGGTTGGCCGCCGAGGCCGCGGCGCCGGGAAGCGCCATCACCCGCGTCGTGTTCTACATCGACGGTTCCGCCATCGCGGAGGACGACACCCCGCCCTACGAGGTGGACTACAACCTCTCGACCAGCTGGTCGGTCGGGTCCCACACGATTCTCGCCCGCGCGTTCGAGTCCAACGGCGGTTTCGCGTCGCAATCCGGGACCTTCGAGATTCTGGCGCTGGACCCCATGTCAGTCGCCTGGTCGGCGCCGGCATCGGATGGCCACTTCCCCTTTCCGGAGCCGATCCTCCTGGAAGCCACCGCGTCCGCGCCCGGAAGCGGCATTGCGCGCATCGAGTTCTACGCGAACGGCCAGTTCGTCGGCTCCGACGCCGAGGCGCCCTACCAGGCCACGTTCACGCCGGATTCGGTGCGCCAATGGTCCCTCCTGGCCCGCGCCGTCGACATTCATGGGCGCCGGGCGGAGGCCACGCGGTTGATCGACGTGACCGGACCCCAGGCCCCCACCGTGGCGATCACCTCGCCCGCGGACGGGGCGATTCTCGTCAGCCCCGTCGCGGCGACCCTCACGGTGGAGGCGAGCGTGCCCGCGGCCAGCATCGAACGGGTGGAATTCTACCGGGGCAGCACCCTGCTCGGGCAGGATGAGTCCGCGCCGTTCTCCTTCACCACCGCGCCGCTGGAGCTTGGGGAGCACCGCCTCACCGCGGTGGCGGTGGCGTCCACCGGGCGGTCCGCGCAGAGCCAAGTCCGCGTGTATGTGGCGGACGCCGATGCCCCGGTGGTGTTTTTGACGGCCCCCAACTTCGGGGGTCCCCAGATCGGCACCTTCGATCGGGTCACGTTCGCCGCCAGCGCCGCGCACACGGGCGCCGGCGCCATCCAGCGCGTGGAATTCTGGCTGAACAACGCCCTCGTCGCCCTCGACGAGTCCGCCCCGTACTCGTTCGAATGGCCGGTCGACAACCAGTACGGCTACCACGAACTCCAGGCCCGCGCCTTCGACGGTGCCGGCCATCAGGCCAGCTCGGGACGCCTCGGGTTCGAGCTCATCCAGCCTCCGGTCGTCGCCCTCGAATCCCCGGCCCCGGGCTCCCCGATTGCCCCGGGAACCCCCACCCTGTTGACCGCCGCCGTCACCCGCGGCACCTACGCCATCGCCGAGGTACGCTTCTTCGTGAATGACGCCCTCGTCGGAAGCGATGCCTCCGCACCGTACGGCGTCGACTGGACCCCTCCGTCCCCGGGGAGCTACCTCCTGTCCGCCCGGGTCTTCGACACCCGCGGCCTCAGTCCCTCGTCCGCGCCCGTCACGGTCCAGGTGGCGGCCAACGCGCCGCCGCTGGCCGGCTCCGATGCGATCCAACGCGCGGCGGGCACCCTCGAAGTCAAGGTGCTCCGTGCCACGCTCCTGGGGAACGACACGGACGCCGACGAGGACCCGCTGACTCTCACCGGGGTCGGCGCCCCCCTCCCGGCTGGAGCCTCCGTCGCGCTGGTCGGCTCGTGGGTGGTCTACACGGCCCCGTCCGGCAGCGCCGGGAACGGAAGTTTCACGTACTCCCTGTCCGACGGCCCCGGCGGGCATGTCGTGGAGGGCACCGTCACGATCACGGAAATCCCCGGCGGCAACGACGAGCGTCCCAACGCCGCCTCCATCGTGCCCGTCGGTTCGGACTACCTGGTCACCTTCGTCGGCCTCCCGGGACGGGGTTACCGCGTCCAGTACGCATCCGAACTCGGCCCCTCCCCCGCCTGGACCGAATTCGAACCACCCGTGACGCGCGTCGCCGCGCCGAACGGCGTGTTCACCCACACCGACGTGAATCCCGGGGGCGCCTCGCGGTTTTACCGTGCCATCGGCAACCCGTAATCCCCGCCGCCCACCGCCTTTGCGAACATGAAAACTGCCATCCTCACCTCGCTCCTGATCGCGACGTGCGCCTCCGCCTCCGCGGCCACGGTCACCGAGTCCTATCACTCCGGAACGCTGGACCAAGCCATCCCGGACCACAGCCCCGTCCTCACCTCGTTCCTGATTCGAATCGGCTCGTCGGACATCGTGTCCCTCTCGCGCGTCCGACTCACCCTCGAACTCCACGGGGCACCCGGTGCACCGGGCTATGCGGGCGACATCTTCGCGTCGCTGATCCAAAGCCCCTTCGCGGGTCCCCTGTCCATCGACGATCCGGCCGCCGTCCTCCTGAACCGCGTTCCCTTCGGTTACGACGGCTGGGACCTGACCTTCGAGGACGCGGGGCCGGGCGGAGACGTGCACCTCGCCGACGAAGACACCGGAATTCTCGCCGGCACCTTCGAACCCGACGGGCGATTGGCCAGCGATGACAGCCTTCGTCCCGCGCTGCTCGGCGCGTTCGTCGGCGGCGCTGGCAACGGTGACTGGCGCCTCAACCTCGGCGACCTGGCCGAGTTCGGCACCATGCGCCTGGTCGATTGGCACCTCGAACTGACCGGCGAAACCGCCGCGCCGGTCGTCCCCGAACCGTCCTCGCTGCTCACCGGCGGGATCGTCCTCGCCTCGACCTCCGCGACCTGGTTTCTGGGACGACGACGACGGCGCAACCGCTCGACCCGAGCGGGTCTCGTCGCCTGAGCGCGGGCAACGCGAACAGGCCCGGCGAAGCCAGGGCGGCGACTCGTCCCACCCCGCCGCCGCGTCGCCGATCCGCAGCGGGCGTTGTCCACGGCGGACGCCAGGGACGCCGCGCCCCTTGAGTCGCGGCGGGGAGCGGCGTAATGTGTCGAACCGCGGAGTGGGTTTTGGAACACGCCCGCATCCCGCCACCATGACGAAGCACCTAGCCAAAATCGGACTCGGCCTGCTCCTGCTGGCCGGACTGTTTGCCGCCGGAACGTGGCGGAAACGCGACGCCACGGTCGATCACGGGGGGCCGGATTCCGCCGCCGCGGTGCGGGCAACTCCGAACGTACCGGACGCCGACGCGGAAACGACGGAGGAAGAACTGCGTGCGTTGGAGGCCCTGGCGAACGAAGGCCGAGTCCTGGCGCCGGCACCCCGGGAGTTGCCGGAGATCGAGGAACGGATCGCCGCCGTCCAGTCGCAGGCCGCGGGCGAGGCGCGCCGCAAGTCATGGAGGGACTTTGCGGTGGAGCTGGCCGCGCGGGACCCGGCCACGGGAAGGCGCATCGCGGAACGGCTCATGACGGTCAAAACGAATCTGGGCATCAGCGACGCGACGGTGTTTCTGGCCGCGTTCCAGGAGGCCTACGCGGCACGGGACCCGTCCGGGGCCGCGCTCTGGGCAGCCAGCCTGCCCGCGGAGCATCGTTCCAGCGCGCTCGGCGTGGCCGCGCGGCAGTGGGCGTCGAAGGACCCCGAAGGCGCCCTCAACTGGCTCGGACGAACCGGGGACGAAGCGTCGCGCCTCGCGCTGTTGCGAACCATGGGGCTGGTGGTCGAGCAGAGCGGCGAGGCCTCCCGGATCCGGGCCTGGGCCGCCCAGGTGGCCATGATGCCCGAGGGCCCCAAACTGGGTGATCTGGTGGGGCGGATGTGGTCACGGGTGAACGCCGAGGAGGCCGTGCGCTGGGCCGGCGGGTTGAAGGGTATCGAGGAACAGAAGGCGGCCGTGTCGGGGGTCGTCGAAGGAGTCGCCGACCTGAATCCGGAGCGCGCGGGGGAATGGGTGAAGCGGTTTCCCTCGGGCGCCGTCCGCAATCAGGCCATCAAGGAGGCTGCGTCCGTGTGGGCCGGGAAGGACCCGGCCCGCGCCGCCGTCTGGGTGGACAGCGTGGCGGACGCCCGGTTGCAGGAGGAGTTGCATCCGATGATCGCGCGGGAGTGGCGCGCACAGGATCCGCAGGGGATGAAGGCGTGGGCTACCGGGGCCCGGCTGTCGGCTCCGATGAGGGCATATTATCTCGGGCGTTAGCGGCGGGGAAGCGGGGGCGTTTCCCGGAGAAATCGTGGACAGTGGAGGCGGGTCTTGGTTGTCTTCCGCCGAAGCCCAACGATCGTGAATTCCACCTAAATGGAGTCCGTCGAAGGGTCTGCCAACTCCTTACAGCCATGATGCCCACGCCAGCCCCCCGATCCCCTGTCAATCGTCGCAGTTTTCTGAAGACCACGTCCGCCACGGCGGGCGGGGTCGCGCTCGCCCAGCTCTCGGCGGAGCGCTTTGCCCTGGGAGCGTCCCCCGGGGACACCGTGAAGGTCGCCCTGATCGGCTGTGGCGGCCGCGGTTCCGGCGCCGCCAACCAGGCCCTGAGCACCGGCGGGAGCACCAAGCTGGTGGCCATGGCGGATGCCTTCAAGGAACGCCTGGACGGCTCGCTCCGGGACCTCGCCAACCGGCACAAGGAGAAGGTCGACGTCCCGGAGGATCGCAAGTTCATCGGGTTCGATGGCTACAAGCAGGCCATCGCCCTCGCGGACGTCGTGATTCTGGCGACCCCGCCCGGCTTCCGCCCGATTCACTTCGAGGAAGCCATCCGGCAGGGCAAGCATGTCTTCATGGAGAAGCCGGTCGCGGTGGATGCGGGCGGCGTGCGCAAGGTCCTGGCCGCGGCGGAGGAGGCGAACAAGAAGAACCTCAAGGTCGGCGTGGGTCTCCAACGCCATCACCAGCCCATCTACCTCGAGACCATCAAGCGCCTCCATGACGGCGCCGTGGGCGACATCCTCGCCATGCGCGCCTTCTGGAACGACGCGGGCGTCTGGGTCCGATCCCGCGCCGAACTCGCGCAGAAGCTGGGACGTCCGCCCACCGAAATGGAATACCAGATGTACAACTGGTACTACTTCGTCTGGCTGTCCGGGGATCACATCTGCGAGCAGCACATCCACAACTTGGATGTCATCCAGTGGGTGAAGCAGGGCCGGCCCTACGATCCCAGCGGAAAGACCCCCATCGTCCATCCCGTGAAGGTCCGCGGCATGGGTGGGCGTCAGGTCCGCACCAGCAAGGAAACCGGCGAGATCTTCGATCATCACGCCTGCCAGTACGAGTACGCGGACGGCACGATCATGTACAGCGAGTGCCGGCACATCCCGGGCTGCTGGAGCA
>CAZSOV010000353.1:0-7613 GCA_964608505.1 uncultured Verrucomicrobiota bacterium
TCTCGCCGACCATCACGATGTCGGGATCCTGGCGCAGGATGGCCCGCAATCCGGTGGCGAAGGTGAAGTTGCGGCTGGGACGCACGGGGATCTGGGCCACGCCGGCGAGTTCGTACTCGATGGGGTCCTCGATGGTGATGATCTTCTTCTCGGGCGTGTAGATCCCCTGGAGAATGGAATAGAGGGTCGTGGTCTTGCCGCTGCCCGTGGGGCCGGTGGCCAGGAACAGCCCGTGCGGTTTCTCGACCAGATGGCGGAGCAGCCCGGCCCGTTCATCCCCCAACCCCAGTTCCACCGGCGTCTGGACCTTGTTGTTCTTTTCCAGCAGCCGCATGACCACGCTTTCGCCGTACTTCGTCGGCATCGTCCCGACCCGGATGTCGACCCGGGAGCCGCGATGATGGATCTGGATCTGGCCGTCCTGGGGCATGAACCGCTCCGCGATGTTCATGTCCGCCATGATCTTGATGCGCGAGACCAGCGCGGCGTGCAGGTGGCGCGGCGGCGGCGGATTCACCTGGAGCAGGCCGTCGATCCGGTACCGCAGCTCCGCCGCGGCCTCGAACGGCACCAGGTGGATGTCGCTCGCCCGCTCCCGGACCGCCGTGCCGATGATCAGGTTCACCAGGTTGATCACGGTCGGCTCGTTGGCCATCACCTCGATGTCGTGGAGGTTCCGCGCCTCCGCCGCCACCCCGCCCGCGGCGTCGAGCGTCTCGATCATCTGCTCGACGGTGACCCGGTAGCATTCGCCGATCCGCTCCTGCAACTCCCCGTCGGGCGCGGGCCATTCGCGGATTTCCAGTCCCGTCAGCAGCCGGAGGTTCTCGACCAGCTCCTCCGAGCACGGCTTCGCCACCGCGAGATGCAGGATGCCGTCCTCCACCCGCAGGGGCAGCACCTGCTGGCTGCGGGCGAACTCCGCCGGCAACATCCGCAGCGCCTCCGGCGTCGTCGCCAGCGCCCCGTTCGCGCTCTCCGCGCGCGGCGCGGGAGCCGGAGACACCTCGGGATCGGCGGGAATCTCGAGGATGACCGCCCGCGCGGGGTCCCGTTCGTCGGGTGGGGGACGATTCACGGTGATAGGGGTGGGGAGGGACGGAGGGTTCGCGAAGTCAGGCTAAGTCACGTGGCGCGCGGCGGCGGGCTGGCTGGACATGCTGCTATGGACTCGTTTCCACGGGGAATTGTTCAATCCGCACCGGACACGTCAACGGCCGGGCCCGGAAACGCCGGACCGGGCGGGTTCGATTGATTACGAGCGCAGTCTGAGTGACCCCGCGCTCGACCCGCAATCCGAATATGCAATTCCCTCGCCGCCCGTCATCCATCGCGGGAGGCCCCGAATCCGGTTTCGCACGGGCCGGCAGTCGGACGCCCTCACGCACGGGTCGGGTTCAGAGCAGGTTCGCCGCCAGTTCCGCGAGTTCCGAGCGCTCGCCCTTCTCGAGGTGAACGTGCGCCGCGAGCGACTGACCGCGAAAGCGGTCCACCAGATACACGAAGCCGTTGGAACTGGCGTCGACATAGGGGTTGTCGATCTGCCAGGGATCGCCGGTGAACACGATCTTCGTGCCCTGCCCCACCCGGGTCACGATGGTCTTGACCTCGAGCGGCGTGAGGTTCTGGGCCTCGTCGATGATCATGTACTGGTGGGGGATGCTGCGCCCGCGGATGTAACTGAGTGCCTCGACGACCACGCTGCCGCTGCGCATGAGATCGGCCGAGCGCCGGCCTTCCTGGCCCATGTTGAGGTCGCCCAATAACTCGAGCGCGTCGTGGATCGGCTGCATCCACGGCGACAACTTCTCCTCGAGGGTTCCGGGGAGAAACCCGATCTCCTTGCCCATCGAGATCGTCGGGCGCGCCACGAGCACCCGCCGAAACTCCCGGTCGACAACCGTCCGGCGCAGGCCCGCCGCGAGCGCCATGAGGGTCTTCCCCGTGCCGGCCTTGCCCATCAGCGTGACCAGCTTGATTCGATCGTCCAGCAGGGCGTCGAAGGCGTAACATTGCTCCCGGTTGCGCGACCGGATGCCCCAGACGCCCTCCTTCGAATCGAGGACCGGCACCAGTTTCGTCCCGGAAACGTCCACTTTGCCGAGCAGGCTGCGCTTGGGATTGGCCTCGTCGACCAGCGTGCAGTACTCGTTCGCGTAATAGGTGCGCCCGTCGTTCAACGCGAACTCCCCGCGCGCCTTGAACTCGGCCAGGGCGTCGGCCCCGACCGCCTTCTCGATCAGCCCGCTGTACAGGTCCGAAAGCTGGACCCGGTCGGTCTCGTAGTCCTCCGCCGGCAACCCCAGCGCGTCCGCGCGCAGGCGGAGGTTGATGTCCTTCGTGACCACGATCAGCGGCAGCCCGGGCTCCGCGTTGCGAACCAGCAGGGCCCGGGCGAGAATCCGGCTGTCGGTGGTCCGGGCCGCCCCGGGAGTCGCGCCCGGGGGCGGCGGCGAACCGGACGGCGTGTCGAAGATGATCCGGAACTGCCCGCCGCCGGGGAGCTGGATGCCGTCGCTCAGATGTCCCCGGGCCCGCCAGCCGTCGAGCATCCGCGACACGGTGCGGGCGTTCCTGCCGAGCTCGTTCGATTCGCGTTTGAACCGGTCGATCTCCTCGATGACCTCGATGGGGATGAGGACGTTGTTGTCCTGGAAGCTGACCAGGGAATTGGGGTCGTGGAGCAGGACGTTGGTGTCGAGGAGATAGTTCTTTTTCACGCGGAGGACGACGGGCGCAATCGTTGCCGGACCATCCGTTCCCGCCAGTCGCCCAGCCGCGTCAGGACCGGGGGCATGCGGTAGTGATCCGAGTACAGGAAATTGTCGAGCATCCCGAGCAGGCAGAAATCGACGAAGACGGGGGCCCCGGCCAGGAGGAAGGGACGGTGCGCGAGCATGCCCTCGAAGGGAGCCAGGAGCCGCGCCAGATCCGCCTGCAACTCGTCCTGCCGCGCCAGCCAATCCTCCAGGCACCCCCGGCCGAACCGGCGCTCCTTGTGCCGCAGATAACCGCACTGCTCCCGGACCGGCACGAATTCACGCCAGTGCGCGTCGTTGAGACGAAAGGTCACTCCCTCGACGTCGTTCTCGAGGTACCGCCACAGAATGTCCTGAACGCCCTCCCACTCGGACGGGAATAACCCCAGACCAAACCGGCCATCCAGATACTTCGCGAGGACCTGCGAGTCCGGACCGGTCTCGAACAGGACCTGCCGTCCGTGCTTGAGCACGGGAACCTGATAATAGCGTTGGCGGGTCAACCGCCACACCGCCGTCCGATCCGCCCCGGGCGACACCGGGACCGCGCGGAAGGGGATCCGGCCATACTCGAGGATCCGGCGTTGCACCAGGCAATAGGGACTCCACGGAAACTGATAGAGCTGGATCATGCCCCGGGATGGTCGGCGAGCTTCGCGATGGGTGGCACGCTAGGAGCCGGCCCGAGTCGTACTCAAGTGAAATTCCGGTGTCGCGGCAATGGGCTTGCCTCCGGCCCCCGGACCCGTTTCGTTGACGTGCCGTTCGGGTACCCGTCACGCCGGAACGGACAAAGGAATACAGGATGAAGAACGATTCCGAGGCACTCCAGGAGCTGTTGGTGGTCGGCGCGGGGCCCGTGGGCCTCGTCACGGCATTGTTCGCGCAACGAGCCGGACTGAACACCACGATCATCGATCGCGAATGGCGCGTCGCTCCCCGCAGCTACGCGTGCACGCTTCATCCCGCCACGCTCGAGCTCCTCGATCAACTGGACCTGCTCGCCCCGGCCCTCGAACTCGGACGCCGGGTCGACACTGTCGCGTTCCACGAGGGCGCCCGCCGCCTGGCCGAGATTTCCCTGTCCTCGCTGCCCGCCCCCTTCCCCTTCGCGCTCGTGCTGTACCAGGACGACTTCGAGGGCCTCCTCGAGGACGCGCTCCGGGAGCGCGGCGGGATCAAGGTCGAATGGGGATGCCGGCTGGCCGGCATGGACTGGGAAAACGATCTCCCGGTCGCGCTCCTCGAACGGCTGATGCACCGCCCCACCGGCGATCTGCGGCGCCGCTGGCAGGAGGAAGTCGACCGCCGGCTGCGGTTCCCCACCCGGTATATCGCCGGGGCCGACGGACGCCGATCCCAGGTCGCGCATGTTCTCGGCAGTGGCGACACGACCTCGGGCCAACCCTCCGGATACGCGATCTACGAGTTCGAGCCCCGGGGCGTTGCCGAAGGCGAACTCTCCTTCGCCGTCGAGGGCGAGGCGGTCCATGCCCTGTGGCCCCTTCCGGACGGCACCTGCCGCTGGATCCTCGAGGGCAGCGGCCCGGAAAGCCCCGCGGCCACCCCGACCCCGGATGTCGCTCCGGTCGTTCCGCCCCCCTCGGCCCCCTCCCCTTTTCCCGCGACCGATCTCCGCCGCTGGATCGAAGGTCGCATCCAGGCCGCCGCCCCGTGGTTCCAAGCCGGCGTCCAGACGCTCGATTGGGCCCTCGAAATCGACTTCCCCAAGCGCGTCGCCCGCCAACGCGGACGCGGCGGCTGCTGGCTGCTCGGCGATGCCGCCCATCAGACCGCGCCCGGCGGCGCCCAGAGCATGAACGTCGGCCTCCTCGAAGCCCGGGAATGGGTGGAGGTCGTCCGCCGCATCCTTCGCGACGGCGAGTCCCCCGCCGCCCTGGCCTCCCTGGCCGACCGGTGGGAATCCGAATGGCATCGACTCCTCGGGCTTGCTCCCGCCCCGGCCCCCATCCCGGGTGCCAGCCCCTCCGCCTGGGTCCAGGCCCATTCCTCGGCCCTCGTCGCCAACCTTCCCCTGAGCCGGGCCCACCTCGACGCCGGCCTGGCCCAGCTCGGCCTGGCCTGGGTCCCGGGCGGACGACCGTCCTGAATCCGGCGCGCCGCCAGGGTGCGCCGGGGCCCCGGCCGAAGACCGGGCCCTCGCGTTCGCCCCTCGACAAGGCCGGACCGCCACCAAGCCGTTGCGCGTTCTCCACCCACGCCCGAGGGTGCGGCCATGGCATCCCTCTCGAACAAAGTCGACGTGCTCGTCGTGGGCGCCGGACCGGTGGGACTGCTCACCGCCCTCGAACTTGCTCGTGCCGGCATCGAAGTCGAAATCATTGATCTGGCTTGGCGCTCCACCAGCCAGAGCTATGCCTGCGGCATCCACCCCGCCACCCTCGGGCTGCTCGCCGCACGCGATCTCCATACCGAGGCGCTGGCCTCCGGAACCCCCATCCCCACCGTCGCCTTCTACGAAGGCCCCCAGCGTCGCGCCGAGCTCCGCCTGGCCGATTTCGACGGCGCCTTCCCCTTCCTGCTGGTCCTGCCCCAGGACCGACTCGAGGAGATTCTCGAGGACCAACTCAAGGCCCTCGGCCTGCGCGTCCATTGGGGGCACCGCCTCGATGACCTCACCCAGGACGTCAACTCGGTCCAGGCCTCCGTCGAGAAGCTCACCGTCACCTCCGTCGGTTATCCCTTCGCGCGATCCGAGGAAATGGTCGACAGCGTCCTCGAAGTCCGGGCCCGCTACCTCGTCGCCGCCGATGGGTGCTGCTCCCACGTCCGGCAGATGCTGGGAATTGGCACGGAATCCGTAGGCACCCCGGCCACTTACGAGGTCTTCGAATTCGAACCCGCCACCCCCTCCGAACCCGAGGTCCGCGTGGCCATCGGGCCCGGCACCACCGATGTCCTCTGGCCCCAGGGCGGTTCCCTCGCGCGCTGGAGCCTCGAACTCGATTCCGAACCGGTCGAACACCCGGCCAAGGAACGCAGCTCCATCGTCGTCCTCAACGACGAGGTCAGCGCCTCGGATCGCGAACGCCTCCTCCGGCGCCTGGCGACCCGGGCCCCCTGGTACAACGCCGGAATCCGCGAAATCGACTGGCTCACGTTCGCCGGCTTCGACCGGATGCGGGCCTCCCGGTTCGGCATCGGACGCTGCTGGCTGGTCGGCGACGCCGGCCACCAGACGAGCCCCGTCGGCATGCAGAGCATGAACGTCGGACTGCGGGAGGCCGGCGACCTCGCCCGGCGTCTGGTCTCCCTGCTCCGCGAGGCGGGCTCGCCCGATCTGCTCGCCGCCTACGAATCCGAACGCACCGCCGAATGGCGCTCCCTCCTCGGCGGTACCCTCACCCCGCGTCCCGGCGCCAGCATCGACCCGTGGGTCAAGGCCCACGCCCGCCGCCTGCTTCCCTGCCTCCCCGGTTCCGGTACCGATCTCGAGCGACTGGCTGGACAACTCGGCCTCGTCCGGGCTTGAACGCCCCCATGCCCGCCTCCGCCGACGCCCCAACCCCATCCCAACCGCCCCCGGCACCCGGGCAGGGCCGTGAACTGCCCGCCATCGCCCGGGCCGCCGTGTGGGCCCGACTGCGCGATGATCCCGCCGTCCCCCCTCCGGTCGCGTCGGGCTTTCTGGCGGAACCCCACCCGGTGTTCGTCACGATCCGGAACCTCCAGGGCGACCTCCGCGGCTGCATCGGCACCCTCGTCGCCAAACGTCCTTCCGTCGCCGTCGAAACCTGGGTGCTCGCCCGCGAAGCCGCGTTCGGCGATCCCCGCTTCGCGCCCGTGCAAGCCCGGGAATTCGAGCAACTGCGCTTCGAGGTGAGCGTCGTGGCTCCCCTGGAAGTGGTAGCCTCCCCCACCGAACTCGATCCCCGCCGCTACGGCGTGGTCGTTTCCACCGAGGACGGACGTCGCGGGGCCCTGCTCCCGGACATCGCGGGCATCGACACGGTCGATCAACAGCTGGCCATCGCCCGTCGGAAGGCCGGGATCCACCTTCGCGAACCCGTTCGCCTCCAACGCTTCACCGTCCAGTCCTTCGACGAAGCGCGCTGAATCGGCTCGCGACCGTCCGCTCGCCCCTCCGGCCTGATCGCGTTCCCGCGATCCTCGTCACCCAATCGTCACGGAACAGCCACCTGTCCGCCCCCGGCCAGCACCAAGTTGAGGGCGTCATGACGGCGATGGCTCCATATCCCCACGCGATTCGCTCCGCTGCCTGCCCCGGCCCGGCCGCCCTGCCGCCGTCCGCGGATCTGGCTTGTTCGGTACCGCCGCCGGCCTTGCTGCGACGGGTGCACGACATGGCCGCACGGGTGTGCGGCGATTACCGCTTCGGACTGCCCGGGGATCGGGCACCCGACCGCCGGGCCATGCTCGCGCTCCTCACCTACGCCTACCTGCGGGGCCAGTACCATTCGTTCGATGTCGTCCGACGCCTCGATTCCGACGTCGAATTGCAGTCCCTCTGGCCGCTTCTGGCGATCACGCCGGAGCAGGTTCGCCGCTTCCGAAGGGATCATCGCCGCGCCCTGCTCGAATGCCTCGCGCTCGCGCTCGCGTCGCTCTGGAGCCCGCCGGCTCCCGGCGCGAATGGGCCCAATGCCCCGGAGGTGTTTGCCGACGAGTTCCACGCGGGCACTCCGCCTTCCACCCGGTTTGGCACCTCCCTTTGGGACAGCTTCCGCTTCCAGGCCCAGGAGCGCCTCGACCGCGCCATCCTGCTGGACTCGATGGCCTTGGATTGTTGAGCGTCCACCCTCCCGCTCCGCGACGGTCCCTCCGGTTTCACGCGTCCGCGACC
Source organism: uncultured Verrucomicrobiota bacterium (assembly GCA_964608505.1). Lineage (GTDB taxonomy): Bacteria > Verrucomicrobiota > Verrucomicrobiia > Limisphaerales > CAIMTB01 > CAIMTB01. Next base: position 7,585 of record CAZSOV010000353.1, read on the forward strand.
GCGGGTCGCCTGGAGCCTCCCGGAAAACG
>CAZSOV010000354.1:0-7589 GCA_964608505.1 uncultured Verrucomicrobiota bacterium
GGCAGTCGCCGGCCCCACCTCGCAGTTCCACGCAGGACTTTGTCAACGGCCCTGCCGGCCCGTCCCCAACCCCTTGAGCCCCCGCCCTTCCCCGCCTACGATGCACGCCAGCGTCACCCACCGGTCCTTCCCGATTTTCCGATGAACTCCGTCCATGCCACCATCTCCACCGACCCGGATGGCAAACCCAGGGGGTTCACCCTGATCCACGAACAGGAGCGCGTCGTGCTCGAACCGGGCCGTTCCTGGTTCCAGACCGACCATTTCAAGTGGGTGACGCGCGGGCTCATCGAGGCGCCCCAATCCTTCGTCGTGCATCCGGATGGGGCCGTGGATTTCAACGGGGAAACCTATCGCCCGGCGTACGCCGTGCATGCCGAGCAATTCACCGCCGCGCTCAACAAGCGCCATGCCACCGCCGCCCCCCCGGCGACCCGGACGCCTGCCGATTCCCACGGTCACCACCCCCGCCCCCGGTCGGACCGGGTCCAGTTCCGCGTGCACCTCGATCACCTCGGGCATCCGCTGATCGAGGCGTGGCGCGGCGAGGAACGCACCGAGACCGGCCTGCGGGGCCTCCGGCATCTGGTCGACGACGGCTGGCTCGTCGCACCGGAGTCCCTCCACGTCGATCCCCTGCAACGGCATGTCGAGATCGACGGCGTCCGCTACGCGGCCGATGCGGAGGGGGCACGCGAACTCGAACACGTCCTCAATGCGAACTACGCCCGGGCCATCGCCTCGAATGCCGGCGTCGCCATCGAGATCCGGGAGAACACGGCCGCCTCGTCGGGATTCGACATTCACTTCTGGACGATTCGGGCCGGGACGCGGTTCGAAATCAAGGGCCACCTGTCCCAGGAGAAGCTCGACATCCTCCAGGACCACGACAAGTGCGACCTGCTCAAGCCGGGCATCCTACTGCGGCTGTCCCCTCCCTACCTGTACTTCCGTCGTCGCCGCCCCGACGGTGGCGAGGAGCATGTCCCGGGGCTGGAGGACGTGAAGTACCGCGGCCTCTCCGCGCAGGTGCTCCAGCAACTCCTCAACCACCCCGCTCTCCGCCAGTCCAGCGGCGAACCGGGCAAGCCGCCGGACGACGGTCCGGACGTGGTGACCACGACGACGATGCCCGCGTCCGCCCCGACTCCCACCCCCGCCCCCGACCCGGCTGCGGTGCCGGCTGTGGTGCCGGCTCCGGCTTCGACGCCCGCGCCGTTCGTGCCACCGCCGAAGGTTCCGCCCCCCACGGTGGTGCCGGCGCTTCCACCGTCGGCCGCGGCGGCGGCGGCGGCAGTGGAAGCGGCACCCGCGACGCAGCCCCCGGTCGGATCGACACCACCCGGGGCGACTCCGCCTGCTCCCGCGTCCGCGGTTCCGGAGGAGGATCCCGAGTTGGTCCGGGTATTTGCCGAGAAGGACCCCCACCGGATCAACGAGGGAATCTTCCGGCAACTGGCGCAGCAGCTGGGAATCCCGGTGCAGGATGTGCTGTTCAGCCTTCCCCGGGTGTTCGAGGACCGGCGTTTCGAGATCCTGGATTTCAACGGGGAGGAGATCTCGAGCGTACTCCAGCTGCGGACCGCGCATTTCTACGGGTTCTATCTGACCCACCTCCACGCGGAGCACATCGACCTCGTGTACGCCTGCCACGGCACGCACCTGGAATGGGGCACCGGAAAATGTGCGGTCCAGCCCTCGGCGGGTGCGGAGACGGTGGAACACCGACATCCGGCCCTGCTGGGACTTGCCCAGGATGCCCGCGGGCACTTCGTCTTCATCGTGAGCTCCGAGTACCGCGAATGGGTGCGGCATTTCGAGCCGGCCTGCCGCGAGGCCTATGCCCACTTCGTGACCCCGTCCGAATGGAAGGCCACGCGTGATTCCTTCCACCTCATCTGGCCGAACCCGGCGCCGTGAGCGTTCCCTCCCGGCGGGCGGGGCCGAAGCCCGCCGCCGTCCACGCGCGCGCCAGACGCGCCGTCCGTTCCCCGGCCCCGGGACCGTCCAGATGGTTCTCCGCGTCGTAGAACCGTGCCCACGGGTAGGCATGGTCGGAGGGGGCGTCCAGAACGACGAGCCCCTCGATGCCCCGCAAGGCAACTTCCAGGCGAGCCGGCAAGTCCGGCTGGCGGAGCAGCAGCTCCTCCGGACGCGGCGGGAAGCTCCACGCCACGCGCACCCCGCGGGTCGCGAGTGCCCGGGTTTCGTCGCGGATCAGGTCGAGGACGCGCCGGTTCGGAAACCCCTCGGCGTCCAGTGGCGGAGGCCCGGCGGGCCCGAGGGCAGGGCGCCGCGACCGGGCCTCGGCTCCCCGGTGCCACACGAAGTCGCCCCGGTCGTTGAACCCGCGACGCGCCGAGGGCGAGCCTTCGGGCTCCCGCGTTCCGCGAATCGCGCGCCACAGGCTGCCCGTCAGGCGCCTCGCCATCGTCCCGGCGATCCGCAAACCCTGCCGCGGCAGGAGGCGGCGGACATGATCCCAACCCAGGTCCATCACCCCCGACGGGCGATACTCGAGAACCTGCTCCACGGCGTCCGGATCGAATCCCGCCACCGGCTCGCCCTGCACCCGCTTCCGGGCAAAATGCTCGTATTCGAAGCTGAGGACGACTGCATCGCCCGGTTTCAGGGACGACCGGATCTCCGCGAGCATGTACTCCACGCCCAAACCCGCCATGAGTCCCATGTTGACGACGGGACGCCCCACCGCGGTCTCCAGGAGGTCGGAGGAAAATCCGAACGCGGCGCTCGAGCCGCCCACCAGCACGAGCTTCGGCCCGGGGAGAGCCTGGAGCCGGGCGTGCTTCGCCGCGGTCTCGGCCAGGTAATTCCCGGCGTCGTCCACGGTGTAGAACGGCGACACGAGCCCCACCAGCGCCCACTGGACGAGGACGAAGCACAGCAGCTGGCGGACGAAGCGGGACATGATCAAAACTGGAAGTACACGAATTCCACCGACCGCCGAGTGCCCCACAGCAGAATCATCCAGAGGACGACGGTATAGCCCAGCCAGCGGGTGACCCGGGGCAGCCGTTCCCATCGCCAGGGGTTCCAATGGTCCCGCCCCAGCCACTCCGTCCCGACCATGGCTGCCACCGCGAGAACGATGGCCCCATGGGAAACCAGCCAGCTCCCGGCCCCGCTCCACGCCCAGGTGCCCCATCCCGGGAGCAGCATGCGCCCCAGGATGTCCCAGGCCACCCCGGCGGACGGCGCCCGGAAGAACACCCAGCCCACCGTCACGAAGGCGAAGGTGGCCGCGATGCCCCCGAAGCCGGCGCGGCGGGCCGGACGCGCGCCGTTGCCCCCGTCCGTGCGCCGGCGCCGGAACGCGTGGACCAGGGATACGCCGACGCCGTGAAACGCCCCCCACCACAGGAACCGCCAGTCCGCTCCGTGCCAGAATCCGCTGAGGAGGAACGTCGCGGTCAGGGCGGCCACCCCGCGCCGGGTGGAACCCCGGCTTCCTCCGAGCGGCACGTACACGTAGTCCCGCATCCACTCCGACAGCGTGACATGCCAGCGCCGCCAGAATTCGGTCAGGCTGCCGGCGAAATAGGGCAGCCGGAAGTTCCTGGAGAGCCGGATGCCGAACAGCGCGCCGAGACCGGCCGCGATGTCGGAGTAGCCCGAGAAATCGCCGTAGATCTGGAAGCCGAACCCCGCCGCGCCCAGCCACAATTCCCACGCCGACGCCGTCGCGGCCCGCTCGAAGATCGGGTTCACGACGCCCGCGAGGTTGTCGGCGACCAGCATTTTCTTGGTGAATCCCCAGAGCATCAGGCGCAGGCCGTCGATGGCGGCTTCCCGGGAGAACCGCCGTGCCGCGCGAAACTGGGGAAGCAGGTCTCCGGCCCGTTCGATGGGGCCTGCCACCAACTGGGGAAAGAACGCCACGAACACGAGGTACTCCGCCAGGTTCGTGGACGGCGCGACCTTCCGCCGGTGCACGTCGATCACGTACGCCATGCTCTGGAAGGTGTAGAAGCTGATTCCCAGCGGCAGGATCACGACGACCGCGGTGGTCGGCAGGTCCAGGCCGAGCGCGCTCAGCAGCACGACGAAACTGTCCGCGAAGAACCCGAAGTACTTGAAGTAACCCAACACCACCAGGTGCACCCCCACCGCGGCCAGCACCCAGCGTTTCCGCGCGTTCTCCCGGGTCTCCGCGTGCACGCGCCGGGCAACCGCGTAATCCAGCACCGACGAGCCCAGCATCAGTCCGCAGAACCGCCAATCCCACCAGCCATAGAACGCGTAACTGGCGACCAGCAGCACTCCGTTCTGCCAGCCGCGCCCCCGGCCCGCCCAATGCAGGGCGAACACCGCGGGCAGGAAGACCAGAAAAATGGCCGTGCAAAAGGACATCGCGCGTCGCCGCGCGTGCTACCAGACCACCGATCCGGGGTCACGTCCGGGCCCGCCGCCGACCCCACGCCCAGCCCAGCAGGGCCAGCCCGCTCGCCAGGGCCGTCGTCGTCGCTTCCGGGACCACCTCCAGCGTCCCGTCGGTCACCGCCAGCGACAGCATGTCGCCGAACGGATCCACCACCGCCGTGTCCGGCAGGATTGCCGAGAGCGACCACGTCCCGCCCGTCAACCCGACGGTGCTGATCGACACGGTCCCCACCTTGGTCGAGGAACCGCCACCGTTCAGCGAGGGCGGCGAGGACGGATCGTTGATGGAGACGCTCCAGAACTGCAGGCTGCCGGTGTTGGCGGCATCCGCCCCCTGCACCGCGTTGCCGGCGGTGAAGAGCAGCCCGGCCCGGAGATCGACCCCGCCGAGCACGGGCCCGGGCGCCCCCGCGCCGGTCACCCCGATCTTCAGGTCGAGCCCACCCACCGAAACCGCGGCCCCGTCGTTGCGGAGATACAGGTCGATCACCTGCCCCGCCAGTCCGGGCAGGAGCCGGATCGGCTCGCCGTTCCCGAGACCCAGCGTAATTCCCGGGCCGGCGCTCAGGGGAGCCATCGGCGACGTCGACGCCGCCTCCGCCATCGGGGCCAGGCACGCTTCGGGCGCGGGACCGCCCGAATCGGAGAACGAGGCCCCCCCCTCCACCACCGGTTGCCAGCCGGAGACCCATTCGACGAAGCCCTGCACGACCCCGGAGAGTCCCTGGTTGCGCGACCGCATGTCCCCCAGCACCTCCAACCTCGGCTCCCCGGTCTCCCGCGACATCCCGCGCCGTTCGGTGCCGGCCACGCTGCCCCCGGGCGCGAGGTTCCAGGGCGAGGGCGTCGGTCGCGCCGTGGGTGTTTCCGAAAAACCCTGCATCGCCGGGTCCGGAAGCGACAGATAGCCACGCGCCTCCCCGTCCGGGGTTCCGGCCAGTTCGCGGCGCAATGCGCCGATGTCAAACGCCCTGCCGGCCAGGATCGGGGACGTGCCGAGCCCTTCGATTCCGGCGGCGCATGCCGCCACCGGGAAGGCGGACACCAGCAGGCATCCCAAGGTCGCCCGAGCCCGGACGCCCCGCGCCGATCCCTCCGCGCGGATCGCGGACCGTTTCGATGACATTCCACGAATCATGGTTGCGTGCCTCCCAGCCCGTCGGATGCCCCTGCCCCGGACGAGCGCGCGTCGAGGCGATAAATCCGGGCGGCATCCTGCACATCCAGCGGCAAGACGGTTTCCACGGGTTCGCCCGCGGCGCGTCCCGCCCCGACCTCGTCGTACAACTCCCAGATACCCGCGGACAACCGGTCGGTGGTCCAGATTCGCACCGGCGCGCCGTCGGCGATCCAGCGCACGGCCAGGCCTCGCGGGTCCGTGCGGACCTCGCCATTCCAAACCCCGGCGGGCCCCGGCTGGAACGCAAGGGCCGGCGAGCCGCCGGTCCCGAGGTCGATCAGCTGCAACGGTGCCAGTGCCGAGAGGTTCCCGAGCACGACGAGGCGATCGGCGGCGCCGACCTTGCCGTCGCGGTTGATGTCGAACGCGTTTTCCACGCCCGCGGACGCGCTGACGTTCCCCAGCACGCGCAGGGCGTCCGCCGCGGTGACCTTGGCCGAGGTCGGATCGTTGCCGGTCTCCCCGATGGCGTTGCCGAAATAGAACAGGTCGGACGCGCCCAGTCCGGTGACCGCGTCGGCGAGCACGGTCGTTTGCAGCCAGATCTGCCGGATCGCGCCGTTGCCCCAAACCAGCGTCACGCGATCCGATCCACCTGCCCCCGCCCCCCAGCGGACGCTCACGCCGGGCGCGGGAGCCGTCGCCCAACCCGACGGTTCGGAATCGTTGCCCATCGCGAGCGCGAAACTGCCCGCGCCGGGTGTTCCGGCGAGTTCCGCGATGTCGACCATCAGCCCGTTGATGCCGCGCGAGTAGCTGGTGTAGTTCGAGAACGTGGCCGTCCCGCCGGGCAGGAGCGCCCGCTTGTCCGTGGCCACGGCCCCATCGTCCGCCGCGTTCGCGGTCGCCGAATTCCCGTCCCGGACCGATTGGTTGTAGAAGACCCGCCTCCCCGCCACGACCGCCACCGTCTGGCCGACGAACCCGGCGACGTTTCGAACCTCGACTGCGTCCGGCCCCGCGGTGGCGACGCCTCCCGGGTCCCCGACGAGCCCGAGGTTGCCGTAGTGCGAGGATGCGGCGCTTCCCCCACCCGCGGAGACGGCTTCCAGGGTCAGCCGATAATCGGCGCTGGAGCGCTCGGCGGCCCCGGCGATGGCCGGCAGCAGCCAGGCCAGCGAGACCCACCTCCCCCACGTTGGCCGCGCGACGATCATGGGGTCGTGGATCCCGTGGCAGCCAGGGCTCCGGCGTCCGCGTCGGGACGGCGTGCCGCGGTCGCGGTCCGGCGCTCGACCACCCGCCCCTTCTCCATCCGCACCTCCGCGACCAGCGAGCCGTCCTCCCCAAATGCACGGGACCAGCCATCCGGCTGATCGTCCCGCATTTCGACCTCGGCGGAGAGCCGTCCGTTCGCGTGCCAGCGGCGGTGCAGGCCGTGAACCTTGCCGTTGACGATGGGAGTCTCGGCCGCCTTCGTGCCGTCCGGGTACCAGCGCGTACGCAGGCCGTCGGCCACGTTGTCGCGGAACTCCTCGCGGACCTGCCGGACGCCGTTCGTGAACCAGCCCTCGCTGAGGCCATGCAGCCAACCCGCGGCCACCTGCGTGCGCGACCGCGGTTCGCCGGAGGGATAATGCTCCACCATCAGCCCCGTGAACGGAGCGGTTTCGCCCTCCGCGTACAGCCGTCCCTCCCGCAGGGCCAGGATCGATCTCGGCACCTCGCGCGTCGACACGGGCTCCACCGTCGTCGGCAGCTCCGGCCCCTTCCGAACGGCGAGGAACGCGCACAGCCCCGCCGCTGCCAGCAGAGCCAGGACCGTTGTCAACCTGCGCGGGTTCGTTTTCATGGGAGACCGGACGAGATCAGGACACGGGTTGGGACCAGGAACCGCGGACGGCACGTGGTCGCGGGGGACACCCGACCGACACCTTGCAGGCCCAGTGCCCTTACCGGGCGGCGCGGTTGCTGGGGTCGGTTCATGGCGAGTCGCAACGAGGTGTCCGACCGTGGCTTCCTGGTCGCGGAGCGACCCTGCGAAGGTAGCCGGGGGTTTCAACCCCCG
>CAZSOV010000355.1:0-7555 GCA_964608505.1 uncultured Verrucomicrobiota bacterium
ACGCCGCCATCGTCGTCAACGCCTGCCCTGCGCCCTCCACCAGCACGCTCTTGAACCGGTCCTCCCACAGCGTGCCCTTGCGCCCCGCGCGCACGTTGTACCAAAGCGTGAACCGCTGCTTCAGCACCCGGATGAACTCGCTCACGTCCCACATCCGGGCATGGAAAGTCGCCAGGTACTTCGCCTCCCCCTCGGCGTCGCGGGCCTGGCGATACATCTCGAACCGTTGCCGCACCATCCCCACGTTCTGATGCCCCGAAAGCCTGGCCAGCTTCGCCAGCACCTGCTCCGCCGAGGGCCGGTTTTCCGGCGCAGGCCGGCGCGGGACCTCGACCAGCACATGGAAGTGATTGGACATCAGACAGTAGGTCAGGACGCGAACCTCGCAGAACGCCTCGCACTCGCGGAGCAACCGGACGAAGTGCTCCTTCTCCGCGGGGGCGAAGATAAAGCGTCGATCCACGATCCGGGACACGCAGTGGTAGTAGGCGAGCGGCAGGTCCGGCGGTGCCTTGAGCCGGGGACGCGGCATGGGAAAAGGGTGACCGCCCCCCGCTCCGGTTGCAATCATATAAACCGCGGGATTACCTCATTGATTGATGGCTTTTTCGGGTGCACAGTAAGAAAACCGCGGGAATAAAAAGTGATCATCGACTCCAAAACCGTGGTAAATAATTCATGGTTTTCTCCTTCGTGCCTGTTCGGAATCTGCCGTCTTCCCCCCCCCTCTCCAAGTCCCCGGCCATGGGCCTCTTTTCCCTCCCTGCCACGTCGCCCGTGACGTCCCGAACACAACCCTGGCGCACCGCCATCCGCGGTCCCGACCACGTTCCTTGACGCCCCGGGACAGGGTCTCCTAGCGTGCCGGCCATGCGCATTCGCTCGCTGGGCCTCGGGACGTTGCTGGCGGTGCTTTGTCTCGTCCCGTTGCGCTCGCCCGCCCCCCTGATCTATCGGCCCGGTGAAGGTTGGACCTATGAACCGGAGGGCGGCGCCCGCTGGCAGCGCAACCGGGCCAAGGACCAGCTCGAGGTCGCCCAGGAGGCCTTCGATGCCGGCAAGTTCCGCCTGGCCAGCAAGGCGGCGCGCCGCGTCACCAAGGTCTGGCCCCTTTCCGATTTCGCCCCGCGCGCCCAGTTTCTCCTGGGGCGTGCCTACGAGGAACGCCACCGTTCCGACCGCGCCTTCAAGGCCTTCCAGCAGTTGGTCGAGAAGTACCCCAAACTCGACAACTACGACGAGGTGCTCCAGCGCCAGTTCGGCATCGCCACCGAGTATCTCAACGGCAAGTGGTTCTATCTCTGGGGTGTGATCCCGCTCGGTCCCGACCGGGACAAGGTGGTCGACATGTACGAGAAGCTCATTCGCAACGGCCCGTACTCGGCGGTGGCACCCCAGGCCCAGATGAACATCGGCGCCGCCCGGGAGAAGCAGAAGGAATGGCTGCTCGCGGTGCGCGCCTACGAGCGTGCGGCCGACCGATACAACGACCAGCCTCAGGTTGCCTCCGAGGCCCACTACAAGATGGGCCGGGCCCACCTCCAGGAGGCCGAGGAGGCCGAGTACGACCAGAGCGCCGCCGGACGGGCCATCAACGCGTTTACCGACTTCATCGCCCTGTTTCCCGATGACCCCCGCGTCCCCCAAGTCCGCACCAACATCGTCGAGCTCTACCGGGTCCAGGCCGAGGGCAGCTACCAGATCGCGCGGTACTACGAGAGGAAGCGCCGCCTCGACGGCGCCCTGATCTATTACAACGAGGTGATCGACATTTATACCCGGAATGTACGCGAGCCTGATGCCGACCGGGTCAAGGATGCCCGCGAACGACTTGCCCGGGTCGGCGCCCGCCGCACGGCGCTGAACAAAGGCAATACCAACGAAGTGCCTTTTGTGCCTCTCTCTTCGCTGCCCACCAACGCGCCTGCCCCGAGGAAATGAACCGATCCTTTCGCCGCACCCTCGGCCTCCTCGCGGCCTGTCTGGTCGCCGGCACGGGCTGTGCCTATCACGTCGGCCCTTCCAGTGGCGCCACTCCCGGCGCCCGGGCCGTCGCCGTCCAGCCCTTCGAGAATCGGACCCTCGAGCCCCGCGTCACCGAGAACATCGCCATGGCCCTCCGCTCCCAGCTTCAGCAGGAGGGAACCTATCGGATCGCCCGACACGGCGACGCTGACATCGTGGTGTCCGGCGTCGTCATCGACATCCGTCGGGAGCAGCAGAGTTTCACTGCGACCGACGTCCGGATCCTTCGCGATTACCGCCTCGAAATCGTCGCGCGCGTCACCGCCACCGAACGGGGCAGTGGCAAGACCCTCCTCGACCGCGAGGTCATCGGCCATACCATGCTCCGCATCCAGAACGACCTGCCCAGCGCCGAACGCCAGGCCATGCCCCTCCTCGCGGCCAATCTCGCCCGCAACATCACCTCGATGCTCGTCGACGGCTCCTGGTAGCCGCCGGCCCCGGACCGCGGGCCGGCGGGGGGCCGCGGCAAAAGTCGTCCTGGCGGTCCGCAGGACGCACGCGGCGTTCCGGGAGATGAATGGCGAGTGGCGAAGCACCTTCGGGACTGCCATACTCACCGGTCCCCATGCCCCACTCGCCCTTTTTCCTCCGGTGCCTCCGCGCTTCGCGGATAAGCAGTCCCCGTTGCGGTTCCGCCCTCGGTCTCGCCACCTGCCTGCTCACCGTCCTCGTGTCCCTCCCGTCCGGCGCGGGTGACTGGCCCCAATGGCGCGGTCCTCGTCGCGACGGTCATGCCGCGCCCGGCGAGGTCCTCCCCGTCCGACTTCCGGCCCAGCTGGAACCTCGCTGGCGCGTTCCCGTCGGCGGCGGGTTCTCCAGTCCCATCGTCGTCGGCTCGCGTCTCTTCCTCGCCGACGAACACGAGCGCCGCGAAACGGTGCGAGCCTTCGACATCGATAGCGGTCGGGAACTGTGGCGCACCCCGTTTGCCGAATCCTTCGGCGACGAATGGGGTTCCGGTCCCCGGTGCACCCCGCTGGCCGACGAAGGGCGACTCTACCTCCAGTCCATCAAGGGCGAGTTCGCCTGCCTGGACCAGGTCGATGGCCGGAGGCTCTGGGGCTTCAGTTTCGAACGCGATTACGGCGTTGCCTTTGTCGGAGGTAACGACGCCGTCGATGCCGCGTCCCGCCGTCGTGGCCATACCGGTGCCCCCGCCATCCTCGGCTCCCGGGTCTACGTCCAGGTCGGCGCCACGAACGGCGCGTCCATTGCCGCCTTCGACAAGGTCACCGGACGCGAGGTGTGGCGATCCGGACGCGACGAGACCGCGTACGCGCCGTTGGTCATTGCCCGGTTCGCCGATCAGGACCACGTCGTGGCCTATACCGCCGGCGGCCTGACCGGCCACGATCCCGACACGGGCGCGCCGCTCTGGAAGTTCCCGTTGCGGAGCCACGCCAACCGGCACGCGGCGACCCCCATCGCCATCGCACGCGGGGAGTCCGTCGATTTCCTGATCTCGTCCCACACCCTCGGATACCGGAGTCTGCGCGTCACGCGGGGCGGCGAGGGTTGGGCGACCCGCACCCACTGGCATCAGCCGCAGCTCAAGATCAGCATCGCCACCCTGGTGGAAGTCGAGGGCCACCTGTACGGCCAGGGCCCCGACAAGGACCTGCTCTGTTTGGATGCCGCCACGGGTGATCTGAAGTGGTCCCAGCCCGGCTTTGGAGGCAAACCCATCACCGGCTTCTCGGCCACGCTGGCGGTCGGGAAGCGGCTGCTGGTGCACACGGAGGATGGCCTGCTGGTGCTCGTCGCCGCCGACCCGGCCCGCTATCACGAACTTGGCCGAGCCCACGTTTCCGGGAAGACTTGGAGCCATCCCGCGCTGGCAGGAGGTCGGTTGTTCCTCCGGGATGCCCGACAACTCCTGGCCTTCGATCTCGGGACGACCTCCTCCCGTTGAGGTCGATCAGCGCGCGCCCGTCACGCGGCGGAAGATCCAGCCGCCGGTCGCGTACTCGAAGGCCACGACCTGGTGGAGGAGGATGATGAGCCAAAAGACGACTTGGTAGGAGGTCTTCGCGGTCTTGTGGCGGAACAGGCGCTGGGCCACGAGAGCCCCCGGCCAGCCTCCGATGAGCTCCGCGGCGTGGAGGGTGGCTTCGGGAATGCGCCCCGCGCCGGTTTCCGCGCGCCGCTTGTCGCTGCGATGGAGCAGGAAGGCCTGCAGCGAGAGCCCGAAGGAGAGGCCAAGCAGGAGCCAGCCATCGACGACGCGGCTCAGGCGGATCAGGGCCAGCGTCGGGGCGAGGAGCAGGAAGGCCAGCCCGAACCAGACGACCCGGCGTGCCAGGCCTGGGCTCATCTCATGCCCGGGTGGAGGTGGAGTCCGGCGTCGCGGCAGCGGAGGTGGCCGTGGCGGTCGCACCGGAGCGTTTCAGGAATCCGACGAGATGGATGCCGAACTGGACGAGCAGGCCGACGCCGACGGCGATGCAGGCCACATAGGGGGCGAGCCAGGCGGGGTTGTGGACGACCTGAAGGATGGTGACGCGATCGTCCCGCTTGTCGAAGCTGGCCTGGTAGAACGTGAGACCCTGGTACCGGAGCGGGTTGTTCATGAAGATCAGGACCTCGCGGTCCTCGCCCGTCTTCGGGTTCTTCAGGCGAACCTGGCTGGAGTAGTTTTTGGGAATGTCGGTGCCGCGGTATTTGTCGTGGCGAAAGTCGAGCAGAGTCAGGCTGAAATCCTTGTAGTGCCGACGCAGTCGGAGGCTGAGCTCGAACGACCGGTTCTGGACGGTGAAGGAGTGGGGGCGGTCGATCCACTCGGTCACGAGGACCGATTCCTTGAAGCCGTCGGGCCCGGACAAATCGACGATGGCGCTGGGCACGTCGCGCATGTCGAGCGTGGTGACGCGGGGCAGTTCGCGGGGGGCGAACCGGGTGCCCGGGCCGGCGGTCACCGGCGGGGCGTCCGGCACGGACGCCCGGTTGGTCAGCATGGAGTTCGGGTAGTACCTCGCGACCTTCAGGGTGAAGGGCAGCTCGGGCCGCACAAGCACGGCTTCGGACGCCAGCAGGGAATCCGGGAAGGCGACGACGCGATCCTTGTCGCCCGCGGTGGTTTCGGTGACGGCCAGTTCGCACTGACGGTCGCTCTCGGAGTAATTCTTCGTCTCGCCCTCCGTGAGACGCATGGCGCTCTCGCGGGAGGTGACGTCCGTGAGCAACTGGCCGACCAAAAGGACGATGATGCCGGCGTGGACGAGAAAGATGCCGGATTTCTTCCAGCCGAGTTTGAAGCGGGTGAGGTGTCCGGCGATGAGATTGACCAGGAGTGCCGCGCCGAGGAGATAGCCGCCGGGGAAGATCGGGATGCGCGGGGCCTGCAGGACCTCGACCGCCGTGGAGGGCGGCAGGTAGATGTGGATCATCTGCAGGGTCTTTTTCACCGCGGCCGTCATGCTGGCGAGGTCGACGAAACTGCTGTGGAAAAAGCGGGCCTGGGCGAGGTACAGACCCAGGGGTTCCTGGGCCATGGTGCCGAGGAAGACCAGGATCAGGCTCAGGAAGAGCAGGATCAACGTGAGTCGGAGTGAGGCCAGGGGCTTGAAGAGCCAGGTCATGGGGCGGAGGGAGGCGGCGGTTGGGAAGGGGGGCGTGGTCGGGCGCGCGTGCTCGGGCGGGCCGCGCATCCAGTCCGGACTAGTGCGCCGGTTCGTAGGCCACCGATTGAACGAATTTCACGAAGGCGTCGCGCTGGCTTTCGACGGCCGACCGGGCCCCGAGGATCTTGTAGAACCAGCTCTGGCCGTCGCGCTTCACGATGGCGGCCACGATGCGATTCTCCTCGCCGGACTCGACGCTCGAACCGGTGAAGTCCACCAGGGTCGCCTTGCCGCCGAGGACCTCGGTGTTGTCGGCGTACTTGGCGAGTTCGGCGTCCGGCGCGGGCTGGAGTCCGACCTGGGCGCGCCAACGGTTCAGGTTGGCGGTCAGCCCGCCGGTTTCCCCGGGAAACACGCTGACCGTGATGTCGGCCTTGCCGCCTTTCGGGTCGGCATAGGTCCACTTGCTGAACACCATCTGGGGCGACGGCACTGCCTGCCAGGCGGACGGGGGGGTCCACTGGGGCTGGCCATGGACATGCCCGTCGTCGGAGGGGGCCGACGCCGGGCCGCCGGGGCGGGCGTTGGCCGCCATCATGGGGGGAGCGGGCGCTGCTTCCGGGGCGGTGTACTCGAGGTCGCCGAGAAAGGCCTTGAGCCGTTCCCGGTGGGCTGCGACGGAGCCGGCGTCGCCCGACATTTTGAAGAACCAGGTGAATCCGTCCTTGCGGATGGCCGCGACGAGGATCTGGTTGCCGGAAGCCGCGTTGGTGTCGGCACCCGAAGTCCCGACGATCTGGAACAGGCGGATCGTCTGGCCTTGGATCGACATTTCCTCGGTATGGGACTTCAGATCCGCGTCGGTGATGGGAGCGAGGGCGAGCTGGCTGCGCCACAGATTGACCAACTCGACGTCACCGCCCCCGGTGCCGGGGAGGGGGATGACCGCGAGCTCGGCTCCGGTGGCACCGTTGGCTCCGGCGAGGGTGAAGTTCGCGACGCGCATGCCCGTGGCGCCGGCGGACGTCCAGCCTTCCGGGAGGGCTTTCCACTTGAGGCCCGGCCGGGCAGACATCTGCTCCATGCCGCCGTGGGCGCCCATGGCGCCGTGGGGCGCGGCAGGAGGAGGCGTGGCCTTGGGGGCCTCGTACACGACCGCCTCTTCCCGGCCGCAACCGGCGATCATGGCCGCGGCCACGAGGAAGGCGGCCTTGCACAGGTGCCGGAAGGGGAGGGAACTTTTTTGGGGCTGAATCACGGACCGCATCGGTCCACGAGGTTAGCGAGGCCGGGACCGAAATCAACGGGCGCTTTCCGCGGATTGTCTCGTCCTGCGGCGGCGGGTCGACGAGGCGGGATGGCCTTGCGTCGGCGGATTCCCCTTCGTACGAGGGTAGCCGCGACAGAGGCCCGGGTGGGTCAGCGCGCCCCGGACAGACCCTCCGCGTGCGATCCCGCCCTTTACCGGCGCGCCTAACCGAACACGTCCTTCCGCAGATCGCGCAGCGTGAATAACTCCCCGGCGTTCATTCCCCTCATCCGCCGCGCCCCGTCCTTCCGCTTCCTCCCGAACTTCTCCCGGTGCTGCCGGAAAACCCCCTCCACGAACTCCCGACTCCCCAGCGCCGCCCCGTCACAGAAGTACCGTACCCGGCACCGAACATATTCGCGCAACGGTAATCCCCCCTTCGCCGCCAGCACCTCCGACACCGCCGTCGCGTTCACCGCGCCGCGCGCCGAACGTCCATCCGGCCCCGTCGCCTCCCGCCGTTCGTCCCCCTCCCGGTACAACCAGCTCCGGTACACCTCCAACGACCGGCTCACGTTCTCCTCCCGACCCCGTTGCAGCGCCGTCACCAGCGTCTGGATCCCCAGCCGCGACCCCCTCTTCCCCGCCACCGCCTCCCCGTATCCGCTCCAACGGTAGTCCTTGGGATCCTGCACGATACCCGCCCGCACCGGGTTCA
>CAZSOV010000356.1:0-7498 GCA_964608505.1 uncultured Verrucomicrobiota bacterium
CCCTGGCCAATGCCGGCGTCGCCGAGGACGTGCGCATGCGGTTGACCGGGCATTCTGATGCCAACGTCCACGCCGGATACACCCACCGGGAACTCGAAGCCCTCCGCACCAACCTCGAAAAGGTCCCGAGAGTCTGACGATTTCCTTCCCGTGGAGTGCCGGGGGCACGCGGCACGGGAAGGCAACCAACCAGAACCGCATCGGTGATCAGAACACCGGCCCCCGGCGAGCAAAGGCAACATCATGAAGACCACGAATCGCAACCCCGACGTTCGGCGCGTTTCCCTGCACGTTCGCCGGGAAACCCGCACCAAGATTCACCGGCTCGCTTCCGCCCTTGGCGTCACGCCATCCCAAGCGGTCACCCGGGCGTTGAACGCGGAGCCGCAGGAGCGTCCCGCCGCGGCGAAGTCCGCAGACCGGCTTGCATGGGAGCGCGAATTCGAGCAGCGCGCGCCGCATGCCCTGCGGTATCTCGGCCTGATCCGAAGTGCGGACCCGCGGTTGCGCGACCTGGCGAGCGAGATCGGCGCCCGGAACCGCGCCGAGGCCGAGGCCGGAGAGCGAAAGGCCCGTCGCAGCCTCGGGCGGGCGGCGTGGCTCCGGCGGAATTCGTTCGACGAGGTCGAGGCCATCCTCCGCGTCCGCCTTGAAGCCTCGGACTGGGGTGTTGTGGGCAACGTCGCCGCGGAACTGGGCACCGGCATCCGGGAAGCCGTCTCGGCCCTCGTTACGGAAGCCGTCGAGGCCCGCCGCGCAAAGCAACGCGCCGAGGGCATCGCCCGCATGGAGGCCGCCCTGGCCGGTGCCGGCAACTGACCTCGACGCCGCTCCCCGGCACGGGCTGGGGGGCGAAGTCGGGGCCATGCTGACCGCCCCAAGTTCCACGAACCGCCCCCGGAAGCCGCCCGGGGTTCCCATCACGACGCATGAAATCATCCGATGAAGCAGCCTTTCGAATCGCCATGCTGGCCGCGACGATGGCCGGCCCGGGCGGGGACCCTGTTGCCCATCTCGACGAGGCGAGCCGTTTGCTCGCAGCAGCCGAGGCCAATCTGGCTGCCAAGGCGCCCCCGATCCTGCCCGATATCCCTGCCACGCCCGGAGAGTTGACGGCACTTCGCCTGAACATGGTCACCGAGGCCAGAACAACCGGGGCACGCTGGCTGACGCCATACGCATTCTCGGACTGGGTCGTCGAATTGGCCCCGGCAGAAGCAGGGCGAGGCCATGCGAAGCGGCCAACGAAGCGGATACCGACCGCGTGCGGGATCACGACGCCGCGGGGACTGGAGAAGGCATTTCAGGCCGCAATCAAGAGGCTGGCGGACGATGCTGATGGGAGCCTCCGGCAGGAGGTGGAGGAAGGCCTCGCAACGCGGCAGGCGAGTGCCGAACTGCTCCTGGTCGTGCGTTACTGGAGCCGACATCGACATCCGTAGCGCTACCGGCAGCGCGGCGGGCCCGGAGGATCGTCGAGAGAATTTTGCCCCCTTGTTCACGGAACTGGGCGGCGAGAATCGGGAACTGAGGGCTTCCGGTGGCGAACAGAAGCCCGCGAGCGAAGAACCGCCACCTGGCCGGGTGGAGCGCGGCGCTACAACGCCGCCATGCGAAAAGTCAATCGCGTCAAACACGTCGAACCCAAGAACTGCGAACTTCCTCCCGACGCGCTCACTTGTCGACCGGGGACCTGTGCTCGACTACTCGGCATCTCAAGACCCGCTGTTTATGACCTCGAACGGCGCGGGCTCATTCGGGTGATGCGTCTGAAGGGCGAGGGTGCCAAGCGGGGAATCACCCTGATCGACGTGGCATCGATCCGGGCGCTGGTGCAGTCGGGGGCAGCCTCTTCCAACTGAAAAAGGCCGACGCCCCCTTTCGGTGACGCCGGCCCGTGGCAGCTCGAATCTGCCGCGACGGTGCCATTCTCCGATGGGGGGCGCAAATCCCGCGCCATGACACCGCATCATTCATCCGCCCAGGCGACGGACCACTTTACGGGTCTGCCCGATGCCGACCTCTATCGCCTCGCCCTCGGAACCTCGGTCAGCTTCGGAGACCTCCTTACTGGCCGACGCCCCGTCCCGGGCGACCTCGACGCATGGGCGGCTTGGCGACGGCGATACCCCGATCCGACGCGTGATCCGTACGCCCCGAAAGCAGCCCTTCGCGCTGGGGAGGGGGCGCGATGATCTACACCGCCCAGTTCGCGCCTCCCGCGCGGCGCGCCAGCAACGAACTCCCACGGTTCGTCCACGATCTCATTGCCTCCCCGCCCGCCGCCGGCACCGGACTTCACGGGTGGTTGTTCCGAGTGGCCCGACAGTTGCACGCGCACCGGGCGCCCGATGAGATCGAACGACTCCTCGCTGCGGCGGTCGAGGGATGCGGTCGGCACGTTCCCGCCCGTGAGATCCAGCATGCCGTCAAGAACTCCGGCGCCCACGCATGGCAACCGGGTGCATCCCGCGCCATCGCCCCCGGAGGAACATCCGTCGCCGACCCGCCCAGGTGGCCCGCCGTGGACGAGCCCCTGCGCGCGTCCGTACTCGCGACGGGCTTCGGCCTATCGGACCTGTATGAGGCCAACCCTGTTCGGTTCGACACGGCCCCGGACGTTGACGGCCTCGTGGCCTCGCTCTTCCCGGGCAACCCCTTGCTGTGCGTCGCTACCCGCAAGGAACGGCCCGTGACCCTGCCGCGAGAGGCATTGCGTGGCCGGCTGGCCGGGCTGCAGCTCATCGTCCCGTCACCGATGACGACACCGCACGGGCGGACGACCGACGGTCGTACCTCGGCGCGATGCCTCGGCAACACCGGGCCGCGCCGTTTCATCGTCGCCGAGAGCGACATCGAGGGGGCGACAGCCGACGAACAAGCCGCGGTTCTCGGGCATCTGGCGGACTTCGCACCGCTCGCCTTGGTGGTGCACTCTGGCAGAAAATCCTTGCACGGCTGGTACCGCGCCCACCCAGACGAGGCGGTTTGCCGGCGGTTCTTCGAGTATGCCGTGAAACTGGGCGCGGACCCCGCCACCTGGTGCCGCTGCCAGTTCGTGCGCATGCCCGGCGGGATTCGGGACACTGGGGCCAGGCAAGTCGTGTGGTACTTCCGCCCGGAGGTGTGCGCGTGAACGCTTCTCTGCGCGAGTACGTGCCGCCGCCCCTCGGGGCTTCCGGGCCGCCGCTTCCGCCATTCGACGACGCGGCATCCCTGATCGCCCAGGCATTGCCTCCGCCTCCGGAGCTTGTCGCTGGGCTGTTCCGGCAGGGCGAGAAGGTGGTGATCGGCGGGCAATCCAAGTCGATGAAATCTTGGGCCATCCTCGACCTCGCCCTGTCCGTTGCCCACGGGGTTCCTTGGCTGGGGAGGGAAGTCACCCCGGGCCGCGTGTTGGTGGTCAACCTCGAGTTGCCCACGTGGTGTGCCGCGTCCCGCATCGCTTGGATTGCGAAGTCGCGCGGAATCAACGTCGAGCGGGATCGGCTCACCCTGTGGAACCTTCGCGGAAGGCGCGTTTCCGCCGAGGAGATTCGGAGCGAGATCGGCCAGCGCCAGCTCGCCGGCCTGTCCCTCGTCGTACTCGATCCCATCTACAAGCTCCTGGCCGGACGCGATGAAAACAAGGCGGGCGACATCGAATCCCTTCTTGCCGTCTTCGAGGGTATCACGGCGGACACCGGAGCGGCACTCGCCTGCGCGGCGCACTTCGCCAAGGGGAACGCCGCGGGCAAGGAGGCGATGGACCGGGTTTCGGGCTCCGGCGTTTTCGCACGGGACCCCGATTCCCTCCTGACGTTGACCCGCCACGAGGACGACGGGGCCTTCGCGGTCGAGGCCGTGCTTCGGACGCTGCCGCCGGTCCAGCCCTTCGTTGTCCGCTGGAAGGCGCCCGTCTTCACTGTCGACGCCGATGCCGACCCGGCCCGCCTGAAACAAGTCGCGGGGCGTCCACAGCTCTACACCGACGACACGATTCTTGCGCCGCTCTCCAGCAAGCGGCTCTGCTTCGGCGACTGGCGGAGGGCTGCCATCGCCTCCTGTGGAATCTCCCATCGTTCGTTTGCCGACCGGGTTGCCCGTTTGGTCGCCCGGGGGAAGGTCATCAAGTCCGCAACCGGCGACAGCTACTACGTCCCGGGGGCGGACTCGTCGAACGACGGACTTACTGCACCAATTCTGAAAGCCGCCCCGGTGGTGCGGGGCGGGGAACCTACAGAGGTTTCCCCGCACCAACACCCACGGGGGCCAAGTGCGGAAACTGCGGTAAACGGGGAAACCACTTCCTGCACTTCCCGCACCGATATCTTGCCTCTCGTGGTGCCACCACCGCCGGGGCATCCGGACGGACGATGCCGGAAGCCATCACAGAGGAAGACGCCATGAACCCCGCCTTGCTCATCCGTGGCTGCACCGTCCACGACAACCCACTCCCTGGCACCCTGCCCGTCGCCGGCCCCTACCGTCCGGGCGCCGAAGACTGGATGCTGTTTCAGGTTGTGAACGACTTCCGGCGCGTTGGGGCCGAGCCCATCTTCGTTGCCGAGAAGGCCCGCGAGGAACTGGGCGGATGGTGGGGAGTCACCGTCTACCGGCGCGGCGTGGTGGTGGTGCACGGCCCCGCGCCCGAGGCCGCACCCGGGGCGGAGGAGGAGGGCGTACCCATGGGAGTGCCGGAACCGCATGTGACCAACTCGCCCCAGCGGCGTCCAAAGATGAGGGCAAAACCATGAACGTCGATCCCAAGTTCCGTCGCCCGCGTATCCTGTCCCCCGCAGGGTGGGAGCGGTCGCGAGGTGTCGAGCTACTCGGCTGGCGTGCGACCCCGGAGGGTTGGGTCGGATACCAGTTGGAGGGCGAAAGGGTCTTTCGGATCGAGTCTGTCCTGATCGAATCTGGCGCCACCCTGACACGACGATGCCGCGTCCGTTTCAGCCATGCCCACTTCGAGTTGGCGGGTATTGCCTTGGAGACGATGGCATCACGGGGGCGTCGGGCGTCGTACCGGAAGGAGCTTGTTGGGCCACTCAACGAAGCTCTGAACCGCGAGCTTCGGCGCTTGGAGGATCGGACCTCCGCCCTCGAATCGGCCATCGATGTCCTATGCGCTCCGACGCCTGGAGCCCAGCCCCCGCCGGCAGACAAGGAGGGGCCGTGAGCGCGCATCGTCCCCGCCGCACCGGGCGCCCCTCGAAGCTGACCGACGCGCTGCGCCGCCGGCTGCTCGACCTCGTCCGGTCCGGTGTCGGTCAGGGTCGCGCGGCTCGAATGCTGAGCGTGTCTCCCGACAGCATAACCCGATGGTGTCAGGTTTTTCCGGATTTCGCGGACGCCCTTGAGGGAGCGCGCGAGCAATCAGTGGCGACCCTCGAGCGTCGGGTTCATGCCGCCGCACGCAAGGACTGGCGCGCCGCGGCTTGGATCTTGGAGCGCCGGGCGCCAACCGAATACAGGCGGCAGCGTGTCGAAGCGGCCGTAACCGTCCGGCTCGAAGACCTCGTGGCCGAGATCCGGGAGCGCGCCCCCGCCGCCCCGCCCGCCAGCCCCGGCCCGTCCGGGCCATCTACCGATTCACCTGCCGACCGACGCCCCCACCCCACCGTAACCATCGAGATGCTTCTCGAAGGGTACCAGCACCGATCCGACGACGTTCCCGGAGACGCCGACGGCATCCAACATCCTCCGGACTGAAAGGATCGGAAGTCATGCCATACAACCACGGCGCCCTGTTTTCGCAGGGCATGGCCATCGGGGCCAACATCGCACGCGGCAAGCGCGAGGACCGCCACCGGCAGCAGATAGACGAACGCCGGCTGTACCAGGCGGAACAGGACAGCGAACTCGACCGCGAGTTCCGTCGGAAGCAGATGCTCCGCATGGAGGTCGAGCACGAGGCGAACAAGGCGGACGCGGCCCGACTGCTGGAGTCCGAGGTCGCGTTCAACAAGTTCGGCGAGGTCACGTCCAGCATCGACTGGAGCACGCCGGACGCGGCCAAGCAGTATCAGCAGGCGGTGAACCTGCACCTGCCGACGATGCTGAAGCACGAGGGCACCCTCCGGAAGTTCGAAGCGTTGAACCGGGCGACGGTGGACGGGGCGCGGTACACGGACGCGAAACAGACCGAGCTGCAGATGCTCGACTTGCAGAAGCAGCTTGGCGCCCGCGGGCTCGGGCCGGAAGGAATCACGCTTTTCGACGACGTGAAGGCCGGGAAGCTGTCGAAGGGCGACGCCCTGGCTCGGGCGCGGGAGTTGATGGATGCCTACGACACCAAGATTGCCGAGAACGAGGAACGCCTCCGCCGGATCAGCAATCCGGACCGGGCGCCGAACTACCAAGCCGCGACCCTGCCAACCGAGTCGTCGAAGCTGAAGCGGCTCGAGTCTCTGCGCGAGGACCTGCGGACGGAGATGCGGAAGAAGTTCCCGGGCGGCGAGCCGAAGGTGGAGGCACCTGGCACCCTCGGACGCCTCCTCGGATCGGCCCCGGACGATTCCAAGGCCAAGGAATACCAGTCCTTGAAGACCGCCCTCGACGACCTCGACCGCGAGGAGGAGCAGATCGCGAAGACCATCGAGGGGCGCGCCCGTGGCGCCGGCATGCCTGACCCTGACGCGTCGCGCTTCTCCTCAGGCGGGCCGACCGCCCCCAGGTCCCCGTCGGCACCGGGCGGGAAAGGGAGTGCCGTGAACCGCTACAAGATCGAGGTGATCAACCCGGGTCGCGGGGTCGAGTCGGCACCGCCGCCGTCATCCGCCACCCCGGCACCGCCGCAACCGGAGGCCGCGCCGGGCAAGGGCGTGTCCGCCTCCCAAGCCTGGCTGGCGAACGGTCTGCCCGGGGGCGCCCTGCTCTCGTCGGCGGCGAGCGCCCTGTCGCGCCTCGCGCGAGGCAACCCGGACGCGGCCCAGTCCGAGAAGGAAGGTGGCCAGACCCTCCTCGATTACGTGAAGACGACCGCCGGCCATTTCGAGAAGCCCGCCGCCCGGACCGCGTTCGGCAAGAACGCCATCGTCGGGACCCGCGAATGGGACATCGGAACCGCCGTCGAGTGGGCCAAGGACCGAGTCCGGAGGCTCGAGGATTCGAAAATCCCCCGGGACCGGGAGGAACTGGCGAAGCTCCGCGCGTTGCTGGAGCCGTACCTCGATTGACCCGGGCACCTGGCAGGGGGGAGTCGGATGCGAAGAGGGGGGCGGGCGTTCCGTCCCCCTTCATGCTTTGCCGTGGACGCCAGAGGAGACGGGGCGCAAGGCTCGCGGGCGATGCCACGCACGAAGAACGAGCCGACCCTCGACGAGATCCGCCGGGAAGCGGAACGCCTGCGGCAGATTCGCTTGTCGCAGCCGCGGCTTTCGTCCGAGGAGATGCGTCGGCAACTCAGGGCCGCGGCGACGGAAACCGGGCTTCGGCATCCGATCAAGTTCCGCGACTGATCCCCCCCGGCGCTCCGCCTGCCGGCCTGCCGTTCCGCTGCCCGCTGTCGCCACCC
>CAZSOV010000357.1:0-7482 GCA_964608505.1 uncultured Verrucomicrobiota bacterium
TTTCTCCAAGGTCGAGGCCGGCAAACTCGAACTTCGCTTCGCCCCCACCGACCTCGTCGCCACCCTTCATCAAACCGCCCACGCCTTCGCCGATCGCGCCGTCTCCAAGGGCCTCGCCTGGAGCCTCTTCCTCGACCCCCGTGTCCCCCGCTGGGTCGACACCGACGGCGGTCGGCTCGCCCAGGTCCTCGGCAACCTCCTCGGCAATGCCGTCAAATTCACCGAAGCCGGCTCCGTCGGCCTGCGCGTCCTTCCCCTCTCCGCCGACGCCACCACCGCCCGGGTCCGGTTCGAAATCGCCGACACCGGCGAAGGCATCACCCCCGAGCAGAAGACCCGGCTCTTCCAGCCCTTCTCTCAACTCGACAATTCCTCCACCCGCCGGCACGGCGGCACCGGCCTCGGCCTCGGTATCTGCAAGCACCTCGTCGAACTCCTCGGCGGCACCCTCGGCGTCGAGAGCCAACTCGGTCAGGGAAGCCTGTTCTGGTTCGAGCTCCCCTTCGCGATCACCCGCGATTCCGACCGGCACGCCCCGCCGCCCACGCCTCCGCCCCCCGCCACCACCCCGGGCGCCCCCTACGCCGCCGACCCCGGCGGTGCTGCCCCCCCCCCCCCCCCCCCCCCCCCCTCCCCGGGCTCCCCGTCCGCCGCCGAGCCTGTCGGAGCTCCCACCACCACCCCCGCCCCCACCTCCGCCCCCCTGGCGACCTCCCGCGCCCTGCTCGCCGAGGACAACGAGATCAATCAGGAACTCGCCCGCGAAATGATCCGCTTCGCCGGTCTCGATTGCGATTGCGTCACCAACGGACGCGACGCCGTCCGGGCCGCCCTCACCGGTCGCTACGACCTCATGTTCATGGACTGCATGATGCCGGAACTCGACGGCTACGCGGCCACCCGCGCCATCCGTTCCGAGGAGGCGCGCCGCGCCGAGGCCGGCCAGCCCGTCCGCCGGCTCCCCATCATCGCCATGACCGCCAATGTCCTGGATCGCGACCGCGACGAGTGCCTCGACTCGGGCATGGATGACTTTCTCGGCAAACCCCTCGACCCCGACGAGGTCGTGAACTGCTGTCGTCGCTGGCTGCCCAAGCCATGAACCATCCCGCGCCACCGTGCGGCGAGCGAACTCGGGTCGCCGCCCCCCTGGGGGACACGTCGTCATCGCGGCCGGACCGCCGCGTCCGCTCCGCTTCCGCATCCCCGGCGGCCCGGGTGTCGACCCGCCCCCGCCTGCGCTGGGTCCTCGTGTGTCTGGCCTGTCTTTCCCGGGCCCTCGTCGCCGCCCCCGTCCCGCCGGCTCCCACCGTCATCACCAACCTCGACGTCGCCATTCGCCTTTCCCTCGACGAGGCCGGGCGCGAACTCGCCGTCCAAGCCCCCGCCCGCGTCACCTACTGCCACCCCGAGTGGGGCATGCTCTTCGTCCTCGGCGACACCTACGGCACCTACCTGCCCATCGCCCCTTCCTATCAGAAGTATCGCCCGGGCGAAGTCGTCGAGATCGATGCCACGACCTCCGCCGGTCGCGGCTATCCCGAACTGAAGGTCCGCGAGGTCCGGCGCACCGGACGCCAGGCTCCCCTGTTCCCGTCCCAATCCTCCCTGGCGCAGATCCTCGACGGCTCGGCGTCCTGCGAATGGGCCATGGTTGAAGGGGATGTCCTGGCCGCCTACGAAACCAAGGGCCGCTGGCTCCTCCGGCTCCGCGTCGGCTCCACCAACCTCTCGGCCTACCTCCTGCAGGCCACGCCCGAACTGGCCCGTCACTGGATCGATGCCCGCGTCCGGGTCCAGGGCGTCGTCTCCGTCCTGTACGATGCCCGCGGCAACAGAACCGGGGTCGCCCTGCTCGCGCAGGAAACCAACCAGGTCCTCGTCGTTCAGGCCCCGGCCTCCAGCCCCCTGGACCTCCCGCTCACCCCCCTCTCCCGCATCCTCTCCCCGACCGGCGGCAAGAGCGCCGGACGCGTCCGCTTCCAAGGCACCCTCGAAGGCACCCTCGAAGGCCCCCAACCCGGTCTCGTCGCCCGCGTCCGCGATCGCTCCTTCGCCGTCCGCCTCGAGTGCAGCTTCCCGCCCGACGCCCCCGAGGGGGTCGGCGTCGAGGTGCTCGGCTATCCCACGTTCGCCCACGGCGAGTGGTTCATTCGCGAGGCCATTGTCTTCCCCAATACCGCCGCGCTTCCCTCCCCCCCGCCGCCCGCGTCCGGAGGCTCCACCCCGAACCCCAACCTGCCCACCCTCGATTCCGCCCGCGCCGTGCATCGCCTGAGCCGAGAGGAGGCCGCCCGCGGTTACCCCGTCCGCCTCGAAGCCGTCGTCACCTACAGCGATCCCCTCTGGTGGATGCTCTTTGTCCACGACGCCACCGAAGGCGTCTTCGTCGTTCCCCGCAGCACCGATGTCGACGTACGGCCCGGACACCGCGTCCGCGTGGAGGGCACCTCCGCGCCAGGCAATTTCTCTCCCGTCATCGACGGCGCCACCCTCACGGTCCTCGGCGATGGCCCCCTCCCCGAGCCGGTCCGCCCGAACCACAACGAACTCCTCTCCGGCCAGTTCGACTGCGCCTGGGTCGCCGTCACCGGCCTCGTCCAATCCAGGGCCGAGGACGACGGACGGTCGACCCTCCGCATCCGGACCCGCGGCGGCACCGTGTTCGCCACTCTCGCCCCCTCCGTCCCGGTCGAGGACGCCGAACGCCTCGTCGACGCCCGCATTTCGGCTGCCGGCGCCGTCGGCGTCCAACTCAACCGCCAGCGTCAACTCGTCGACGTACGCCTGCATATCCCCGGTCTCTCGGCCATCCAGATCCTCGAACCGCCCCCTCGCGACCCCTTCTCCCTCCCCACCACCCCCATCGGGGCGCTGTTGCTCTACCGCCCCGACGAGGATCTCACCCGCCGCACCAAGGTCGCCGGTGTCGTCACCTGCGTCCTTGCCGACGGCACCGTGTGCCTCCAGGACCCCAGCGGCGGCATGGTCATCCGATCCCAGACCCTCGTCCCCAACCTTGCCCCCGGACACCGCATCGAGGCCCTCGGCTTCCCCACCCCGGGCGACTTCACCGCCACCCTCCTCGAGCCGCGCTTCCGCAACCTCGGGCCCGGCCCCGAACCCGAGCCCTTCCCCGCCACCTCCGCTGCGATCCTCGAAGGCCAGCACGCCTCCACCCTCGTCCACCTCGAGGCCCGCCTGCTCGAGGACACCCGCCCCCAACCCGGCGCCAGCCTCGTGCTCCAGGCCGGCAGCGTCGTCCTCGAAGCCATGGTCCCGGACACCCCGGAAACCTACCCGTCCGCTCCCTGGCCCGCCGGAACCCAACTCGCCGTCACCGGCGTCGTCGTCCTCCAGCTGGGCCCCGGCAATCAGCCCAAATCCTTCCGCCTCCTGCCCCGCCGACTCTCCGATTTCACCATTCTCTCCCGCCCCTCTTGGTGGAATCTCCACCGCCTGGTCCGCATCCTGGGCCTCGTCGCCGCCGCCGGCAGCTTCGTCCTCGCCTGGAGCCTCGTCCTCGCCCGCAAAAACCGCGAACTCCGCCGCGCCAACGTCGAAGCCCTCGCCGCGAACCAGGCCAAGTCCCGCTTCCTCGCCACCATGAGCCACGAGATCCGGACCCCGCTCAACGGGGTCACCGGCATGCTCCACCTCCTCCTCCGCGACGACCCCACCCCCAAACAACGGCACCGGATCGAATTGGCACAGTCCTCCGCCTCCACCCTCCTCCGGGTCATCAACGACATCCTCGACTTCTCCCGCATCGAAGCCGGCAAACTCGAGATCCATCCCGCCCCGACCGCCCTGCGTCCCACGATCGCCAAAGCCAGCACGCCGGCTTCCCTCAAAGTCACCGAAAAGGGCCTCGCCTGGAATGTCGTTATCTCTCCCGAAACACCGGAATGGGTCGTCACCGACCCCGACCGCCTGACCCAGATCCTCGGCAACCTCCTAGGCAATGCCGCCAAGTTCACCGAAACCGGCTCCATCACCCTCCGGGTCAAGCCCATCCCCTGCCCCGCCGATACCGTAACAGTGGTCACAGTCCGCTTTGAGGTCACCGACACGGGCCCGGGCATCGCTCCCGAGCAAGTGGGGCGCCTGTTCAAACCGTTCTCCCAGGTCGACAGCTCCTCGACCCGGCGCCATGGCGGGACCGGACTGGGATTGGGAATCTGCAAGGAACTGGCCGAACTCATGGGGGGACGCATCGGGGTCCAAAGCCAGCCCGGCGCCGGCAGCACGTTCTGGCTCGAACTCCCGCTCCCCACCACCGTCGCCCCACCCGCCGACGCCACGCCGCCACCGCCCGCCCCACCGGTCCTCCCCTCATGAAGCATCGACCCCCATCCACACCGGCGTCGATGCACCCCCCGCCACCGACCCGCCTCGCGAACGCACCCGCCCCGCATCGCGGCGCCGGGCAGTCACACACGCCCGCCGGGTCAGGGGACCCGGCCTACACCGCGGTCAACCCAGCTTTTGTAGGCCGCGTGCCCCCACGCGGCGTCCATCCCGTCCGCGTTTCACGGGCCCCTGCCGGTCCGGGCACCACCTCGCGTTGGCTCCCGGCAGCCACCCTGGCCATGGGTCTCGCGTTCGCCGCCCGGGGAACCGACCCCCTCTCCGCTTCGCCCGCCGACACCTCCACCGTCCGCGATCTCAAGTCCCTCAGCGTCGAGGATCTCATGAAGATCCAGGTCGCCACCGTTTATACCGCCTCCAAACACGCCCAAAAGGCCACCGAGGCACCCGCCTCCGTCTCGGTCGTCACCGGCGACGACATCCGGAAGTTCGGCCACCGCACCCTCGCCGACGCCCTCCGCGGCGTGCGCGGCCTCTATGTTTCCTACGACCGCAGTTACTCCTCCCTCGGCGTCCGGGGCTTCAACCGGCCCGGCGACTACGGGAGCCGCATCCTCATCCTCATCGACGGCCATCGCGCCACCGAACCGATCTACAACCAGGCCCTCGTCGGCAGCGAGTTCCCCCTCGACCTGGATCTCGTCGACCGCATCGAGATCGTCCGCGGCCCCGGTCACACCCTGTACGGCGACAACGCCGTCCTCGCCGTCATCAACGTCATTCCCAGGAAGGGCGCCCAGATCCGGGGTTTCGAGGCGTCCCCCACCGTCGCCAGCTTCGACACGTATTCCGGACGGTTGACCTACGGCACGCGCACCGCCAAGGGGGTCGACCTCCTCTTCTCCGGCACCTTCCAGGACGCGGACGGACAGGACCCGCTTCACTACCCCGAATACGCGGGCGTGAACCAGGGGCTGGCCCGGGATCTCGATGGACAGACCGTCCGCCAGGCCTGGCTCTCGGCGTCCTACCGCGATTTCACCCTGGCCGGCTTCGCGAGCGAACGCAGCAAGGCCGTCCCGACCGCCGAATACGACGCCGTCTTCGCCCAAGGCCCCAACTTCGTTCGCGATCTCCGCTGGGGCGGGGATGCCAAGTTCGCCCGCGAGGTGGGCGATGACTGGCACCTCCACACCCGGCTTTACCTCGACGGCTACCGCTTCGCCGGACTCGGCCCCTACGACAGCGACGATCCAGCCCTGCCCTGGGTCTTCAATCGCGACCTGGTGGAGGCCCTGTTCTGGGGCGGCGAGGTCGAACTCACCCACACCTTCCTCGACGATCACCTCCTGTCCCTCGGCACGAGCTACCGCGACGATTTCAAACTCCGACAGCGCAACTGGGACGAATACGCACCCCCGGTGCTCAACGTCGACGCCCGCGGCCACAACGACGCCCTCGGCGCGTTCCTCCAGGACGAATACTCCTTCCGCACCAACCTCACGTTCACCGCCGGCGCCCGCTACGATTACTTCTCCACCTTCGGCTCCACCCTCAATCCCCGCGCCGGCGTCGTCTACGAACCCGTTCCCGACACCGCCCTCAAATTCCACTACGCCCGGGCCTTCCGCTCCCCGAATGCCTACGAGCGCGACTACACGATTCCCGGCTACCACGGCAATCCCGACCTCGCGCCCGAGAAGATCGACTCCTACGAGCTCAGCTGGGAGCAGGGCCTCGGCGACCACTGGCGCTCCACCCTCGCGCTCTTCCGGCACGACATGTCGAACTTCATCACCCCCTACGAGGACGCGCTGGGCAACTTCACCTTCGCCAACCTCGAAGCCGTCCTCTCCCAGGGCGCCGAACTCGAGCTCGAGAGCCGCTGGGCCCGCGGGGCCTCCTTCCGCGTCTCCTACACCTATGCCGACGTCGAGGAATACGAGGCCAGCGGCCCCCGGCGCACCCCCGCCAACTCGCCGCGCCACGTCGCCAAGGCCGCCCTTTCCCTCCCCGTCTACCAGGAACGCATCTACGCCAGCTTCGAGCTGCAGGGCCTCTCCGAACGCCTCTCCGCCCGGGGCAACGAGGTCCCCGGGGTCATCGTCGCCAACGTGACGCTCTTCTCCCGCGAACTCCTCCCCAACCTCGAGGCTTCCGTCAGCCTCTACAACCTCTTCGACCGCCGCTTCGCCGACCCCGTCGCCCCCGATTTCCGTCAGGATTCCATCGTCCAGGATGGCCGCACCTTCCGCCTCAAACTCACCTACCGCTACTGACCCGGCCCCCGCCGGACGCCGTCGCCATGACCCACGCCACGTCACCCACGCCGCCCGCCGGATCGCTCGCGATCCTCCGGCGCCGCGTGCCCGCGTGGCTGCTCCTGGCCGTCCTCCTCCTCCCAAGCCTCGCCGCCCCCACCGCCCGCGCCGCCGCCCAGCCCACCGAGTACCAACTCAAGGCCACCCTCCTCTTCAACCTCGTCAAGTTCACCGAGTGGCCCAAATCCGCCTTCACCAATGCCGCCGCCCCCCTCGTCATCGGCATCCTCGGCGACGACCCCTTCGGCGTCACCCTCGACCTCGTCGTCCAGGATGAATCCGTCCGCGGTCGCCGCCTCGTCGTGCGCCGTCTCCAACCCGGCGATTCCCCCGCCTCCTGCCACCTCCTCTTCCTCGGTCGGTCGGAGAAGGATCACCTCCCCGACCTGTGGCCCTCCCTCCGCGGCCGGCCCGTCCTTACCGTCGGCGACCTTCCCGAGTTCTGCCAACTCGGCGGCATGATCAACCTTGCCCTGTCCCCCAACGGGACCATCCGCCCCGAAATCGACCCCGCCGCCGCCCGCGCCGCCGGACTCGAGATCAGTTCCCGTCTCCTCGGCCTGCCCATGGTCCGGCTCGTGAGAACCAAACCCTGACCCTCGCCCCGCCACCATGCCACGGTCCATTCGGGACATCCCCATCAAGCGCAAGCTGACCCTCGTCATGGTCGGCTCCACGATGGTCACCCTCTTCCTCGTCCTCGCCAGCCTCCTCGTCTTCCAGTGGCTCCACGCCCGCGCCGCCATCCAGCGCTCCCTCCGCATCGAGGCCGGCATCATCGCCGCCAACGTCACCGCCTCGCTCGCCTTCGACGACACCAAGGGCGCCCTCGAAATCCTCTCCGCCCTCC
>CAZSOV010000358.1:0-7470 GCA_964608505.1 uncultured Verrucomicrobiota bacterium
CGGAAGCGAGGATGGCGACCAGGGGTTCAATTTCCTGCCAGGTCCAGTTCGAGGAGCCAGTCGGCATCGGGTGAGACGGCGTGTTGGATCGGGAGGTCGGGCCAGGGCCAGGCACCGGACTGCCCGGACGCGATACGGGCCATCCGGTCGCGCGCCTCCTCGGCTTTCCACCCCGACAGGTCGAGGTCGAGTTGGGGCGCGGGAACGTCCGAACCGTTCATGGCCCGAGTCTGGTTTCGGATGGGGGTGCAGGCACGGGATTCGTCGGGAGCGGCGTTGCGGATCACGCTGGGCCCGTGGTTTCGAGGCGGTCGGCCAGGTCCTGGCGAATCTCGGCGATGCCCTTGTACCGGGCCAACGCGTCGGGCATGGAACGGAGGGCGCGGGCGAGGTTGCGGGCCAGTTCCGGGCGGGCCTGCAGGGCAAGGATGGGAAAGACCTCGAGGCGGATGCCGAAGACCAACCCGCTGGTGCGGGGCAGGGCGAGCAGGGCCTGGTGCTCGATACGAACCCACACGCGCCCGGCGTCGACCGGAGACGACAGGCGGGGCAGGGCGCGGGCCGGGTGTTGGTTGAGTTCGGGGGAGGCGGCGAGGCCCCAGTTGGCACGCATCCAGGCGATGCCGGGGCGGAGGCGATCGAGGAAGGTGTCGATGGCGCCACCGAGTTGCGGGTTCAGGCCGGGAACGACCTCGTGGATCTCGAGGACGGAGCGTCCGAGTTTCTCCTCGGGCGCCCAGGAGGACGGGAAGCAGACGGCCCCCGCGACGAGACGCGGGCCGGTGGGGGTGCGGACGAGAAAGAGCAGGTCCGGTTCGAGTGCGGTCCCGAGCGCGAGGAGGGCGGAGTCGGCGGACGGAATGGGCAGCCAGGACCGGGCGAGTTCGAGCGTTTCGTCGAGGAGCGGTTCGGCGTCGGGAAGGAACAGGAGATGCCGTTCGGGCACGGAATCGAGACAGGCCTGCCGTTGGGCGAGCAGCGTCGCGTCGGGGTGCCAGGGGCGGAAGAAGTCGGAGGGTTCCGCGCGGGCGAGCTTGAGACGGAACTGGTAATCGGCCGGGGGAAAGACCTCGTGCGGGGGAAGGAGACCCGGGTGCGGGAGAAGGCCGAGGGTGGGCGTGGGGGTCATGGAAACCGAAAGGTCGCGCGGTTTCGGGTCGGGACGAGCGCGAGCGGGAACAGCGGCGGTCTAGACGACGGGAGCCCAGCCGGCGCGGTACTCGCGGGACCAGAACTTGATGGATTCCTTCGCGTTGCGGATCTGGGAGGTTTTGGGGTTCATGACGAGGGTTTCGCCGGAGCGTTGGGCGATGTTGCCCAGTTGGCAGAGGAGGGTGCTCTTCTGTGCTTCGTCGGCCGGGGCGGCGAGGGGGCGGGCGCGGTCGCGGACCGCGTCGAGGAAATTGAGGACATGGGGGCCGGTGGGGCTTTCGCCGCGGACGCGGTCGATTTCCTTTCCGGCGGGATCGAGGATGCGAAAGCCGCTGGGACCCATGACGAGGGTGGCTTTCTGCCCGTGGATGAGGAGGCCGCTGGTTTCGCCTTCGTTGGGGGAAGGCAGGCAGCTGCGGTTTTCCCAGGTGAGAATGATCTTCCCGAAATCGTAGGTGACGACCTGGTTGTCGGGGGATTCCTGGTCGTCCTCGAAGTGGAAGCGCCCGCCGGCGGAGAAGACGCGCAAGGGGCAGCCGAGGTCGAGGGCCCAGCGGGCGATGTCGAGGAAGTGGACGCCGTTGTTGCCGAGTTCGCCGGTGCCCCAGTGCCAGAACCAGTGCCAGTTGTAATGGACGACGTTGTCGCGGAACGGGCGTTCGGGGGCGGGCCCCTGCCAGAGATCGTAATTGAGCCACTCGGGAATGGGGGCGAGGTGGCCGAAGCCGATGCTCTTGCGGTCGGCGGCGTACCAGACGCGGGCGACGTGGATTTCGCCGAGATCCCCCCGGCGGACGCGGCGCACGGCGTCGATGACCCAGGGCATGCTCCGGCGCTGGAGGCCGACCTGGAGGATGCCGCGGTGTTTCTTCACGGCCTGGACGAGGAGTTCGCCCTCGCGGGGGTTGTGGCTGGCGGGTTTTTCGAGATAGACGGCCTTGCCGGCCTTGAGGGCGAGGATGGCGCCCGGGGCGTGGAGATGATCCGGGGTGGCCATGACCACGGCCTGGAGGCGGCGGTCTTCGAGCATCTTGCGGAAGTCGGGCGTGGTCTTGAAGGCGCGGGCCTGCCGTTCCTTGACCAGCGCCGCGGATTTTTCGACGGCCCGGGCATCCACGTCGCACAACCAGCCGACCATGATCTGACGGGTGTCGAGGAAGTCCT
Source organism: uncultured Verrucomicrobiota bacterium (assembly GCA_964608505.1). Classification (GTDB taxonomy): domain Bacteria; phylum Verrucomicrobiota; class Verrucomicrobiia; order Limisphaerales; family CAIMTB01; genus CAIMTB01. The sequence continues at coordinate 2,317 of CAZSOV010000358.1, forward strand.
TGAGCAGGTCGAAGCCACGGGCGTTGAGTCCCATGAAACCGACCTCGATCTTCTCGTCGGGAATCGCCGTGGCGGGAAAGCCGGCGAGCGGGGCGAGGGCAGAAACGGTCGCCGTGGCCGAGGCGGCCTGCAGGAAAGTCCGACGGCTGGGGCGCGGGGAGGACGGTTTCATGGGCGTAGGATGGGCGAGGATCGCGGGAGGGAAAAGGCGATGGCGACGGCGAGCAGGAGGGTGCTGAAGGCGCCGAGGGTGCCGAGCACCACGCGGAAGCCGGTCAGGGACGGGAGCGTGGCGAGATGCCCCTGGATCGCGAGGAGCGTCACGACGTAGCCGGCGGCGACGGCGACGAGCCACGGAACGGCGTCGAACCGACCGCGGGCGATGAGGTTGTTGACGAGCGTGTAGGCCGAGGTGAGGGGGAGCATGCACCAGGCGAACCAGGGGACCAGCGGTGCCGCGCGGAGGAAGTCGGGTTGGCCGGCGAAGAGGATGCGGAGGGGCAGTTCGGGGAACAGGGTGCAGGCGAGGGCGGCGCCGAGTCCGGTCACGAGCGCGGCGCCGAGGGCGAGTTTCAGGGCGCCGGTTTTCTCGCCGGTGGCGGCGCTGCGGGCGACGCGCGGAAAGAGCACGAGCGCCACGGGCGTGGTGAACATGACGAGGGCGCGTCCGATGCGGCCCGCGGCCATGTAATACGCCGTCTGTGCGTCGCCGTAGGCCGCCTGCACGACGGGGGTGTCGAAGGACATCATCACGGAGCCCGCGGCCAGACCGAGCGTCACCGGGATCAGACGTCGCAACCAGGGGCCGGCTTCGAACGGGGCGGCCTCGCCGCGCCACAGATCGCGTCCGGCCCAGGCGGCGACGAGCAGGGAGAAAGTGGCCCCCAGGAGCACGCCCACCATGGCGCCGGTGGCGAGGGCGTGCAGGACGAGCACGAGCCCGACGATGGCGGCGAGGCGCCCCAGTCCGGCGGCGATCTGGGTGTTGCCGAGCCACAGAAAATTCTGCCGGCCCTGGAGCAGACCGGCAAAGATCGGGCCCCACACCGACACGAGGGCCACGACGAGGGTGACCCAGAGGATGAGGACCGAATCCGCCTTCCAGACGCGGGCCAGGTGGTTTTGGACGAACAGGAGGACCAGCGCGAAGGCTCCCCAGAGGAGGAGGCTCAGGCGCAGGCTTCCCCGCATGGCACCGCGGAGTTCGCGACGCCGGGGTTCGTCGACGGCGCCGGCGGCCAGTTGGGCGAAGAACCCCTGGAGCCCGCCGGCGGGAATGCTCAGCAGGGCCATCGTGTCGAGCATCGTCGCGAACAGGGAGTACTGCTCTCGCGAGGGCATTTCCTTGGCGGCGGTATGGACGAACGAATTGAGGCCGCCGGCGACGACGGTGGCGATCATCATCCAGCCGCTCTGGCGGAAAAAGGAGAGGCTTTCGCGGCGGCGCTGGGCCGCGGCATCGGCGGTGCTCACGTCACGGGAGGCGTTCGAGGAAGCGCTGTAACAGCGCCGTCCCGCGTTCCAGCGAGGCCACGGAGATCCACTCGCGCGCGGTGTGGGCCTGCGCGATGTCCCCGGGGCCGAACACGACGCAGGGCGTGCCCGCCGTGGCTAGGATCGCGGCGTCGCAGAAGTAATGCACGCCGATGGACTTCTTCCGTCCCGTGGCCCGCAGGAACGTTTGGACCCAGGGCAGGTCAGGATCGGTTTCGAGGGCGGGACTCGGGACGCTCTTGACGTCGACCAGGCCGGCCCGGACGCCGCGCTGGCGGAGGAAGGCGACGATTTCCCGCTTCACTCCGGACTCGGTTTCGCCGGGGAGCGTGCGGCGATCCACGGAGATGAAGCAGCTCTCGGGGACGATGTTCGGCTGGCTTCCGCCCCGGATGGTGCCGACGTTGATCGTGGGATGGCCCAGCAGTGGGTGCGAACGCCGGCGGATCGCGTCCGAGTATTCGCCCTCGAGCAACTCGACGGCCCGTGCCATGGCGCGGATGGCGTTGCGGCCGAGTTCGGGTCGGGAACCGTGGGCCGCCTTGCCCCGGGTTTCGAGGCGGGCCCAGACGTCACCCTTGTGCGCCGTGACCACCTGCAGGCGGGTTGGTTCGCCCACAATTCCGAGATCGGCCCGAAAGCCGCTTCCCGCCAGCGCCCGGGAGCCCTGCTGGCAGTGCTCCTCGTCCACCAGGCCGGCGAACACGATTTCCGTGGATTGCGGACGGCGCGGGCCGGCGACGGTCTTGAAGAGCGCGGTGAGCATGGCCGCGACGCAGCCCTTGGTATCGCAGGCGCCCCGGCCCCACACACGGCCTCCGGCGATCCGGGGTTGGAAGATCTCGTCGGAACCGTCGATGCTGCCGACCGTATCCAGGTGGGGGGCGAGCACGATCCGCTGGCGGGCCCGCTCCGGCGGTTCGTAGCGGAGCAGGACGTTGCGGCGGCCCGGCAGCACGTCCTGGAAATCGCAGGCGAGGCCTGCGCGCGCGCCGAGGGCGGCGAGGTAATCGGCCACGCGCGCCTCGCCGGCCCGGGGATCCTCGGCGGGCAGAAATCCCGGGTTGACGCTGGGCAGCGCGATCAGGTCCCGGAGCAGACGGACGACTGGGGAGGGAGCGGCCATGCGATGTGCGATGCGCTGGGGCGGGAGGCTACCGGTCTGCTCCCCGGGTAGCCAGCGGCAACTCGGGCCCAGGGCGATGGACAAAGTCGATCGGGGCCCGCGACCGGCTCCCCGCCAGAGCGGCTGCACGACGGCGGGCCGAGGCGCGGGGTGATTAAGACGGACGGAACGAGAGGCGAAACCGGCGACTTGGCAGTCGCCGGCACGGCGCAGTGCCGCACCGGACTTCGCCAATGGCCCTGCCGCCCCGCGGCCTCGAGAACGGACCCGGGTGTCGGGGGCTGGCCGGGCGGCGCGCGGGGCGCCCCACGGTCATGCGCGCGGCGAGCGGGCGGTGCGGGCGCGGGCCGCCGGTTTGGCAACCTTCCCCGCGGGTTTCCCCTTGGCCGGGGAAGCGGGCGAGGGCAGGGGCAGTTTGCGACTCCCGGACAGCGAGACGTCGTCGACGAACAACGACCCGCTTTCGCCGACGGCGAACTGGATTCGTTTCAGGCGCCGGGTCGTATCGACGCGGATCGAGAACTTCTGCCAGCGGTCGGTGGGGGTGACGGGGAAGCCCGGGTCGCTGGTTCCGTCGTGGTAGGACACGTTCACGTGGAACGGGCCCACCTCGAAGACGGAGGCGGCGCGGGCCCAGAAGATGAGCGGCCCGCTGGCCCGGGCGACGACCCCGGCGAAGGACTGCTCGACGAAATCCATGGCCCGCAATTCCAGACAGTGGATGCCGGAGTGGCTCATGACCTCCGTCACCCCGCCGTCGAGTTGGGCGGACCCTGGCGTTTTTCGCCAACCTGGGCGAAGAGTACCGGTCTCGAAACCGCCATTGACGATGATTTGCACGGCCATGATTTGGTCCTATCGGGTTGTCGGCTCGAGGTCGGGAGACGCCGAGCCCGTGGTTTGGGTGCTTTTCGGGGGCAGTCGCGTGATACGCCCGCGCCCCGGAACCGGCAAGGCCGCTGGGGCGGCGGGACTTTTTGGAGATTTCATGAAAGAAACGACCTCGTCGCGTCGTGAATAGAAGGTGAGCCCGCCCGAAAGCCGCGCTCGTTTGGGATCCTCCAACGGGGTCGGGTCATGTACGCAACCGATGCCCGGCGCCGGTCTTTCGGGCGGGCTTGTCGTGCCGTCGGCGACGTGCGGGTCGGGGACCGGATTTCTTGCGCCATGGGCGCGAGCCAGAGAGGTGCGTGGGTGGGGGGCCCGGGTCGGCGACGTCGGGAAATCGACGTTGCCGGCCCGGGCAATTCTTCCGTGAGTTTCCTCGGCGCCCGACGCAGTCTGCCGGGCATGGATGCGGAGCGAACGCGCGGCGGCGGCGGGGACGGTCACGGTGGCGCGGCGACGGGCGGGCGTGGCGCCCGCGGCTTCACGTTGATCGAGTTGCTGGTGGTGATCGCGATCATCGCGATTCTGGCGAGCCTGCTGCTGCCCGCGCTCTCCCAGGCCAAGGAACGCGCCAACCGCACCTCGTGCCTCAATGCCCTCAAGCAGTTGTCCTATGCGGTCCTCATGTACGCCGACGACAACGACTCGAAATTCGCCCGGGACGGGCATCGCGATCCGCACTGGGTGGGCATTCCCTTCCGGAACGTCGTGCATTCGAACTACGCCGTGCCGCGCTCGCAGTTCTACTGCCCGTCCAACCGCCTCTGGAACCGGGATGATTTCTGGAAATGGCCGAGCGAGGAGAGCGCCGTCTTCGGCTACATCCATTACGTCGGGGAACCGACCTGGAACGAGACGGCCTCCTTCTTCCCCACCCGGATCACGAACCAGCCGATCTTCGCCCTGAAGAGCACCGACTCCCCGCATTTCTCGATCCTTTGGTCGGACATCAACCGGAAGCTCGACGGTTCCTGGTACCGTCCGGGCGACCAGAACCCGCTGGTGCGGGGCGTGAACCACATCGATCCGCGGGCCCGTCAGCCCGCCGGCTCGAACGAGGCCTTTCTCGACGGCCACGTGGAGTGGGTGAACGCGCGCAAATTCGTGGCGCGTCCCCGCATGGATTTCGGCGGGCTGCAGTTGTTCTTCTACGGCGGGCAGCCGTAGCGGAGCGGAAGGTCCGGCAACCGGAACGACCTCGACCTGCACGTCATCGATCCCACCGGCTACGAAATCAGCTGCCGCAGTCCGATCAGCCCGTCGGGCGGGCTACACGATCTCGACATGAACCGGGCGGCGCCCTTCCGGAGTCCCGCGGCCGAGAACGCCGTGTGGCCCAGTCGTCCCCCTCCCCGCGGCACCTACCGCGTCTACGTGAATCATTACGCCATCCACGAACGGACCCAGAATAGCTCCGTGAACGAGACCCCGTTCACCGTGCGCATCCTGGTCCGCGGACGGACGCAGGACTTCCGGGGAACCGTCAAGTACCCCGGAGGCAAGAAGCTGGCCCACGAGTTCGTGCTCCAGTAAGGCGCTGGTCCTCGTCCTCCTGCTCGTCCTCCTACTCGTCTTCCTAATCCTAATCCTAATCTCCTCGGTGGAACCCGCATTCCGACAAGGCGAGGGCAGCTCGCACCGATTCG
>CAZSOV010000359.1:0-7455 GCA_964608505.1 uncultured Verrucomicrobiota bacterium
TCCGTCGCCTTGGCCGGGGCGAGGACGGACGTGTGTCGGTTCGCGCGCCACCCCTTTGTAAGCGGCAGAGGACTGCCGGTGCCGGAGGCAATCGACCGGCGACCGGAGGCGGAGCGAGGCGGCGGGGCCTTCAGCCCACCTCCGGCCCCGCAAGCGCCCATTGCCAAGGCGGGACGTCGTCAGGGCAGGGGGCGCGGTCGACGCCGAGTCGGAGGGTCATGCGGTGCAGCCGGCGTTGTTCCGTGAATCCCAGCTCCGACGCGAGTCCCCGGGCGGCGATATTGGAGTCGGGGATGTCCCAAAACACGCGCTCGCCGCCGGTGGAATGGAGGAGGCACGCCACGAGGGACCGACCCGCTTCCGGCTCCCGGGCCACGACGGGCCCCAGGTACGCGGCCCGGGCCCCGTCCCGGAGCAGGCCGTACGCGGGAGCCGGGTGCGACGGGTCGCCCACCCGAAGCGCCGACCGCGCATCCGCGAGAAGCGCCCGCAATAGTCGGGACCGGTCGGAGCCGAACGCGGCGGCGTCGAGTTCCAGCAGGCCGGGGAGGTCCGGCGGAGTCAGGCCCGCAAGCTGGATCGCGCCCGACTTCGGGTCCCGACGGCTCGTCGGACCCTGCGTGGATGGTCCCCGCTCCCAGCGGGTCAGGGTCCAGTCCTCCCGGAATCCCAGTCCGTCGTAGACGGGCTTTCCGTCCGGCGTGGCATCGAGTCGGACCCAACGCACCCCGCGTTGGTCCAGCCCGTGGATCGCGTGTTGCAGCAGGGCCCGACCGATGCCCTGCCGACGGAACGCCGGGTCCACCAGAACCATCCCGATCCAGGCAAGTTCGCCGGACACGCCATGCCGGGTGGTCGTCGCGGTGCCCACAGGCTGCCCGTCGAGTTCGGCCAGGAAACAGCCCCCGGGTTCGTGGGCCAGAAAGCGGTGCCAGTCCGGGAGGGTCTGGTTCCAACCGACCGCGGCGCGCAGGGCATCGGCGAAGGGCAGGTCGCCGGGCTCGAGAACCCGGATCCGAAGGCCGGACGGGGAAGGGGACAGAATCATGAAGGGGACAGAATCATAAGGAAGAGGGTGGGGGAGGGGGCATGATTCTGTCCCGACATGATTCTGTCAGGGGATGGGAGGACCGCGGGTCGCCCCGTGAGGGCACGCACGCGGCCTACAGGCGGCGCGGTGGCAGCCGGGCGGTTCATGGCACGTCCTTCCGCTCGGCGGAGACCGCTATTGGGGCAGGCCGCGGTCGACCTTCACCGAAAGCGCGAGGTGGATGCGGCGCCCGAGGATTTTCTGGAGATCGGAGCGCGCCGCCGTGCCGATGTCGCGGATCATCCGTCCGCCCTGGCCGATGAGCATGCCCTTGTACCGCTTGTCCGCGACGAGCACCCGGGCCTCGATGTGGAGGATGGGTTCACCCTTGGGCTGGGGCCGTTCCTCGATCAATTCGACACGGACCGCGGTGCGGTACGGTACTTCCTCCTCGGTGAGCAGATAGATCTTCTCCCGGACCATCTCGCCGATGCGGAAGTCGCGGCTGGCATTGGTGATTTCGTCGGGCGGATAGAGCGCCGGGCCGACCGGCAGGAGGGGGAGCAGGGCGGCGATCAGGGCGTCGAGGCCGCGGGCGGCCAGGGCGGAGACCTCGACCACGGCGGCGTAGCCTTCGCGCCGGTCCTGCCAGGCCTGGCGGTGGGGGCGGCTCCGGAGATCGGACTTGTTGATGCAGAGCACCTTTGGCAGCGGAAGCGTGGCGAGCAGTTCCAGCACCTGCCGGTCTTCGTCGCCGACGGGGCGCGACGGGTCGACCACGTGGACGACGGCATCGATGCCGGACAACGCGGCCTTGGCGCGGGCATGGAGTTGATCGACCAGCGCGTTGCGGCGCGTCTGGAAGAACCCCGGCGTGTCGACGAACACGAGTTGCCCTTCGGGCCGATGGACGACCCCCTGGATGGCGTGGCGAGTGGTTTGGGGTTTGGGGGAGACGATGGAAACGCGGGCCTGGATCAGGCCGTTGAGCAGCGTCGATTTCCCGACGTTGGTACGCCCAATCAAGGCAACCAGACCGCAGCGGAAACCATCCTGGGGAACGGCGTTCATCGGAGGGCAGGGTAGGCCGGAGTCGGGAGAGGTCGAAGCACCAAGTTCGACGGGTGGAATCCCCGGATCGCCTTCCGCCGCGTCCGCGGTCACACTTCCCGCCGATGCCTTCAAATGTCCTGGGTGGCGAACTGGAAAGCTGCTGCATGCGCCCGCGCACGGGGTTCTTTCGGGATGGCTATTGCCGCACGGGCGCGGGCGATCACGGGGTACATGTGGTCTGTGCGGTGATGACGGCGGAATTCCTCGCGTTCTCCCGCGCCGCCGGGAACGACCTGTCGACGCCGATGCCCGAGTACGATTTCCCGGGGTTGGTGCCGGGGGATTGCTGGTGTCTGTGCGTGACCCGCTGGAAGGAGGCCCTGGACGCGGGTTGCGCGCCGCCGGTGCACTTGCTGGCCACGCACGTTTCGGCGCTGGAATTCGTGTCCCGGGAGGAGTTGCAGGCGCACGCGGCGCAGGGGTAGCGGGGTTTCAACCCCACCCCCCCGGGAAGGGTCCGCCCCGAAGGCCCCTCGTCGCGGAGCGACGTCCGAGGCGTCGCGCCCTCCCGGCGCTTCCGCGGTGCCCTGGGTCGAACGTCGCTCCGCGACGCGATGACGAAGCGGGAGCGAAACCGGGGCCTGAAGGCCCCGGCAACCGTCGGGCGTCGCTCCGCGACGTCGCGGAGAGGGGGGCCGGCACGTTCCACCGAACGAATCGAGGCATCCCGCTGGCCGGGCGCATCAGGTCGCGGAGCGACGCCTCGAAGGTAGCCGGGGGTTTCAACCCCCGGGAAAGGTCCGCCCCCAAAGGCCCCTCGTCGCGGAGCGACGTCCGAAGCGTCGCGGTGGCCGGGGGCGGTTCCGGCGGAGCAACGCGGGCTTTTTGCGCGCAAGAAGTCGGTCGAATGAGCCGGTTGGGAGGATGCCTGACGAACTAATGAGGCTCATTAAGACAATGGAAAAGTATTCAGTTGCGGAATCGCCGCTTGCACGGAGGGGGGGCGGTCCGTAAATGACTGGCCGGCGAAACGTCGTCCCTGCCTCGCCCGCTCCCGAAAGCCGCGATGAACTGAATCGTTGGCGCGTCTTTCGAGGGCGGGCGTCGCGTTGACGGGGCTTCCAGATGCTGGTGAAATGCCGCGCCTCGAGCGCCTCACCGAACCATGTCCGACATATTTCCCAGGTGGACCAACAAGTTGCCGGCGCAGCTGATCGCGGGGGCGATCCTGACCGGGACGGCGGCGGGAGCCGCGGTTTGGTACTATTTCACCCCCAAGTACACCCGCGTCGGCTACCAGCCGGTGCAGCCGGTCGGCTTCTCCCATGCCACCCACGTCGATCAGGTGGGGCTGGACTGCCGGTACTGCCACAACGGGGTCGAGAAATCGTGGTACTCGAACGTGCCGTCGGCCTCGACGTGCATGAACTGCCACAACGCGGTCCTGCCCACCGATCCCAGGCTGGAACTGGTCCGCAACAGCTACGCCACCGGCGAACCGATCCCCTGGGTCCAGGTCCACAAGACGCCCGACTACGTCTACTTCAACCACGCGGTCCACGTGAACCGCGGCGTCTCCTGCGTCCATTGTCACGGGCAGATCAACCTGATGGACGAGGTCCAGCATGCCAAGCCGCTGAGCATGGGCTTCTGCCTCGAGTGCCATCGTGATCCCTCCGCCTACCTCCGCGATCCCAAGCAGGTCTTCGACCTGAACTGGCAACCCCAAGATCCCGCGGCGCACAAGGACGCCATGGTCCAGGCCGCGCACGACTGGAAGATCAACTCGTCGCAGAACTGTTCCGCCTGCCATCGATGAAGACCATTCCGCCACCTTGTCCCGAGCCGGAAAGCGCCGTGCGCTATTGGCGGGGTCTGGACGACCTGGCCGGCACGCCCCAGTTCCGGGAGTATCTCGACCGCGAGTTCCCCGAGGGCGCCAGCGAACTGATCGATCCGACCAGCCGCCGCAACTTCGTGAAGCTGATGGGGGCCTCCCTCGCGCTCGCCGGCTTCGGCGTCACCGGTTGCCGCCGGCCCGAGGAGAAGATCCATCCCTTCGGCAAACAACCCGAAGGCTACACCCACGGCGCCCCCGAGTTCTTCGCCACGGCCATGCCCACGCGCTCCGGCGCGGTGCCGCTCGTCGCCAAGCAGCACGACGGACGCCCGGTCAAGGTCGAGGGCAATGACCGTCATCCCGGCAGCAACGGCGGAACCGACGCCTTCGCCCAGGCCTCGATTCTCAACCTCTACGATCCGGAACGCGCCCGGCGCTTCGCCAAGGGCGGCAATGCCGCGCGCCGCGAGGAGGCGCTCGATTTCCTGGCGGCGCTCGGCCGTCAGGCGGCCGGCGCGCAGGGCGCGAAATTCGCCATCCTGGCCGGTCGTGCCACCTCGCCCTCCCGCGCCCGGATGCAGGCGGCGCTCGCGGCCAAACTTCCCCAGGCCCGCTGGTTCTCCCACGAATCCGTCGATTTCGATGTCCATCGGCAGGGCGCGGCCCTGGCCACCGGCAAGTCCCTGACTCCCGTCTACCGGTTGGAGGCCGCCCAGGTCATCGTCTCCCTCGAGGCCGACCTGCTCGGTCGCGAGGAGGAATCCGCCCGCTTCAGCCGTGGTTTCGCCCGGGGCCGGAAGGTCACGACGACCCACGACACGATGAACCGGTTGTACGTGGCCGAGGCACTGCTCTCGGTCACCGGTTCCAATGCCGACCATCGCCTGCGCCTCGCGAGCGGTCAGATCCTGAACCTCGCCGCCGCGTTGGCGGCCGAGATCCTGCCCGCCGGTGCGGCCAAGGACGCCTGCGCCGCGGTCGCCAAGCCCGCCGGGGTGAAGCCCGAGTGGATCAAGGAATGCGCCGCCGATCTGCTCGCCAACAAGGGCAAGGCCGTCGTCGTCGCCGGATACAACCAACCCGCGGCGGTGCACGCGGTCGCCCAGGCGATCAACGCCGCCCTCGATGCCGTCGGCAAGACGGTGCACCTGATCGAATCGCCCGCGCAGGGCGGGGGAACCCTGGTCGAACTGGCCGCCGCCCTCAATGGCGGGCAGGTCGAGACGCTGGTGATCCTCGACGCCAACCCCGTCTACGACGCCCCGGCGGACCTGGACTGGGCGGCGACCCAGCGGAAGGCCAAGACCGTCGTCCGGCTGGGCTATTACGAGGACGAGACGGGCGAGAAATCCGACTGGCACCTGCCGGCGGCGCATTACCTCGAATCCTGGGGCGACGCCCGGACGAGCGACGGCACCCTGGTTGCCATCCAGCCCCTGATCGAACCCCTGTTCGGTGGTTTGACCGATCTCGAGCTGCTGGCGCTCCTCGCCGGCGAGTCGCAGACCAAACCGTACGACATCGTGCGCGCCACGTTCTTCGCCGCGGCGAAGACGACCGCGGAGGATGCCTGGGAACGCTTCCTCTACGATGGTTATCTCGCGGACAGCGCCGGACGCCCCGTCACCGCCGCCATTGACGACAAGGCGGTCGCCGAAGCCGTGACCGCGGCCCGGAAGATCGCCGCGCCGGCGCGCGACAGCCTCGAAATCGTCTTCCACCGCGACAGCAAGGTCGACGACGGACGCTACGCCAACAATGGCTGGCTCCAGGAAATGGCGGACCCGATCACCAAACTGGTGTGGGACAACGCCGCCTTGATCAGCCGCCGGACGGCGGCCGAGCTCGGCCTCATCAATGGCGAATACGTCGAGATCGACGCGGGCGGTCGGAAGCTCCGGGCGCCCGTCTGGATCACCCCGGGCCTCGCGGATTACACCATCGGCCTGGCCTTGGGCTACGGCCGCTCGAAGCCCGGGCGCGTCGCCTGTTTCGAGGGACAACCCGTCGGGTTCGATGCCGGCGTCCTCCGGACCTCGGCCTCCCCGTGGCTGGCCAGCGGCGGGAAGGTGACGGGAACGCGGAAGAATCACACGTTCGCGACGACCCAGAGTCACTGGGCCATGTCCGGACGGCCCATCGTCCGCGAGGCGAACCTCGCGCAGTTCCAGAAGAATCCGGCCTTTCCCAAGGGTTTCGATCTCGAATCCCACTCGGCGCACATCCCGAACGGTCCGGACGGCAAGCCGGCGCAGCTGTACAGCACCGCCTTCACCGAGTTTCCCGCGAAGCAGGCGAGCGCCATCAACCAGTGGGCGATGTCCATTGATCTCAGCGCGTGCACCGGTTGCGGCGCGTGCGTGATCGCCTGCCAGAGCGAGAACAACGTGCCCATCGTCGGCAAGGATCAGGTGATCCGGGGCCGCGAGATGCACTGGCTGCGCATCGACCGCTATTTCACGGGGTACAAGGGCAACCAGCGCAACAAGCTCATCGACGACGAGAACCAGTGGCGCGAGGAGTGGATCGACGATCCGCAGGTGGTGAATCAGCCGATGATGTGCCAGCACTGCGAGAAGGCGCCGTGCGAGAGCGTCTGTCCGGTCAATGCCACGGTGCATGACGAGGAAGGCCTCAACACCATGGCCTACAACCGGTGCGTCGGCACCCGGTACTGCTCCAACAACTGCGCCTGGAAGGTGCGGCGGTTCAACTTCTTCGATTTCAACAAGCGCCCGATCAACTACGGGGACGTCAAGGCCGGCATGTCCGGCAACCTGTACAAGGGCCCGCTCGCCAAACGCGACGCCTCGGAACTCGAATTGGTCAAGATGGCCAAAAACCCCGAGGTCACGGTCCGCATGCGCGGCGTCATGGAAAAGTGCACGTTCTGCACCCAGCGCATCGAGTCGGCCAAGATCGCGCGCAAGGTGAAGGCCGGGGCCAGCGGCGACGTGCAGGTCGTCGACGCCGACGGGCTCAAGACCGCCTGCCAGCAGGCCTGCCCGGCGGAGGCCATCGTCTTCGGCAACCAGCTCGAAGCCGCCAGCCGCGTCAATCAGGCCAAGAAGAACCCGCGCGACTACGAGGTCCTCGGGTTCCTGGATAACCGGGCCCGGGTCACCTACCTGGCCAAGATCCGCAACCCGAATCCGAAGATGCCCGATTACCGGGACGTGCCGCTCAGCATCGAGGAGTACAAAGAGATGTATCATGGCGATCCGTTTGCCGCCCACGGCGAGGCCCATGGCGCTCCCGCCCCCGCCGGGCAGGGCCACGGGGAAGCGGTCGGTCACGGTGCCGCGGTCAAGAAAGAGGGAGGCCACTAATGGCACACGCGACTGACAGGCTTCCGACGTACGTGGTCCCGCCGCCGGCGGAACTCGAGCGCGAACCGCTGGTGCTCAACCAGCGACCGTTCGCGTGGATTTCCGACCGCATCGCCGGCATCGCCGAGGGCAAGACCCCGTCCTGGTGGTGGATCGCCCTCGGGATCTGCGTGGTGGGCATGCTCACCATGTTCGGGATGATC
>CAZSOV010000360.1:0-7448 GCA_964608505.1 uncultured Verrucomicrobiota bacterium
CCGAATCCCGGGGCCGTTGCGGCGGGGAACACGTCTGAACCCGGCGACCCGACGACCACTCGAAACCGACAAACTCCTCGCCCACCCGAATGGCCTCGAAGGGAATCCCGTTCAGCCGGGGATCGATCTCGAACACGACATGACGGATGCCGGCGTCCGCCAACCACCGCGTCAGCAGGTCGTCCGGGAGCAGCATCCGCCGCAGCGTGTCCCCCAACGGGATCAGCAAACCGTCCATCGTGCCGCGCACCAGTTCCGTGGCCTCCTCGACGGTTTCCGCGTACTGCGCGTCGTCGGCGGCACTCTGCAGCGCCGCCCAGAACCGGTGTCCCATCGCCCGCAGGCCCTCGAGGTCGAACAGGTCCGGCGCCGCCCCCCACTCCCGACAACCGCCGTCGGAAGACACCCGGTTGGCCCGGAGATCGACCCGGCCCGCCTCGCCCACGGTGTAACTCAGGTGCAGCGTGCTCATGTGCCTCCGGCCTCCCCGCCGTCGTGCCGCCCCCCGTTCAGCCCGGGGTTTCCTCGTCCCGGCGCACCGCGAAAATCAGCCGTCGTCCCCCGGGCAATTCCACGCACAACAGTCCCTCGGGCACCTGCCGCAGCGTCGCCACCCCACCCTTCATCCGCCCGCTCGCGCCCGGCACCTTGCTCCATCCCGTCCCGGGCTCCCCTCCCGCACCGCCCGAACGCCGGCTCACGATCACCGGCCCCGCGGCCCCCGGGTCCCCCGTCCGAATCCTCAGCGTCACGTCGTTCGCCCCGCCCTGCATGACTTGCAGTTCCACGCCGTCCGGCGTGCGAAACTCGGCGAGGGGCGGTGGCGCCTCGGAGGTCGCCTCCGTGGTCGCGCCCGCCGCTCCGCCCAACTGACCGCCCGAACGCGACATCGCCTCCCAGCCGTTCCCCAGCCAGGCCGGCACCAGCCCACCCCGAATCCGGGCCACGACAAAGGCCACCTCCTCCCCGGATGGCGTCGCCTCCCGCACCCATCGTGCCGCCCGGTCGCGCACGCGTTCCAGCCAACCGGACAGCACCGACCTCGCCTGAAGCCGGCGCGCTGCCGCCTCGCGCAGCGCGGCCTCGATCCGCTCCAGCTTCTCGCGGGAACCGGGATGGGCCGCGATCCGACGCCGGACGACGGCCTCCTCCTCGGGCTCGAGCACGCCCTCCGCGTAGGCCCACAACCAGCGCTCCGACACCTCGGGCGCCGGAATCAGCGCTCCTTCCAGATCGGGCGTTGCGCCCCGCCGCTTTGCATCTGCGCTCATGGTAAGTCCTCCCGCCGCTCAACTTTCGTGATTCCGCGCCTCGATCGCCCGCTGAAAATAGGCCGCCGCGAACTCGGTGACCCGGGCAAACCGCCGGGAAATCGTCGGCTGCGACCGGCCCAACGCCCGCCCGATCTCCGCCTGGGACCGCATCCAGAACGCCGGCGAAAACTCCCCCTCCCGTGGCTTCCGGCTGCCGGCTCCGCCCCCGCCCCCGCCCAGCGCCTCCTCGATCTCCGCCAGCGATCTCATCCAGGACCGGGCCCGGTGCTCGTAGCTCGCCAGCGCGGCCTCGGCCTTCTCCAGCCGCTTGCGGGCCAGCGCCCGCCGCTTCAGCAGCAACGCCCATTCCCATTCCGCGCCCAGCCAGGCCCCGCTCCCGACCGGTTTTCCGGCCCGGCGCGCGCGCAATTCGCCCACCGAACTCAACAACACCGCCGCCTCGACGCTCGCCATCCGTCCCCGCGCCTTCGGCTCCGCCTGGACCCGTTGCCGCGCGAACTCCACCCGCGCCTCCAACCGGTTTCGCCGCCGCAACCGTGCCCACTGCGCCGCCTGCCAGTCGTTCAATTCCTCCCGCTTCCGTTCATGCTCCTCCGTCAGCGCCCGCATCGTTGCCGCCGGCGACACGCCGGCCTTGCGGGCCGCCTCCGCCAGCAGGCGTTTCGTCGAGCTCCGATACGTGTCCGGATGCCGGTCCGACAGCCACCACAACTCGAGTACCGCCGCCAGCAACTCCGCCTCGTCCGAATCCACCCGCGACGCCTCGGCCATCAACGAGCCCAGCAGATCCTCCAGATCCACCCCGCCCCCGACCGATAGCGAGCCCAGTCCCTCGGTCCCGTCGGCGCCGTCATCGTCCTCGCTCCCGCCCACCGGCACCTCGTCCAACCCGGCTTCGATCAGGTCGGACATCCGCCAGATGATCCGCCGTTTCAGCAGCCCATGGACCTTGCCCAGCTTGGCCGGATCATACGACTGGGCGAACCGTTCGAAGCCCTGCTCGCCGAACACCCGGTCCGCCACCCGTTCGGCGAGGAACTCGGACTGCACCTCCCCGGCGCCGCCGCCCTCCCCGGCGACATGGAGCAGGCGCGCCAGGGCATGCCCCTCCAGCCAGTCGCGGAACTGCGCCCGGAATCCCTCCCGGATCGCCTGCCGCCGCTCCGGACGGGTGCGTCGATGCCGCCACTCTCCGATCTGCAAGGCCTCCTCGACGTACTCCGCCCCCGCCTCGGCCACCCCGGCGCGGGCCCCGTCCCGCTCCACCTCCTCGGCCCCCGAATCCCAGCGCCGCTGCACCTGGTGTTCCACCAGCTTTTTCACGCCCTTCAGCCAGTCCGCCGTCACGTGGCGACCCTGGAGCCGGGGTTCGAAATGCTCCCAAAACACCTGCCACCAACCTGCATCCGGCGATTCCAGGCTCATGAGGATTCGGGATCTAACCCCAGCGCCCGACGCACTGCAATGAACGAGACGCAGGTTCCCGACGCACACCCGCGCCTGCCCGAGTGGAAGTGCACCCCCGAGCCGTTCCCAAGTCCGGACGAACCCCCGGAACGCGCACCCGCGGAAACTCGGGATGCCCCTGCTCGTCTCACGACCACCCACAGCCACACCCACACCCCCATTCCAACCCCGTCCCAACCCCACGCGCTGCCCCCCAAGGGGGCCTTCCGGACGTGGGATCACCTGAATGCCAATGCTCCCGTAGGATCCGCTCATTCTCCTGGACATGTCTTGTGCCTCCCCGGGGGGCTTCCCGGACGCCCGCCTTCTCGGCCGAGCTCCCATCGGAGAACATCCGATGCCCCGTTGCCCAAGCCTACGGTCCCTCGCGGAATCCCATTCAGGACCCGGCGCCCCGGTGCCCCCGTGTCGCCGCCGTCGTCGGACCGCGCGGCGAACGCCGTCCGCTGCCCGGTGTCACTTGACCGGAACCGCCCCGGCATCCGGCGGCGGGAGTGCCGCGGGCGCCCGGTGCTGCCCCTTCGACCCGAACAGGGATGCAAAGATCGTGTACATCAGCGGAATCACGACGAGCGTCAGAAGCGTGCTGGTGATCATGCCGCCAACCACCGCGACGCCCATCGGCCGGCGGCTCTCCGCGCCCGCGCCGAACCCGATGGCGATGGGCAGCGTTCCGGCGATGGTCGAGATCGCCGTCATGAGGATCGGACGCAGGCGGATGGCGCCCGCCTTGGCCATGGCCTGGGCCGGGGCGAGTCCGCGTTCGCACAGCTGATTCGCGAATTCGACCAGCAAAATGCCGTTCTTGGTCACCAACCCGACCAGCAGCACGAGTCCGATCTGGCTGAAGAGGTTGATGTTCATGGCGGGGATGACGGGGATCACGTGAGCCTTGCCGAGCGCGGCAATCGCCCAGAGCCCCCCCAGCGCCCCGATGGCCGCCAGCGGCACCGTGAGCATGACGGTGAACGGATGGACGAGGCTCTCGAACTGCGAGGCCAGGACCATGAACACGATCACCAGCGCGAGCACGATCACCCATGTGATCTCGGTGCCCGCATCCTTGAGATCCCGCGACTCGCCGTACCACGTGTACAGGAAGCCGGGGGGCAGCTCGGTTTTCAGGAGTTCCTCCACCCGCTCGACCGCGGTGCCCATGGTCACCCCCACCGGCGTTCCCGAGATGATCGCGCTGCGCAGCCGGTTGAAGCGGTTGATCTTGTTCGGCGCCACCCCGACCTCCCGCTGGATCACGCTGCTGAGCATGACCAACTGACCCTGGGCATTGCGGACGTACAGCCGGTCCAGGTCCTGCGGGGTCGCACGCGACGCGCGCTCGAGCTGCGCGATGACGTCGTACTCCTTGCCGTCCTTCTTGAGCTTCGCCAGATCCAGTCCGCCGAACAGGATCTGCAACGTCCGCGAGATATCCTCCACCGACACCCCCAGCGCCGCCGCGCGATCCCGGTCGATGGACAGCCGGAGCTCCGGCTTGTTGATCTCGAACGACGACTGGACGTTCTGCAGGAAGCCCGAGCCGCGCAGCTTGTTCACCAGGTCCGCGGCGGTCGTGTTGAGGCGCTCGAGGTCGTTGGCCTGGATGACGAGCTGGAACGGCGAGCTGAAGCTGCGGTCGATGGCCTTCGGGATGTTCGGAATCGCGATCGCGCCCTCCACCTCCTGCATGAACCGCTGGCGCACGCCTCCGGGGTCGTTGACGACCTGCTGGACCGAGCGCTCCCGTTCGTCCTTCAGCTTCACGAAGACGATCCCGCTGTTCCCCTCGCCCGGCCCCGAAAAGCCCGGTGCCACCAGCGCCCCGAACAGGTCGACCTCCGGCGTCTCCTTCAGGATGCCTTCCATCTCGAGCAGCATCCGGTCGGTGTACTCCGGCGTGGCACCCTGGGGCGCAATGACGAAACAGAACATGCGGCCCTTGTCCTCCTCGGGCAGGAAATCGCCCTCCAACCCCTTCCACAGCGCCACCGTCCCGAGGGTCACCGTGCCGGCAATCGAGACCAGCAGGATGCCACGCGCCACGAAGGGCAGCGCCAGCAGGCGCACCAGCGACCGCTCGTAGTACCCCGCCACGAACTGCATCGCCGCCTCGAACACCCGCACCAGACTGCCCGGCTTCTTGTGCACCGCGCGCAGCACCCGCGCGCTCATCATCGGCGTCAACGTCAGCGCCACGAACGCCGAAATGATCACCGATCCGGCGATGGCGATCGCAAACTCGACGAACAACCGTCCCGTGGTGCTCGTCTGGAACGCCAGGGGCGTGAACACCGCCACGAGCGCGACCGTCGTCGCGATCACCGCGAACGTGATCTCCTTCATCCCCAGAAACGCCGCCTGCATCGGCGTGTGCCCCTCCTCGATGTGCCGGTGGATGTTCTCCAGCACCACGATCGCGTCGTCCACCACCACCCCGATGGCCAGCACCAGCGCCAGCATCGTCAGGATGTTCACCGAGAACCCCAGCCAGTACATCACGACGAAGTTCGCCAGGATCGACACCGGAATCGCCACGGCGGGGATCAGCGTCGCCCGAAAATTGTGCAGGAACACGTAGATCACCACCACCACCAGCCCGAACGCGATGGCCAGCGATTCCCAGACCTCCGTGATCGCCCGCTCGACGTACACCGACTCGTCGTACGCCACGACCATCTCCACCCCGGGCGGCAGCGTCGGCTGGATCTCCGTCACCTTCTCCTTGATCCCCTTCGCCACGTCCACCGTGTTCGCCTTCGAGTTCTTCACCACCCCGAGGAAGATGCACGGACGCCCCATCTGCCGGGCCCGCGTCCGCATGTTCTCCACGCCCTCCTTCGCCTCCCCGATGTCCCGCAACCGCACGGTCCGATCCCCCTCCCGGACGATCACCAGCTGGTTGAACTCGTCCAGGGTCTTCAACTCGCCCCGCGTCTGGATCGTCATCTCGCGGTCGAGACCCTCCACGCGCCCGCTCGGCAGCTCCACGCTTTGCAGCCGCAGCGCCCGCTGGACGTCCAGCACGGTGATCCGGTGCGCCGCCATCCGGGTGGAGTCGAGCCACAGCCGCATCGCGTAGCGCTGCTCGCCCCCGATGAAGATCGACGACACGCCGGGAACCGTCTGGAGCCGGTTCTTGATCTGCTTCTCCGCCAGCGTGGTCATCTCCAGCGGCGTCAGACGCTCGCTGTTCATCCCGATCCACAACATGGGCCGGGCGTCCGCATCCTGCTTGTTGACGATCGGCTCCAGGATGTCGTCCGGCAGCGACCCCCGCACCGAGGCCACGCGGTCCCGCACGTCCTGCGCGCACACCTCGATGGGACGCGACAGGTTGAACTCGATGGTGATGTTGCTCACCTGCTCCCGGCTCTCGCTCGTCAGCGTCTTGATGCCCTCGATGCTGTTGATCGTGTCCTCCAGCCGCTCCGTCACCTCGGTCTCCACCACTGACGCGGCCGCGCCCGGATAGATCGTGGTCACGCTCACGATGGGCGGATCGATGTCCGGAAGCTCCCGCACGGGCAGCCGGCTCAGGCCGATGACGCCGAACAACACCAACGCCAGGTTCATCATCGTGGCGAAGACCGGTCGCCGGATGCAGATGTCAGGAAGTTGCATGGTCGCTCACTCGGGTTTCGCGGGAGCGAGGTAGGGCTTCGCCGCCTCCTCGGGTGCCAGCTCGACCTTCATCCCCGGTCCGATCTTCTGCAGTCCCTCCACGATCACCTGGTCGCCCTCCTTCAGCCCCTGCTCGATCTCCACCAGGCCCGGCAGGCGGACGCCGATCTTCACCGGCGCGATCCCCACCGTGCCGTCCGCCTTCACCGTCATCACCACCCCGCGGTCGTCCTCCAGTACCTGACTGATGGCCGCCTCCGGAACCACGATGGCGTTCGCGCGCACCTCGAGCGTCAGTTCCAGGCTCGCGAACATGCCCGGCTTCAGCAGCCGTTCCGGGTTCGGGATCTCCGCCTTCATCAGCACGGTTCGCGTGCCGGGATCCAACTGCGGCGCCACGAAGAACACCTTGCCCGTGAACCGGTTTGTCGCCCACGCCGCCACCGCGACCTCGATGCTCTGCCCCACCTTCACCTGGCTCAAAAACCGTTCCGGAACGTTGAACTCCACCTTCACCGGGTCCAGGTCCACCAGCCACGTCAGCGCCGTGTTCCGCGTGACCAACTGCCCCGGACTGATCTGGCGCGCCCCGATCACGCCCTCGAAGGGCGCCGAAACCCGGGCTTCCTTCAACTGCCGCCGCCTTCCCGCCACGGACGCCTCGTCCGCCGCCAGGCGCGACACCGCCTGATCGAAGTCCTGCTGCGACACCAGCTTCGCGACGAGCAGTTCCCTCTGCCGCTCGTGCGTCTGCCGGCTCAGCTTCAAGGACGCCTCCGCCTCCTCCAACGCCGCCTGCAACCGCGTCTCGTCCAGCGTCACCAGCAGATCCCCCTTCCGGACCTCCTGCCCTTCCTGGAACCGGATCGCCTCCACGAACCCCTCACCCTCCGCCCGGATCTCCACCTGCTCGTTCGCCGTCACCGAACCCACCAGGGCCAGTCGTTCCTGCACCGACTGCCGCCGCGCCGGCACCGCCACCACGCGCATCACCGGCATGCCGCCGCCCGCGCCAGGGCGTCCCGGCGCCCCGCCCCATGGCCCCCCCCCCCCCCCCCGCGGCGCCCCCCCCGCGGGCGGGCGCGCGCG
>CAZSOV010000361.1:0-7412 GCA_964608505.1 uncultured Verrucomicrobiota bacterium
CTGGGTCGTAGCCGCCGACATGCGGAGGCGGAGCGTGCGGGGTGAACGAAAAGGGCTCTACCTCGTCACCTCGGTGGCCACGAGGCGCGGTGCGTGAAATGCTGGGTCGTAGACGCCGACATGAGGAGGCGGAGCGTGTGGGGTGAACGAAAAGGCTCCACCTCGTGACCTCGGTGGCCACGAGGCGCGGTGCGCGAAGTGGTGGGTCGTAGCCGCCGACATGCGGAGGCGGAGCGAACGCGGTTCGCGAACCGGGTTGGACCCGAATCCCCCCCAAAAAAGCCACGGAGCACGGAGAGTCCGGAAAGGAAGGGGCAGAAGGGAATTCCGGGCGACGACGATGGAGGGCAGCGCGGTTTTCGGGTGGACGCCCGAGCCTCCCCCTTCTCCGGGGCTCCGTGCCGAATTCCAGCGGGGCAGTCCGCGCCACGCGGGGAAGCGGGGCTGGAACGGTGTGGAACGGCCGGTTGTCAACGGGGGGAGGCCGACGCATGCTGCGCGGGTTCCACCTATGTCGACATCAGTTGCACCGAGCGGAGAGGGGCGATCCCGGGGCGCGTCCGGACACGGCGCGTGGGCGCGGCGGTCGGGAATGGCGCTGGCCGGGTGGCTGGCCTGGTGGGCGATGGCGCCGGGTGCCGCGGGGGCAACGACTGGGGCGACGACTTCCGACCCGGTGGATTTCAACCGGGATATCCGCCCGATCCTGTCGCAGAACTGCTTCTTCTGTCACGGACCGGACGAGAACGAGCGGAAGGGGGGGCCCAGGGGGTCCGGTGGACTGCGCCTGGACACGTCGGTGGGGCAACGGTCGGATCTGGGCGGACACGCGGCGGTGGTTCCGGGGAAGCCGGAGGCGAGCGAGTTGTGGAAGCGGTTGGTGACGGCGGACGAGGAGGATGCCATGCCGCCGCGGAAGAGCGGGAAGCGGGTGTCGGCGGAGCAGGCGGAGTTGATCCGGCGCTGGATCGCGGGCGGGGCGCGGTATTCGAACCATTGGGCCTACGAGAAGCCGGCGCGTCCGCCGGAACCGGAGGTGAAGGACCGGGCCTGGGCGAGGACGGGGTTGGATCGTTTCGTGCTGTCGAGACTGGAACACGAGGGGTTGCGTCCGCAGCCGGAGGCGGATCGACGGACGCTGGCGCGGCGGGTGGCGCTGGACCTGACGGGACTGCCGCCGACGTGGGAGGAGTTGAACGCGTTTCTCGCCGATATCGGAAGCGACGCCTTCGAGCGGTACGTGGACGGGTTGCTGGCGAAGGGCGCGTACGGGGAGCACTGGGCGCGGATGTGGCTGGACCTGGCGCGCTACGCGGATTCGGCGGGGTACGCGGACGATCCGCCGCGGACGATGTGGCCCTACCGGGACTACGTGATTCGGGCGTTCAACGCGAATCTGCCCTTCGACCGGTTCACCCTCGAGCAACTGGCGGGGGACCTGCTCGAGTCGCCGACCGAGGAGCAGTTGAAGGCGACGGCGTTTCATCGGAACACGATGACCAACAGCGAGGGCGGGACGAACGACGAGGAGTTCCGGAACGTGGCCATCGTCGACCGGGTGAACACGACGTTCGCGGTGTGGATGGGGACCTCGATGGCGTGCGCGCAGTGTCACACGCACAAATACGATCCGATCTCGCAGAAGGAGTACTTCCAGCTGTTCGCGTTCTTCAACAACACGGCGGACGCGGACCGTCCGGACGAGGCGCCGTTGCTCGAGTTCGACTCGGACGAGATCCGGGCCAGGCGCGCGCGGATCGAGGAAGGGTTCGCGGCCCTCGATTCGGCGTTCCGGGCGGCGCGCCCGAACCTGGCGACGGCGGCCGCGCGGTGGGCCTCCCTGTTCCCGGCCCGGTTGAGCTGGCTGCAACCGCGACCGGCCCGGGTATCGTCGGAGGCGGGCGCGACGTTCCGGGTTTTGGAGGATCAGAGCGTGCTGGTCACGGCGCCGGGGACGAACCAGACGAAGGACGCGTACACGGTGGAGTTGCCGTTCGACACGCCGACCACGATGACGGGTTTGTCCCTGGAGGCGTTGCGCCACGAAACCTTGGGCGGCAAGGGGCCGGGGTGGGCGGGAGGGTTCCACGTGCGCCAGGTGCGGGCGCGGATCCTGCCGGTGCCGAACCAGGCCGGACCGGTCGGGCGTTACGTGCGCGTGGAACTGCCGCGTCGGGGTCGCCTGGGGCTGGCGGAGGTGCAGGTGTTCGGGAGCGGGGAGAATCTCGCGCGGGCCGGGGCCGCCTCGCAAAGCAGTACCGAGGACGGCGCCGAGGCGGGGCGCGCGGTGGACGGACGGACGGACGGGAAATCCGCGGAGACGGCGGCGCGCACGCGGGAGGAGGAGAAGCCGTGGCACGAGGTGGACCTGGGGGCGGGGAAGTCGGTGGAACGGGTGGTCCTGTGGCCCGGGCCGGCGGGTGGTCTGGAGGGACTGCGCGTGGTGCTGCTGGACGACGAGCGGCGCGTGGTCTGGGAGAGGACGGGCGCGTCGGCACCCAGGAAGGAGACGGAGCTGACGCTCGAGTTGACGGGGCCGCGGGAGGTGGAGTTCGCCAACGCGTCCGCGGACGCGAACCTGCCGCACCTGGACGAGGCGCTGGTGGCGACGGAGGCCCCGAAGTCGGCCCGGTACCGGAAGCGGACGGAGAAGGGATGGGGAGCGGGTCGTGGCGCGGGGGTCGACCACGAGTTGTTCCTGGCGACCGCGAAGCCAATGGAGATTCCGCGCGGGGCGACGGTCGCGGTGACCATCGTCCAGCAGGGCGGGGAGCAAGCGTTGCTCGGGCGGTTCCGTCTGGGGGTGACGAGCGACGGACGGGCGGCGGAGCACGTGGACACGCCGGCGGCGCTGCGGGCAGCGCTGGGCGTGGCGGGGCGGGACCGGGACGCAGGGCAGCGGGAGGTCGTGGAGGATTATTTCGCCCGGCACGTCGCGCCGGGGCTCGGGAACGAGCGCCAGCGGTACGCGGCGTTGCAGAAGGAACGGGACGAGATCCGGCCGTTGACCGTGCCGATCTACCGGGAGCTCGCGCCCAAGGACCGGCGGGCGACGAAGGTGCAGGTGCGGGGCAACTTCCTGGTCACCGGGGACGAGGTGACGGAAGGGGTGCCGGCGGCCTGGCATCCGCTGCCGAAGGACGCGCCGCTGAACCGGTTGACGCTGGCGAAGTGGCTGGTGAGCGAGGAGAACCCGCTGACCGCGCGGGTGGTGGCGAACCGGTTTTGGGAGCAGATCTTCGGGCACGGCATCGTGCGGACCAGCGAGGAGTTCGGTTCGCAGGGGGATCCGCCGGTGAACCCGGGATTGCTGGACTGGCTGGCGACGGAGTTGGTGGCGCGGCGTTGGGACATGAAGTCCTTCCTGAAGCTCCTCGTGACGAGCGCGGCCTACCGGCAGTCGTCGAGGGTGACGCCCGAGGCCCTGGAAAAGGACCCGGACAACCGCTGGGTCTCACGCGGCCCCCGGTTCCGGCTGGCGGCGGAGACGATCCGCGACCAGGCGCTGGCGGTGGCGGGTTTGCTGAGCCCGAAGATGGGCGGGCCGTCGGTGCGCCCTCCGCGACCGAGCCTGGACCTGCGGGCGGCGTTCGGGGGCAACCTGGATTGGCAGCCCAGCCCGGGCGAGGACCGGTTCCGACGCGGGGTCTACACCGAGTGGCGACGGACGAGTCCCTATCCCTCGATGGCCACGTTTGACGCCCCGAGCAGGGAGGTGTGCACGCTGCGGCGGAACCGCTCGAACACGCCCTTGCAGGCCTTGGTGACCCTGAACGACCCGGTGTATCTGGAGGCGGCCCAGGGCCTGGCACGGCGCATGATCGACGCCGGCGGCAAGACCGAGGAGCGGGTGCGGCGCGGGTATCAACTGGTCCTCGCCCGCCCTCCCTCGGCGCCGGAACTGGACGAGTTGGCCCGGCTGGTGGAGGAGGTGAAGGCGTTGTTCGCCAAGGACGCCGGGCGGGCGGCGGCCCTCACCGGACGGGAGGAATCGGCGGCGACGACGGAGCTGGCGTCATGGACGACGGCGGCAAACGTGCTTTTGAATCTGGACGAGACCCTGATGAAACGCTGAGACGAGCGGACCCGGAACCGGGCGCGCTCACCCACGACGACCATGCATTCCACGGAACTCCAACGACTGCGGTTGCAGCATCGGACGCGCCGGCAATTCCTGCGGGCGACCGGGCAATTCAGCCTCGGCGCCATCGCGTTGAAGGCCTTGATGGGGCGTCCCTCCGTCGCGGCGGGGGCGGCGCCGGCCCCCCCCCAGGCGCGGGCGCCGCATTTTGCGCCGCGGGCGAAGCGGGTGATCTACCTGCACATGTCAGGCGGTCCGCCGCACTTGGACATCTTCGATTACAAGCCGGAGCTGGTGAAACGGGACGGGCAGGACTGTCCGGAGGAATTCACGAAGGGCCGGCGGTTCGCGTTTACGGGTGGCACGCCGAAGCTGATGGGAACGCCGCGGACGTTCACGCGTCACGGGCAGGGCGGGACTTGGATGTCGGACGCGGTGCCGAACTTCCAACGGGTGGCGGACGAGCTGTGCGTGATCCGGTCGATGAACACGGACCAGTTCAACCACACCCCGGCCGAGCTGCTGCTGTACACGGGATCGCCGCGGCAGGGGCGGCCAAGCATGGGTTCCTGGGTGACCTACGGCCTGGGAAGCGAGAACAGCGATTTGCCCGGTTTCGTGGTGTTGATCTCGAACGGGGTCCAGCCGAGCGGCGGGCAGAGCTGCTGGGGCACCGGGTTCCTGCCGTCGGTGTTCCAGGGCGTGCAATGCCGGTCAAAGGGGGATCCAGTGTTGTACGCATCCGATCCCCCCGGCATGGATCGCGCCCTGCGGCGGCGAACGCTGGACGCGCTCCGGCGGCTGAACGAGATGCAGGAGGCCGAATTGGGCGATCCGGAGACCACGACGCGCATCGCGCAGTACGAGCTGGCGTTCCGGATGCAGGCCAGCGTGCCCGAGGTGATGGACATCGCGCGGGAACCGGCGGCGGTGATCGAGGCCTACGGCGCGAAGCCGGGGGAGGCGAGCTTCGCGAACAACTGCCTGCTGGCGCGGCGCCTCGTCGAAAAGGGCGTTCGCTTCGTGCAGTTGTTCGACTGGGGCTGGGACTTCCACGGCACCGGGCCCGGCGAGGACATCCGCAACGGGTTGACCGAGAAGATGCGGCGCACCGACAAGCCGGTGGCGGCGTTGATCGAGGATCTGCGCGGGCGCGGACTTCTCGACGACACGCTGGTGATCTGGGGCGGGGAGTTCGGGCGCACCCCTTTCCGGGAGGGAAGGACGGCCGGTTCCACCAATCTCGGTCGCGATCACTATCCCGACAGTTATTCCCTCTTCCTCGCGGGCGGCGGCGTGCAGGGCGGAATCAGCTACGGCGAGACCGACGAACTGGGGTTCTCGGTGGTGGAGAACAAGGTGCACGTGCACGACCTGCAGGCGACGATCCTCCACCTGCTCGGCTTCGATCACGAGCGGTTGACGTTCCGGTTCCAGGGGCGCGACTACCGGCTCACCGACGTCCACGGCCATGTCGTGAAAGGCATCCTGGCCTGACTTCCCCGGGCCGGGCCCGGGTGCCGAAACAAGACCCGGCGTCTAGGGTGCCCGGGGGAGCTTGGGAACGGGTCGGACCCGGAGGAATTCGGAAGCCGGGGGGGCGGCGGGCGGGCTGAGTTGGAAATGGACGACGCTGCCGCCCAGGCCGTCCCAAAGGAAGGTGACCGGGGAACGTTGGAGGCTGGAACCGGGTTCGAACCACTGCGCCAGATCCGGGGAGGCATCCACCTGGAAATCGACGGCCCCGCCGGAGAAGCGGCGCAGGGAAAGTCCGAGGGCCGGGGTGCCCCGGATGAGCGGCAGGTGCGGGATCAGTCGGGGAGACGAGTTGCGGTCCACGGGATTGGTCGCAAACGCGAACTCGGCCAGGTTGTCGGCGCCATCCTGATCGGGGTCGGCTTCCGGCGTCGGGTTGAGGTTGCCGAACCACCCGAACTCCCAGTCATCGGGGATGCGGTCATGATCCGAGTCGACGGGGGTGGCGGCCTTGAGGAACGCGGCCCGGAGCGCGTCCCGGTTCGCGGCGGAGGCGAGGTCGTGCTGAGTGAGGTTGTCCTTCGCGACCGGGCGGTTGAAGGCGTCGGTAATGATGACGTCGCGGTGCGCGATGGCCCAACCGATCCACGTGCGCTGCTGGAGGGTGTCCTGAACCCACGGCAGGGCATTGAGCAGCGGCGGAATGCTGTTCGTCGCCGAGGCGGAGCTGATGAGATTCACGCCCAGGATGTCGACGCGGTAGCCGGGGTTGGCGGCGTTGACTTCGGCCTGGACGGTCTGGAGGTACCCAAACTGGGACCGGCAGTAACTTCATCCCGCGTCGCCGAAGTAGTACGCGGAAATCTGGAGGCGATAGTCCCGGGGTGAAATCGTCCGACCGTAGCGCGGCGAGTTGGGATTGACGTCGACGAGCTTGAAGTCGGGGACCGGCGTGTTGGCGTCGAGGGCTTCCACCGGCATCGGAGCCGCGGCGAGCAGGAGTGCCGCGGCGAGGAGACCACGCGCCCACCCGGAGCGGGCGGGGGCACGGTGACCGGTTGGCCGTTGTGGGTTCATTCCGGGCTGCTCGCGGGGGGCGGGTCAGGCCATGGAGTTCGTGCCGTCGGGTATGATCGCGTTCTTGGGCACGACGAGGATGCCGTCCCGGATGAAATAGAGGGGGTGATCCATGTTCTCGGGCTTGCCCTCGGGACTGAGGATGCAGTTGGCCCCGATGCGCGCGTTCTTGTCGATGATGGCATTCTCGATGCGCGTGCCACGGCCGATGCCGATGGGGGGCCGGCGGGAGCCGGAGGTCTGGGCGAGGGAATCCTTGGATTCGTAGTAGTCATTGCCCATGACCACGACGCGGTGGAGGGAGGAGCCTTCCCCGATGAGACTGCGGATGCCGATGGCGCTCTGGCGGATCGTGGCGCGGGTGATGATGCAGCCGTCCGAGATGGAGGCGTGATCGATCTTGGCGTCATGGATCTTCGAGGCGGGCAGGAACCGGGGCCGGGTGAAGATCGGGCGCGCGAGGTCGAAGAAATCGAACCGGGGCTGGTCGGACGTGAGGTCGAGATTGGCCTCGAAGAAGGAGCGGATCGTTCCGATGTCCTCCCAGTAGCCCTGGAAGACGTAGGAATAGACCCGCTGCTGACCGATGGCGTTCGGGATGATGTGCTTGCCGAAGTCGGTCAGATCGTTCTCCAGCAGCCGGAGCAGGATGTCGCGGTTGAAGACATAGATGCCCATGGAGGCGAGGAACAGCTCGTCACCGGGCGCGGCCTCGACATTGAGGTCGCCATACATGGCGGGCGGAAGGAGCAGGGTGTCCTGCACGGCCCGGTCCTTG
>CAZSOV010000362.1:0-7321 GCA_964608505.1 uncultured Verrucomicrobiota bacterium
TCATTAACAACAATAGAAAAATCCCTTGATTGGTGCACCTCAGCTGTTGGCTACCATCCGGCGTCCCTCCGGGACTAAGCGGGAACGTGGTTCGGCACCGCCGGCAGGTACGGAATCGGGTCCCTGCGCCTGAGCGAGTGCCTAGGGCTGACCATCCACGACATCAAGGGTGCCGAGAACAAGCTCCTCATTCGCAACAGCAAGTAGTTGCTGGCTCCGCTTCGCTACGCAGCAATACACCCTTTAATGTTAGCCTCTTTCTTCTGGAGATGCTCATTTAAAACGCCGACCACGAAATATCGATGTGAAGCCGACAATGGATGTCCGACTACGTGTCGCTCGGATCCTTCCAGAAAGATCGCATGGTTAGCGCGCCCGCGTTTCCCCCACGACTCCACTTCCTCCCTGGCTACCGCAAGCGAACGCCAGTCAATCCGCTTCCTCTTCCCAACGGGATGTAGTCCAGAAAAATAGTACAACGTGTCGCCCTTCAGCTCGAAGCGCACCTCTCCGAACACAGTCATGAGGGTCTTGCTGATCAGGAAGATCGATCCGACCACAAAGATGAGTCCAAAGAAAGACATGCCAGGATTAAACGCGCCGGAGGAGAACTGGCTCCCGTAAATCCCTCCGAGGGAAAATCCCGACCACACTAACGTGAATGGAACGAGAATGAATGCTTCACCTGACCGAGTGGAGCATTCGATAACGAAGCCATCAAACGTTGTTTGGTATGTCGCGCCTTTTGGGGGAGAGTGACTAACGGGCTTCATTTCCTTGGCAAACATTATGAGTGAGCGACTGGGGTGCGGGCGCCCAGTAGCACTATCGCATATCAGGATTTTGGTAGAGTCTCCGGAAGCGGTTGTCCAGCAGTTTGTTGCGACTGCGGGCTCCGTCGGCTCGGCCAATCCTACGACTGGCAGCGGGTGGGGAGCAGGGCGCCGAAGCCGCGGCAGGCCATGCCAGACCCGGGGAGTCGTACGATTGGTTGGTGTTCCCAATATTTTTGTAAGACCCGGATTTGGGACGTCGTTTTCCGGGTATGAGTTATGGGAATGACGAGTCGCATATGAAGCAATATGGCGACCGGAGGGAACGGTCTCGGGAGAAGTACGTACCCAACCCGCAAGCCACACTGCGCGAGCAGGTTCGGGAGGTCATGCGGTTCTTTCGGTACTCTCCGAGGACGGAAGAAATCTATTGGGGGTGGATCGAGCGGTTCCTGCGGCACTTCCGGATTCCCGGGCGATCGGGGGCAGGCGCCTGGCGGCATCCTCGCGAGATGGGCGCGGCGGAGGTGGCGGAGTTCCTCACCGATTTGGCGGCGCGTCTCACGGTCTCGGCGTCGAGCCAGAAGCAGGCTTTGAACGCGCTGGTGTTTCCATAGGGCGAGGTGCTCCACCAACCGTTGGGTCGGCTCGGGGATTATGCGCGAGCCCGACGCCCGCAACGGATTCCGGTGGTCCTGTCCGAGGCAGAGGTGGAGCAGGTTCTTGCCGCGGTGGAGGGGGAGTACGGTCTGACGCTGAAGCTGATGTAAGGAACCGGGATGCGGCTATTCGAGCTGCTGCGTTTCCGGATCAAGGACGTGGATCTGGATCGGGGAGAGATCACGGTCCGGGATGGGAAGGGGGCGAAGGACCGGATGACCATGGTCCCGCAGGTGCTCCGGGATGGGTTGGCGGCGCAGCTGAGTCGGGTGCGGAAGTTGAACGAGGAGGATCGGGAGGCGGGATGCGACGGGGTTAGGCTCCCGCTCCCAATGACGTGGCGACGACGCAGATTTGCAGCCATGTCCTCTCGAAGCCGGGAATCGGGGTGCGCAGCCCTCTGGACAGGGCGATGGACAAAGTCCCGCGGACGCAAAGGGAGTCGCTTTCGACAGGATGAACAGGAT
Organism: uncultured Verrucomicrobiota bacterium; assembly: GCA_964608505.1. Taxonomy (GTDB): domain Bacteria; phylum Verrucomicrobiota; class Verrucomicrobiia; order Limisphaerales; family CAIMTB01; genus CAIMTB01. Next base: position 1,901 of record CAZSOV010000362.1, read on the forward strand.
CAATGGGATGAGGGAGAACCCTCGGCCCGGCCGGACTTGGGTCTCGGCGCGGCGGCTAAAATCCCGTCACCCCAGTCGATCCTGTTCATCTTGTGAATCCTGTCTGAATCCGAGGTCTTGATTCCTCGCGACTTTGTCAACGACCTTGGCCCGCTGGACAGACTGGCCTGGAGGTAATGGGACCTCGGACGGGGTGCACGACGTAGACGGGTCCCGGAAAGTAGGAATCAAGGCATTTTCCTACCTTCGGGAGGCCGCCAGGCATGGGGAGGGCATCGCCGAATTCCTGATCTCCGGGACCCCTCCGCGGCGCTGTCCTCAATCGGGCTCCAGGATCTCCAATCGCAGTCCGTGGGGAACGAAGGACGTGAAATCCGCATCGCGGGTGACCCAGACACAGCCGTTCTCGATGGCCACGGCGGCATGCTGGGCGTCCGCCACCTGCCTGCCCACCGCCCCCGTGGACCGAATCAGGCTGCGGACCCAATCCCAATGCCGGGGCCCCGGCAGAATCCACCGGCAGTTGGGGGTGCCCAGCAGATTCTCGATCTCCGAAAGCGCGAGGGTGAGCGGGGTCGGTCCCCGGACCCCGGTGGGCCGATTTCGACAGCGCCTGGGTCAGGGCTTGGTTCACGATCTGGCTGAGCGAAACGCCCTGCCCCTGGGCCTCGCGGCGTGCCTTGTCCAGAATCTCGTCATCCATGGATACCGTCGTCCTCACCCGAGCACGCCCCGTGATGCGCATCATGATTTCGAGGCGGGGACCCTGCTTCCGGTTGTTCGGTTTTGGGGAGTGGCGGCTTCTGACAGGGTGAACGAGCATGACACCGATGGCGATCTTCGAGGACAGCGTGGAACCGGGCGCGACGCGACCGGACGGGATGCTGCTGCGCGAGTTCGTCCAGGAGCGGTCCGAGGCGGCGTTCGCGGAGTTGGTGCGGAGGCACGTGGATCTGGTGTACGCGACGGCGTTGCGTCGGTGCGGGGGCGACGCGGGACTGGCGGAGGACGTGACGCAGACGGTGTTCGGCGATCTGGCACGCAAGGCGTCCGGACTGCCGGCGGGCGTGGTCCTGGCGGGGTGGCTGCATCGGCACGCGACGTTCGTGTCCTCGACGGTGGTCCGGACGGAGCGACGGCGACGGCAGAGAGAGGAATCGGCGGCGACGATGAACGAGGATGGCAACGACCCGCGGGAAGGCGCGGCCTGGGCGGACATCGGGCCGATTCTGGAGGAGGCCCTGGAGGAACTGCCCGAGCGTGACCGGTTGGCGATCGTCCTGCGTTTCCTGGACGGCCAACGGTTCGCGGGCGTGGCTGCCCAGCTGGGGACCAGCGAGGATGCCGCGCGGATGCGGGTGGATCGGGCCCTGGGGAAGCTGCGGGACGGGTTGGCGGCCCGGGGCGTGACGTCGACCGCGGCGGCGCTGGGGCTCGTCCTGGGAGCCCAGGCGGGCGCCGTGGCTCCGGCGGGTCTGGCGGGAAGCGTGGTCGTCGCCGCCCTGGCGGGGGGAGCCGCGATGGGGTCGGCGGCGATCGGAACAACGGGAATTCTCGGCATTATGAGCACAAGCAAACTGGTGATGGGCACGAGCCTGGCGGTGGCGCTGGGGATGGGAGCCGTGGCGTACAAGGCGCGGGAGGATCAACGGCGCCTGCTGGGGCGGGTGGCGGCGCTGGAGGCGGAAGCGGACGTGCGGGCGAACGCGGGCGGAGCAGGGGCGAGAACGGTGGGGGACGAGGCCGCGGTGGAGGCGGCACGGCGGGAGAAGGAGCAACTGCAGGCGCTGCGCGGCGAGGTCGGGCGCCTGCGGGAGGCGTTGAAGGCGGCGGAAGGCGCGGCGGAGGAGAACCGGAAGCTTCGGGAGATGCTGCGCCAGCTTGGGCCGAAAGCGGAACGCGGGGACGCCGGCGGGGAGAAAACCGAGGAGGAGGAGAGGGAGGAACAGGAGCACATGCTCATGACGGCGCGGATGTCCTATGCCAAGAACTGGGGGATGGCGTTCATGGAGTATGCCTCGAGGAACGACGGACGGCTGCCCGCGTCCCTGGCCGAGGCGGAACCCCATTTCCCCGCGGAGGAGAAGGCGTTGATGTCCGCCTTCGACCCCAACCGGTTCGAGGTCGTCCTGCAAGGCCGGTGGTCGGAGATCCCGCGGCCGAATCAAACCATCCTGATCCGGGAAAAGGAGGCCACGGAACTGCGGGCGCGGAACGGACGTCCGGCGAGGTGGGTGCGGACGTACCTGTTCGCCGACGGTCACGCCGAGATTCACGCGGCGCCGGACGGGAACTTCGAGGCCTGGGAGCAGGAGCGGATGTTGAAGCGGTAGGCGTGGGGGCGGCGTCACCCCGCTTGCGCCGCGCGCCGGGGAGGTCCAAGACTCGTGGCGTCCGGGGCAACTTCGGACCCACCGTCATGAGCGACCGCGAGCCCGTCACCGATTCACCTGCGCGATGCCTGGTGGACGTCGTGACGCGCGAGATGGAGCGGGATCCGCGGCTGGAGGCGGTGAAAGTGGATCGGGCGGCGCGGGCGGTGTCGGTGGCGACGCTGGGGGCGGGATCGGCGGACGAGGTTAGCGAGAAGCTGGTGCGTCACCTGCGGGCGGCGGGGGATGGCACGGGAGGAGACCCCTGCGCGCTGTTGACGGGATCGGACGCGTGCGGGACGTGCGACCATGCCTGCCAGCTGCCGGACCCGAAGCGGTACACGGTGGAACATCAACCCGGTGCGACGACGATCGCGCGGGTCACCTGTCCGACGGCACCCAGTCTGTGGCGCTGGCGGAAGCTGCCGTTGCCGACGTTCGTTTCGAGGGAGGTGCGGCTGCCGGAGACCGATCACGACGAGGACGAGTGGAAGGCGCAGTTGGTGGCGGCGATCCTGTGCGGCGTGGCGGGGTTGTTGGGCTGGTGGATGCACGGGCGCCCCCTCGAGATCTGGGCCTTCGCGGCGGCGTACCTGGCGGGGGCCTGGTTCCCGGTGGTGGAGACCTGGGAACGGCTGCGCGAACGCCACCTCGACGTGCATTTTCTGATGCTGGCGGTGGCGGGGGGCGCGGCTGCCATCGGGGCGCTGGAGGAGGGGGCGGCGCTGCTCTTTTTGTTTTCGTTCTCCGGCGCGCTCGAGCACTACGCCATGGGGCGGACGCATCGCGAAATCCGGTCCCTGATCCGGGCCGCGCCGAAGGAGGCGACCCTGGTGGATTCCGAAAGCCACGCGGAGCGCCGCATCGCGGTGGAGGCGTTGCAGGGAGGAATGCGTCTCCTGGTCAAGCCCGGCGAGCTGTTTCCGGTGGACGGCGAGGTGGTGCGGGGCTCGACCTCGGCGGACGAATCGAATCTGACGGGCGAGGCGACACCCGTGGAGAAGCGCGTGGGCGACCGCGTCATGGGGGGAACCCTGAACGTCTGGGGCGCGGTGGAGGTGACGGTGCTGCGCCCGGCGACGGAAAGCGCGCTCCAGCGGATCATTCAGTTGATCCACGAGTCGCAGCGGTTGCGCGCGCCGTCGCAGCGTTTCACCGACCGGTTCGGGACCGGGTACACGCTGGCCGTGCTGGGGGCGACGCTGGTGATGTTCCTGGTGTGGTGGCTGGGCGCGGGGCATCCGGCGTTTCTGGGGACGGAGACCGAGCGGAGCGCGTTCTATCGGGCCATGACCCTGCTCGTCGTCGCCTCGCCCTGCGCGCTCGTGCTCTCGATCCCGTCCGCCATTCTCGCCTCCATCGCGTATGGAGCCCGCCATGGCATTCTGTTCCGGGGCGGGGCCGCGGTGGAGAAGCTTGCCGAGATCCGGGTGGTGGCGATGGACAAGACCGGGACGCTGACGACGGGGGAACTGCGCGTGGAGCAGGTCGAGAGTTTCCCCCCCGGACGGGAGCTCGAGGTGGGGGCCGTGGCGTTCGGGATGGAACGGCTCTCGGACCATCCCCTGGCCCGGGCGGTGACGCGGTACGGAAAGCAGCACGAGCTCGTCCCTCCCGCGACGAGCGAACTGGAGTCGCTGACGGGGCAGGGATTGCGTGCCCGGGTCGGCGGCGTGCCGGCGTCGCTGGGGCGGCGGTCGTTCGTGCTGGAATCGGCGACCGACCAGGCCCGGTGGGCCGCGGTGCCCGCTCCGGAGCCGGGCGTGTCGGAGGTGTGGGTGGCCTGCGGCGACCTGCTGGGCCGGCTCACGCTGCGGGACGATCTTCGCCCCAAGGCGCGGGCCATCGTGGCCGAATTGCGGGCCCGGGGCTTGTGGACGGTGGCGCTGACCGGCGACCGGCATTCGACCGGCGAGTATCTGCACCGCGAACTGGCGTTGGACGAGGTTCGGGCGGAGCTCAAGCCCGAGGAGAAGGTGGCCGTGATCGCCGGGTTCACGGGCGAGGGCCGGCAGGTGGCCATGATCGGCGACGGCGTGAACGATGCGCCGGCGCTGGCGGCCGCGCATGTCGGGGTGGCCATGGGGGCGCGGGGTTCGGATGCAGCCCTGGAGCAGGCGGACGTGGTGTTGATGCACGACCGGTTGGAGAACTTCCTGGCCGCCTGGCAACTCAGCCATCGCGCGCGCCGGATCATCCGGCAGAATCTCGCGATCTCGCTGGGAACGGTCGTGCTCCTGGCCGGCCTGGCGATGTTCGGACGGATCCCGCTCACCCTCGGCGTCGTCGGACACGAAGGCAGCACGGTCGTGGTCGTGTTGAACAGCCTGCGCCTGCTGTTCGCCGGCCGCCCGCGGCCGGGAACGGAAAGCGGGTCCGGGGCGAGTCCCGACCCGCGCCCCCCCGCACTTTGAATCCGACCCGACACCCCGTAGTCAGAATGGCGGAGGAACCAACGATGAACCGGATGAACTGGATGCGAAGGTTGGCGGTGGTGGGACTGGGCCTGTGGGCGGCGACGCTCGGCGGGTGCGTGGTGAAGGTCGGCGGGAACGTCGACGACGAGAAGCCCTGGCGGGACGAGGTGCGGAAGAGTCCGCCGCCCGTGGTGGTCATGCCGGCGAACACGGAGGACGCGGCGACGCTCGCGGAGATCGACGCGGCGGCGAAGATGTCATTCGACTCGGGCCGCGTGCCGGCCTTGAAGAACGTGGCCGCCCGCCCGTCGTTGTCGCCGGCGGCGCAGGTGCATCTGATCAACACCTCGCTGCGCTCGCTGAGCTTCGATGCGGGCCGGATCGACGTCCTGCTGGCGTTGATCGAGAACCCCGGCTTCTCGGCGGCGGGCAAGGAGGCGATCTTCCGCCAGATCGAACGCCTGGACTTCGACGCCAGCCGGCAGCGGGTCATGTCCGCGATCCAGGAAAAGTCCGCGCGGCCCTGACGCGATCAGGACGATGGACAAAGTCGATTGGGGCCCGCGACCGGCTCCCTGCCATAGCGTCCGCGCGACGGCGGGCCGGGTCGCGGGGCGATCGAAGCAGGCGAA
>CAZSOV010000363.1:0-7308 GCA_964608505.1 uncultured Verrucomicrobiota bacterium
TCGAACCGGAGGAGCTGGATCAGCTGCTTCGGGGGTATGGGTGGACGCCCTATTACGTCGTGGGGGACCAGCCCGCGTTGATGCACCAGGCCATGGCCGCGACCCTCGACACCGTGGTGGCGGAGATCGGCCGGATTCAACGGGAGGCCCGCACCAACGGGAACCTGACGCGGCCGCGCTGGCCGATGATCGTCCTCGGGTCCCCGAAGGGATGGACGGGACCGAAGGAGGTGGACGGACTTCCCGTGGAAGGCTCGTTTCGTTCGCACCAGGTGCCGCTGTCCGATCCCGCGACGCATCCGGAGCATCTCACGCTGCTCGAGGCCTGGCTGCGCAGCTATCGGCCCGACGAACTCTTCGACCGGCGGGGGCGGTTGAACGGGGAGCTTGCCGACCTCGCTCCGCGGGGCAACCGGCGGATGGGGGCCAACCCGCACGCGAACGGAGGCGGGCTGCTGCAGGACCTGATCCTCCCGGATTTCCGCGATTTCGCGGTTCCCGTGACCTCCCCGGGGTCGGTGCTCGCATCGGACGCCCATGAACTGGGCGTTTTCCTGCGCGACGTCACCAAGCTCAATCAGGCACGGCGGAACTTCCGGATCTTCGGCGCCGACGTCACCCTGTCCGACCGCCTCGGTGCCGTGTTCGAGGTGACCGACCGGCAATGGGACGGCCGCACGCAGCCGACCGACGAGTTCCTTGCCCGGGACGGCCGGGTGATGGAGATGCTGAGCGAGCATCAGTGCGAGGGCTGGCTCGAAGGTTACCTGCTCACCGGACGGCACGGGGTTTTCAACAGCTACGAGGCCTTCATCCACATTGTGGATTCGATGTTCAACCAGCACGCCAAGTGGCTGCGCGTGTCGTCAGGTCTGGCCTGGCGACACCCCATCGCCTCCCTGAACTACCTCCTTGCCTCCCACGTCTGGCAGCAGATGCACAACGGGCTGACCCACCAGGACCCGGGTTTTCTCGATCATGTCGTCAACAAGAAGGCATCCGTGGTCCGCGTCTACCTTCCGCCCGATGCAAACTGCCTCCTGTCCGTCTGGGACCATTGCCTGCGCAGCCGGCATTACGTGAACGTGGTGATCGCCGGGAAGTACGCGTCTCCCCAATGGCTCGGCATGGACGCGGCGGTGGAGCATTGTACCGCCGGCATCGGTGTCTGGCGCTGGGCAAGTCACGACGGGGGACGCGACCCGGACATCGTGATGGCCTGTTGCGGGGACGTCCCGACCCTCGAGACCCTGGCCGCCGTCTCCATTTTGCGTGAGCACCTTCCGAAGTTGAGGATCCGGGTGGTCAACGTGGTGGACCTGATGCGGCTTCAGCCCGACCGCGAACACCCGCATGGCCTGAGCGACGCGGACTTCGACGCGCTGTTCACGCGGGACAAGCCCGTGATCTTCGCCTTTCATGCGTACCCGTGGCTGATTCACCGGCTCACCTACCGTCGGACCAACCACCGCAATATCCATGTGCGCGGCTACAAGGAGGAGGGCACGATCACGACTCCGTTCGATATGAGAGTCCTGAACGAACTCGACCGCTTCCATCTGGCCATGGACACGATCGATCGCCTGCCAGACCCCGGTGACCGGGGGATTGCCCTGAGGACGAAATTGGCGGCCAAGTTGGCGGAACACCGGGCGTACATCCGGGTGCACGGGCAGGACATGCCGGAGGTCCGGAACTGGAAATGGGTCGCGACGGGGGCTTGAGCGCGCCCCCCGGTGGCGGGCGACCGAGCGCGGTCGCGGAGCAATGACGGAACCGTGGCTGGGCGCATCCTGCTTCGTGACCCAACCTCGCCGCCGCCGCCGCCGCCGGGCGGCGTGACCGATGGACGCTGGTCGCCCTCGTTCGCGTGGTCGCGCCGGGCGGCGCGCGGGGCGCGTCGACGAAACCTCAGGGCGACAGGCGGATCCGCAGGTTTTTCAGCGGAACCCCCGTTTTGTCGAGAAGGCGCAGGGCGCCCTGCCAGCTGTTCTGTTCGTTGATGATCTTGAACACGATGACGTTGAGGCCCTTCTTCAGGGTGACCCGCCCCTTGTCGGCATCGAGCAGAAGCGGGCGGGCCTCCGTGAACGCGTAGATGTCGACGCCGTTGAAGTAGATGCGTCCCTGATCGTTGCTGGCGACGGCCATCGTCACGTCGGGGATCTCCTCCGCGCACTCGACATAGGTCACCATGAAGCCCGCGACATGGTCGTTCTGGGTCTGGAGGATCGCGTTGAAGTCGAAGTAGTTCGTCGAGGCGGTGATCCGTTTCCAAGTCAGCGTCCGCCCGCGGACCGTGATGGGGTCCCCGACGGCGGGCTTCAGCCGCACCTCGTCGGGGATCTGATCGCGCAGGAGCAGGTCCCCGGCCATGCCGCCGGGGGGAAGGGGAATCGGGGCCAGCATGATCCAGTCACGAATGTACCCCTCGGAATCCGGGCGGACGGCGTCCGCCGCGGAGGCCCGGGACAACAACCAACTCCAGCAGACGACCGCGCCCAGGGCGCGGAGAAGCGAGTTCAGGCTCATTCGAATTCCTCCGTTTTCCGGACCGGCACCGTGATCCCGTCCTTGGGCGGCGTGGTGAGCGTGGCGAGGAACGCGAGGATGTCCTCGAGCTCCTGCTCCTTGAGCAACGCACCCAGGGGCGGCATGGGCGAGATGGAAAGCCCCTCGAAGCCCTTCGCAAACCGGGCGTTCGGATCCATGAGGCTCTCGAGGATGTAGGCCTTGTCACCCCGGACCGCGATTCCGTCGAGGATGGGGCCGACATCGCCGCCTTTGCCGCCGGCCCGGTGACAGGCCGCGCAGGCCGCGGTGGGACTGTTGAAGAACAAATCCTCCCCGCGCGCGGGATCGCCGGCCACGACCTTGACCTCGTTCTCCCCGACACCGGACACCTTGTGGATGCGCCCCAGGAGCGTGATGGAGTCGTTGAGGAAGGGGTCGCTGTTGTTCACGGCGACGCGGGAGAGCTGGGCCACGACGGTCCGGATCTCGGGGATGGTCGGGAACTCCAGGAGCTTCACGAAGGCGGCCTGGCGGGTGATGAGATCCGGATCCTGGATCACCGGGCTGCCAAAGAAGAGCCGGCGCCCCTCCTCGTTCGGAGGCAGGGCCCGAATGGCGTTGCGACGCAGGGCGGCGTCCTTGTTCTGCAGCGCCGCCAGGTGGGTGTCGCGGTCGAGGACGCCGAGCCCTTCCAGCGCCCAAAGCGCGTGGATTGCCCCCTTGCCGCCGGCACCGGACCGCACGCGCTTTTTGAGCGCCGGAGCGGCCTCGGTCTTCCGGTTGTCCACCAGCAGGCGCTGGGCGGTGAGGCTCCAGAACTGGTTGCCGCTGTCGAGCGCCGCGACCAGCTCGGGCGACCGGGCATTGGCCAGGGAACGGATGGGAGTTCTCGGGCCGTCCTTCCACGTCGCACGGTAGATGCGCCCGTGGGTCTGGTCGCGCAGGTCATTGTCCGTCTTGTAGGCCCCGCCGCGTCCGGTCGTGGCCCGGATGCCCGCCGACTGCGGGCTGGGCGTGGGATTGTGCTGGATGACGAAGCTGTAGAAATCGATCACCCAGACGGCGCCGTCCGGGCCGATTTCGGCGAAGATCGGCGACATCCATTCATCGGAGCTGGCGAGCAGGTTGAACCCGTCGCCCGCACGGTAACCGGCTCCCTCGGGCTGGATGTCCATGATGCCGATCAGCTTGGCGGTCGGCTCCGTCACCAGCGCCTTGCCTTGCAGGCGCGGCGGCAGCGCGTCGCTGACCATGAACCCGTGTCCCGACGCGGCGGTGTACCCTCCGAAGTTGTCGACCATGCGGACATTCGGCGTGTTGGGGTGCATCCGCAGACCCGGAGCGAGGGACTTGGCGGAAGGCAGGCGGCGGACGTTCACAGCGCCGGCGTCGTCGACCGGATCGGGGCCAAGCCGGTAGCCGGGCCGAAACCCGCCGCCACCGCCACCGCGGCGGCCAAAGCCCGGCTGGGTCGGGTTCAGGAGGTGTGCCGGTAGATAGCCGTAGAAGGTGGGATTGCCGTTGGCGGTCGAGCCGAAGGTATCGCCCTGGGCGTTCTGCCCGAAGCCCCAGGTGTTGTTGTTGAACTGGTGCAGGAACTCGAGGGCGGAGCCGTCGGCCTTGAACCGGAATACGCCCTGGCCGAACTGAAGCTCCTTCCCGCCGACGGTCCCGCGGAAGTTCGAGTACCCGACCGCGCCGTACAGCCAGTTGTCGAAGCCGCGACCGAGACTGCTTTGCATCGCGTGCGAGTCGCCGACGCCCCAGCCGGGGAGGATCGGCTGCCGGAGATCCGCGCGGTCGTCGCCATCGGTGTCCTTCAGGAAGAGCATGTGGCGCGCCTCGGCGACCAGGACGCCGCCGTTCGCGAACACGAGGGACGTCGCGAGGTTCAAGCCGTCGGCAAAGACGGTGAACTTGTCGGCCCGTCCGTCGCCGTCGGTGTCCTCGCAGATCTTGACGACGGCCAGGCCCGGTTCGCCCTCGTTCACGAGTCCGTGGGGATAATCGCGCGCCTCGACCACCCAGGCCCGTCCGCGCTCGTCCCAGGCCATCCAGATCGGTTTCACGACGTCCGGTTCGGACGCGAAGAGGTGGAGCTCGAAATCCGCCGGGACCTGGGTGTAGCGCAGGCTGTCCTCGGGCGACAGCGGCGCCTGGTACCGGATCGCCTCGGGACGGCGCTCGTAGTTCGGCACGTCGCCCGCCTGGCGTTGCAGCGGCGGCCGCGCCGCCCGCGACGCCTCCCAGGCCGCCTTCGCCGGCGGGCTCACCGCCTCAAGCACCGCCTCGCGCAGGACCGCATCCGACGGACGGCGACCGTCCGGGTATCGGATCCACCCCCTGCCCTGCCGTTTGAAATCCTCGATCCATCGCAGGCGGGCGGCCCCCACCTCGGCGTCGCCGGCCACCTGTACCACCGCATCGAAATGGCGGAGGTACGCTTCGGAGAGCAGGGCGGGATCGGGGAGGTGATCGAAGTAGATGGCCTCGGGCGCCATGGTCTGGCCGGGCAGATACACGTAATTCGTGCGCGATCCGCCTCCGCCGAACCCGCCTGCCCCGGCCTCGACCGCGCCGAGATACAGCACGCGCAGAGGCCGGTCGGGGGCCCCGGCGGCCAGCACGTCGAACGTCAGCAGAGCTCCGGCGAGCAGCGCCGGGATGGACTTTGGAATCCGCATGGTCACGGGGCGGAGGGTTTGAACAGGAGTTGGGCGAACTGATGGAGCGCCTTCTTCCAGTGTTGGAAATCGTGGGCGTGTTCGTCCACGTGCCAGACGTGCGGCACCTGATGTTCCTTCAGGTACGCGTGGACGCCCTGGCTGATGCGGATGAGCCCGTCCTTGTTGCCGCACGAGAGGTAGAGAAGTTTCAGCCGGGCCGCCGCGGCCTTCGGATCGGGCACCAGTTCCGCCGCGGGTTTCGTGTTCGGGGCGGAGGAGAAACCGCCCACCCAGGCGAACGTGTCGAGATGGCCCAGACCGAAGTTCAGCGATTGCCCGCCGCCCATCGACAGCCCGGCGAGCGCCCGGCTCTCCCGGTTCGCGAGCACCGAATACTTGCCTTCGACGAACGGGATCAGGCTGCCCAGCAAATCCTCGTCGAACTTGCCGAACGCCGGCGCGGTGGCCATGGCGTTGGGGCCGGGCCGGTCATCCGGCTGGGCGCGTCCATTGGGCATGACGATGATCATCGGCACGGCCTTCCGGGCCGCGAGCAGGTTGTCCAGGATGACCTCCGGATGGCCGCCACGCCGCCATTCCTCCTCGTCGCCGCCAATGCCGTGCAGGAGGTAGAGCACCGGATACCGGGTATCGGCGGAATAGCCGGGCGGCGTGTAGACCAGCGCCTTGCGCCGGGTGCCCACCGACTTGGAGTCGTACTCGACCATCTCGAGCTGGCCGCGGGCGATGCCGTCGTGGGCCTTGTCGAAGCCCTCGGGCGCCGGCGGGAATGCCGGCTTGTCATCCGGGCCCAGCTCGATGGGGCCGCCGAAACCGCCGCGTCGGGGGCGCGGCGCCTCGGCCGCCGGTGCGTTTCCGGGCGGGGGCGCGGCCCCGACGCGGGTGGCGACGAACTCCTGGGTGCCGAAGTCGCCGACCTTGCGGGTGAAGGCGATGCCCTGGGCGCCGAGCTTGCCGGTGTAGTCGATGCGGATCTCGTTGTCCTGAATCTGCCGCATCTCGACGAAGGAAAGCACGTCGCCGGCGAGCTTCGGTTCGAGGAAGGCCACGTCGCGTTTCTGTTCGCGGGCCTCGGCGACGGCCTTGGCGCTCAGCTTCCCGTCCTGCACCGCGAACTCGAACACGTATTTCTGCTGGCCGACGGGCGATTCGAACTCGCCCTGCCACTTGCCGGTGGGATCCGCCGCGCCGCTCGAGGACTTGTCGCGGCGGGCCACGAGTTCCTCGGTGGCGAAGTCGCCGACCTTGCGCGTGAACTTGATTTCGTCGCCCGCGAGCTTGCCGGAGTAGGTGATGGTGATGTCGTTGCCCTGGAACCCGAACGACTCGGCGAACGTCACCGTGTCGCCGGACAACCGTCCGTCCCGGATCTCCACGGTGCGCCGGTTCTCGCCGTTGATGTCGCCGGTGGCTTTGCCCGTGATCTGGCCGCCGTCGGCCTTCAAATCGTAGACGTAGGACTGCCGGCCGACCTGGGTGTCGAACACGGCCTTCCATCGACCGGTGAGGTCGGCGGCGTGGAGCACTCCCGCGGCCCAGGCGCAGGCGCCGGCGACGGCGAGGGGAACGATGGGGTGTTTCATGAGCGGATGACGAGGGATCGTGGTGCGTGGTGCGTGGTGCGTGGTTGGGAGGATCTCGGGACGGGCGCGGGGTGTCACTCCCGGAACAGCAGGGGGGCGAGTTCGCGCAAGCTGCGCCGCCAGGACAGCCACTCGTGGGCGGTGTCGGGCGAGACGTAGAAATGACTGTTGATGCCGGCCTGCTTGAGCGCCTCGGCGTTGGCCTTGGGGTCGCCGCCGAAGCCCGGGCGGTTGCCGCCGAGTTCGCGGCTGCCGTAGCTGACGAACACCAGCTTGTTCCTGGCCTTGAACGCGGCCAGGTCGGCGATGTTGGTGACCGCGATGCTTCCGCCGCTGAAGAGCCCGATGTGCGAGAACGTGTCGAGGTTCCGGAGGGTGATCGTCTTGGTCTCCATGCCACCCATCGAGAGGCCGGCCATCGCCCGATGCGGTTGATCGGGGAGCGTGCGGAAGTGGGCGTCGACGAACGGGATCAACTCCTTGACCAGCACCGTCTCGAAGGGGCGGATGTCGAAGTCCCGCAG
>CAZSOV010000364.1:0-7299 GCA_964608505.1 uncultured Verrucomicrobiota bacterium
ATGCCCGACAGGGTCTTGGAGTGCGGCAGTCCTCTGCCGCTTTGGCGTTGGGCGTAGGCAACCCCGCGCACCCCCGCGGGGCCCGTGGCCCGAGCGCGGTTTCCGAGCGGGCGTGTGAAAGCGCCAGGGGACTGGCGCACTCCACGACGCTTCGCGCCCCCGACGCCCGAGGGTGCCGGGTCCGTGGAGCGGACGAGGGTTGGCATGCCCGACAGGGTCTTGGAGTGCGGCAGTCCTCTGCCGCTTTGGCGTTGGGCGTAGGCAACCCCGCGCACCCCCGCGGGGCCCGTGGCCCGAGCGCGGTTTCCGAGCGGGCGTGTGAAAGCGCCAGGGGACTGGCGCACTCCACGACGCTTCGCGCCCCCGACGCCCGAGGGTGTCGGGTCCGTGCCGGGATCCGGGTCGTCCGGTTGCGCGACCACGGGTTCGCGGTGTCGTCGGCGATGGTTCCCGTCCTGGAAGACCAGCTGCGGGACGGCTGGGTCTTCAACTGGAGGTCGGCCACTCGCAACACGCCGCGGCCGCCGATTGCATCGAGTCCCTGCGGCTATCGCCGCGGCGAGATGGCGATGAACGCGGCGCGGTGCGACGCGGCGGGTGCGGGGAGCCGGACCCGGAGTCGTTGCGGGCCGTCCTCGAGCACCGTCAGCACGCGCTCCGCCTCGGTCAGGCCGGGATTCAACGCGGCGGGAACGCTGGCCTCGTAGCGCAGCCATTCGCGCCCGGGCGGCTTGTCGACCGTGACCACGGCATGGCCCGCTTCAAATTGAAGCCGGGGCGGGCGGAAGACCTCGGCGGCATTGGGATTGGAGCCGAAGGCATACTCGACAAGGTTGTCGCGTCCGTCGCCGTCCGGGTCGCCGGTCTCCTCGGCGGCGGTGCTGGCGGCGAGGTGGAAGCCCTGCCAACCGGGCCAATCGACGGGTTCGGGGGGCAGGACGTCGGAGAGGTGGAGCCGGCCGCCGGCCGCGGCGAGGAGGAAACGACCCGTGTCACCCCAGGGCACGACGAGGGTGGGCTTGGGCATGCCGGGAAGGTCCATCCAGCGCCAGTGGTGGGCGTCGGCGGAGTAGGCGACGCCCGGAAGTCCGCCGGCGCCGGTGCCGAACGCGAGGTGCAGGCCGCGCACGTGGGGGAGGAAGGCCGCGTCGACGGGCAGTCGGGAGTGGCCGAGGGGACGCCAGGTGAGGCCGAGATCCCCGGTCAGCCAGTATCCGTCGTCCAGGCGCGCGAGGAGCCATGGGCCGCTCGTGAAGATCCGGGGCACCCGGCCTTGGAGCGGGCCCGGGCGGGAAACCCAAGACCAGCCGTCGGACGAGAACCAGAGGTGATGCGTGCCGGCCACGACGAAGGTGTCCTGACACCGCACGATCTGTTCCATGGTGAGAACGGTCCGGGGCATCGTGACGGATCGCCACTGGCGGCCATTCTCCGATCGCAGGGCGGCGCCGTTCCGACCGACGGCGACCCAGAGGCCGGCGCCGCAGGCCACATCCAGCAGTTCGGAGGGGGCGCTCTCGGCGGAACGGGTCCAGTTCCGGCCATCGACGGAGTGCCACGGGAACCCGAACCATCGGCGGAGAGTGAAGTCGTACTCGCTACCGACGACGACCCATCCCTCGTCGTCGGCGGCGCCGGCGGCCAACAAGACGGTGGGACCGAGGGACGGGGTCGCGGCCCATTGCACGGCGTCCGTGGAGGTGTGCAAGGCGCGGGAGGTCACGGCCACGACTCGGTTCCCGGGGCCGGGGAGGAAATCCAGCACCTCGGTCGGAGCGCTGGAGTCGGCGGGCGTCCAGACGGTGAGCGGTCCGGCGACCTCGACGGTATTGGTGATTCGCGCCGACGCCCCGGAGGGGTCGATGACCATCAGTTGACGCGTCGTTCGTCCTCCGACCGGCCACCAGTCGGTCCGCGTCGAGGTGCCCGCGGTCCAACGACCGTCGCCCAAGTCCCAGTAGGCCTGGACGGAGTCGCCGTCGGGATCCGCGATGCGGGCCTGGGTCGGGAACGGAGTCCGCGCGACGGCGGTCGCGGCGGCGGGCAGCGCGAGGGTGGGGGGCCGGTTGGGCTCGGCGCGGAGCCCGCTGCGTCGGAACTGGGAGTCGTCGCCGTGACCCACCAGACGACCCCGGAAACTCCGGGGATTCCGGATGGGAACGATCGCCACGGGATTCCATTCCCAGCGATCGCCGTCGAGGGAGGCGAGGTGGCCGGCGGGGGACTCGGTGAATCCCAGGAGCGCGCCGTCCGGGGTGCGACACAGCGCGAGCACGGTGGCTCCCCGGGCGGCCTCCGGCAGGACGGGGGCATGCCAGGTCACGCCGTTCGTGGACCACAGCAGGCCGCCCGTCGCGGGTCCCCGCCCATGGGCGTGGAAGCGAGCGGGTCGACCGAACCCGCCCTCGAGGAACGCGACGCCCCGGGGCAAAAACGAGCGGGGGGGTGGGTTCGTGTTCCAGACCAGGCCATCGGACGACCGCGCGACGAGGGCGGTGTCGACGATGACGAATTGTCCGAGGCCAAAGGCGAGGGCATTGAGGGGCCTGGCCCGGGCGGGAAAAGGGACGGAACTCCAGTTCCGCCCGTCGGCGGAGCGGAGCACGGTGGAGTCGCCGCCCACGGCGATCCACACGCCCGGGCCGAAGGCGACCGCGGTCAGACCGGGGGTCGGCGGAACCGACGCGTTCCGCCAGTCGACCCCGTCCTCCGAGGTGATGATCGAACCGAAAGTGGTCCCGCGCCCGAAATCATAGTCCCGGCCCACCCCGACCCAGCGCGAGCCGGCGGCGAGGAAGGCCGTGATTCTCTGATTCGTGTCGAGGACCGCGACCCGCGACCAGTCGTCGAGATTCAGACTGGACCAGCAGGTGTTGCCTTGAGCAGCGATCAAACGGTCCGTTCCGACGCCGATGGCGGTGAGTCCGTTCGTCCAGGCCGTGGTCCATTCCAGGAGGGGATCGGGAAGCGAGACCGTGGTCTCGGCGTCGCGACGTCCGCCCTTGAGGTCGATGGCGCGGGCGCGGATGCGATGCACGCCTCCCATGGCGAAGGGGTGGGAAAACGTCTCGCCCACCGGACGCCAGGGGCCGTCGTCGAGGGACCAATAGCGCTGGAGCACGTCGCCATCGGGATCCGTGGCCGTGATCCGGAAGTTCATGGGCTCGCGCACCGCGGGCGGGCCGGGCCATTCCACGGTCACGGATGGCGCCCGGTTGAGGCCAAGGCGGTCGAACTCCACCGCGAACTCGATCCATTCGTCCGGGTCGGTGCCGCCCTGGGCGAGCGGGGTGACGCAGAAGCGTCCGCGGGGATCCAGGAAGGCCTCGCTCACGGGCCACAAGGCGTCGCGGAACTCCTCGGTTGCGGGAGTGAAATCCAGCATCCGCGTCCGCGGCTCGTCCGGGAGGACCTGATTGAATTCCAGTCCCTCGTGAAGGGCCCCTTGCTGGCGCGCGTGCGCCCGAAACCCGATCCAATGCTGCTCGCCGTCCACGACGAATTGGAAGCCGACGGGCCCGGTCCGGAAGCGATCATGGGCCGGGAGGCGATACCGGCCGGAGGTCGGGATCCCGGGGGTGTCGTCGGAGGTCACCCAGTTGAGGCGACGCAACGACGCGGGCTGGAAGAAGCCTTCCGGAAACGGGGCCGCGCCCATCACGTCCAGAGGGTTGCCGTACTCGACGAATTCCCCGGGACCGTTGACGGAGCCGTCGAGGGTGCGCCAGCCCGAGGCGTGGTACAGACCGTAGTTGTGCCCGAGTTCGTGGGCCGAAACGGAGTCGATCCAGGGCCCCTGGAGCCAGAGCGCGTCCCCTCCCACGGTCGCGCGCCCCGTCCATCCGAAGCCGAGGTCGGGGAAGGAGACCCCGATGATGTGGTAGCCCTCGAGGGCGTAGGCGCGTCGCGCCAGTGCGCGGGCGTCGTCGCGCAGCTTCTGGAATTCATCGGCGGTGAAGGGATCCGTCCCTTTCCGGGACAGACGGAACACCTCCCTGGACGCCTCGGCCTCGATCCAGGTCAGGCCGCGGGACTGCGTGCGGAACCACTGGGCGATGGGCCCGTTCAATTGCCCGCGAATCGTCTCCCGGGTGGCGGGCGCGCCGGGGACATCGGGGAGGTCGACCCGGATGATGAACACCTTCTTTGGGGTGCGCGTCCACTGGTTGGCGCCGTGCAACGCCAAGCGAGTCAGGAGACCGGGATCGAGGGTGCCGTCCACGCCGCAGACCTCCGGATCGGACAATCTCGCGGCGGCGCTTTCGGGGCCGGGCAGCGCTTCCAGTTCGAGCAGGCGTTCCTCCAGGGCCGCGAACTCGCTCTCGTCCGCGAAGGAATAAACATGCCCGCCCCCCAGGGCATGGATCGGTTCCAGCAGCGGCTCGCCGCGGACCAGCGACCGATCGGGCCGCGGGTTGCCACTCGGAAACCGATCCCGGACGGCGGCGAATTCCGCCGGCGACAGGCGCTGAAGGACCGATTCGCGCACGGCCGCGTGGCCCGCGACGCGGATGCCGTTGACCGGCTGGTTCCGTTTGGAACCGAAGGCCGCGCGGCGCCCGTGGACACTGGCCGACACGCGGACGCCGGAGGGTTCGCGCAACCATCGTTCCGGCTCACGCCGGGGGGAGCCGTCCGGCCCGCATCCGGCGATCACCTCGGTGTCCTGTCGGTCGCTGAACGGTTCCTCCACCCAGGGTCGCCATTCGGCGGGCAGGGCGGCCCAGGCGTCCCAGGAGAGGGCGTGCGCCAGGGCCTGGCGCGGATCCTCCCGGATCAGGCGGGTCATGATCGCGAGGCGGGCCTTGGCGGTCGCCTCCCAGGAATCCTCCGCATCGGTGCCTTCCCCGTGGGGCCTTCCGCGATGCCCCGCCAGCCCGTTCGCGAAACGGACGAAGATTTCCTCCTCCTCCCTCGACAGGGGCCGGGAGGGCGGGAGCGCCGGGGGCGGGGGACGGCGGGCTTCCGTGCCCGAGGCGGGGACCGGCGCCACGCCGGGGCGGGCCTCGGGGAGCACGACGGGCGCAACCGCCCGCAATCCGGCGCTCGTCCCGGACGGGGTGGTCGGGACGCGGCGGAGGCCCCAATCGGCGAGTCCGCCCAGCAGCAGGAGCGCGGTCAGCACGGCGGCGACCGGGCGGGGTCGGCGGCGGAGAGGTCCGGGCGACGCTGGATTCATGCTGCCTTGAGTTTGGGGGGAATCGGGCATGCGGCGGTTTCGGGCGGTTTCGGGCAGGCCGGGGGAGCGCCGCCGATCCGGCCTCGTCCCGCGGCGAACAGGGATCGGGCCTTTTCGAAGCGGAAGCGGAAGCGGGATCGATCCGGCTTACGGCGTGGACCCCGACCGGGGCATGGGTGCAGGCTGCGGCGACCCATGAAAACCATTCCGGGCGCCTGGATTCTTGGCTGGATGCTGATCGGGTGGAACACCCTCGCTGCCCCCGTTCCCAACATACTCGTGTTGCTGGCCGACGATGCGGGGTGGGGCGACTACGGAGCGAGCGGGAATCTCATGGTGCGGACGCCCCATCTCGATTCCCTCGCCCGGGACGGGGTGTCTTTGGAGCGGTTCTTCGTCCAACCCGTCTGCGCTCCCACCCGCGCGGAATTCCTCACCGGGCGTTACCACCCCCGGTCGGGCGTGCGCGGGGTGTCGACCGGCCACGAGCGCATGGACCCGGCCGAGACGACGCTCGCGCAGCGGTTCCAGTCGGCGGGATACGCGACGGGGGCATTCGGGAAATGGCACAACGGCAGCCAGGGGCCGTATCATCCGCGGGCCCGGGGTTTCGACGAGTTCCACGGCTACACGGCCGGCCACTGGGGCGAGTATTTCGATCCACCGCTGGAACGGGACGGTCGGCTCGAACGGGCGAAGGGCTACATCGTGGACGTCTGCACCGACGCGGCGTTGTCCTTCATCGAACGCCACGCCGCGCGGCCCTTCCTGTGCTTCGTGCCATTCACCACGCCGCATTCGCCGTGGGCGGTTCCCGACGACGACTGGCAGCGGTGGAAGGATCGCCCGCTTGGGCAGACGGCGACGCGGGCGGAGGACGAGAAGCCCGACCACACCCGCTGCGCGCTGGCGATGATGGAGAACCAGGACCGCAACGTGGGCCGGATCCTGCGCCGGCTCGACGCGCTGAATCTCTCCTCCAACACCGTGGTGGTCTACTTCTCCGACAACGGTCCGAACACGGCGCGCTGGAACGGGGGGATGAAGGGACGCAAGGGGGGCGTCGACGAGGGTGGGGTGCGGTCGGTCTGCTTCTGGCGCTGGCCGGGCAGGCTGCCCGCGGGAAGGCGGGTTCCCGAGATCGCCGGGGCCATCGATCTGCTGCCGACCCTGACCGCCCTGGCGGGAATTCCAGGCCCGGCCACGCGGCCGCTGGATGGGCGGGACCTCTCGCCGTTGCTGCGGGGAACGGCGGTGGAATGGCCGGAGCGCGTGCTCTTTGCCAGTTGGGCGGGTCAGGTCAGCGCCCGGAGTCCCCGACATCGACTCGACGCCACTGGCCGGTTGTATGACCTGATCGCCGATCCCGGCCAGACTCGCGACGTGGCCGCGGACGAACCGGAACTCGCGGCGCGCCTGGGACGAGCCGTGGCCGAATGGCGCCGGGACATGTTCGGACCGGAGGGACGCCCCGCCCGGGAAAACGGCGTCGATCCCCGCCCGATTCCCATCGGGCACCCGGGGTTTCCGGTGACGATGCTGCCCGCGCGCGACGGGGAACCGCGGGGCGGCCTGCGGCGGAGTGCGAGCGCGCCGAATTCCTCGTACTTCGTCCAGTGGACAAACCTCGCCGCGCACGCCGTGTGGAACGTCGAAGTCCGGACTCCGGGCGAATACGCGGTGACCGTCGAGTACACGTGCCCGGAGCCGGACGCGGGATCACGGATCGAGCTGGAGTTCGCGGGAAGCCGGCTGACCGGGCGGGTGCAGCCGGGGTGGGATCCGCCTTTGTACACGAATCAGGACACGCTGCCGCGGCCGCCCGGCGAATCGCGGATGAAGGAATTCCGTCCGCTGGAGTTGGGCCGGCTGAAGCTTCCCGCGGGGCAGGGGCCGTTGACCCTGCGGGCCCTTGAGATGCCGGGGGGATCGGTGATGGACGTGCGGCGGGTGACCTTGGAGTGGGTTGGGGCCGGTTCCCCCTGAGTCGCGCCGCGCGCCCGGTCCGCCCGGTGGGGGCACCGGGCCTACACATTGGACCCACGTTGCCGCCCGGTGGGGGCACCGGGGCCACACATTGGACCCAGGTTGCCGCCCGGTGAGGGCACCGGGCCGAGGCC
>CAZSOV010000365.1:0-7286 GCA_964608505.1 uncultured Verrucomicrobiota bacterium
TCCCGCCCCCGAACCCTCCCGCCCCTTCCGCTGCCCTCCCCGCGGCGCCCCAACCGGTCGAGCCCCGGCCCGCCACCCCGGTCGTCCCCGGCTGGCCCTTCGATCCCGAGGAAGCCCTCCGCCGTCAACACGCCGCCGCGCCCTCCGTCACGCGCCGCGTCGAACTCGGCGACGGCACCGCCCTCGACTTCGTCCTCGTGCCCGCCGGCGAGTTCGTCATGGGCAGCCCGACATCCTCCGAAACCGATCCCGAGCCGTCCCCCGACACCCTCCCCGCGGGTCGCGTGACCGTGGCCCGTTCCTTCTGGATGGCCCGCACCGAAATCAGCAACCGCCAGTTCGCCCGGTTCGATCCCCGCCACGACAGCCGCGTCGAATCCAAGATGTCCTACCAGTTCGGCATTCACGGCGTGCCGCTGAACGAACCCGACCAACCCGTCGTGCGCGTCTCCTGGAACCAGGCCGTCGCGTTTTGCGCCTGGCTTTCCGCCCGGCTCGGCGAGCCCGTCGACCTGCCGTCCGAAGCCCAGTGGGAATGGGCCTGCCGCGCCGGTCGCGCCACCGAGTTCGCCTTTGGCGATCTCTCCGCCGATTTCTCCCCGTACGCCAACCTCGCCGACCTCAGCCTCGGACGGCTCGCGAGCGATCCCTACACCGTGTGCGACCCCCTGAAGAACCCCACCCGTTACGACGACTACACCCCCCGCGATCCGCGCTTCAACGACCGGCACACCGTAGGCGCCCCCGTCGGCTCCCTCCGGCCCAACGCCTGGGGCCTCCACGACCTCCACGGCAACGCCTGGGAATGGACCCGGTCCCGTTACGAACCCTACCCCTACCGCGACGGCGACGGACGCAACGACCCCACCGGCACCCAACCCCGGGTCGTCCGCGGCGGCTCCTGGTATGACCGCCCCGCCCGTGCCACCGCCGCCTATCGCCTTGCCTATCCGCCCTGGCAACAGGTCTACAACGTCGGCTTCCGACCCGTCCTCGAACCCCGCTCCGTCGCCGGCGTCCAACCTCGCCCTTCCGTCCCCCACCACCGGGCCACGCTGGCCGCCCCATGAACCCAGCCCAGACTCCCATCCCGGATCCTCCTCCTTTCACTCCTACTCCTCCTCCTAATCTTACTCTTACTCCTACTCCTAATCCTAATCTCACTCCCAATCCTCCTCCTTCCATTGTTCGGGTTCATGGTCTGAATACGTGTCCGTATTTTGGAAAACTTCCCTCTCCCTGAACCGCCTCTGCAACCCCGCCCAGCGCCCGGGCCGACTCCAGACGTCGCGGAGCGACGCCGGATGGTTGCCGGGGCCTTCAGGCCCCGGTTTCGCCTCCCCCTTTATTGCCCCGTCGCGGAGCGACGTTCGACCCGACGGCGCTCGGGAGGGGCTGGGAGGGCGCAAACTCGCACGTCGCTCCGCGACGAGGATAATCAGGGACCCCTTCCGGGGGTTGAAACCCCCGGCCACCTTCGAGAGTCGCGCCGCGACCAAAAGCCACCAACGACTCCTCGTTTCGGCTCCCTGGACCGCCACACATGAACCGGCCTCACCGGGCCTCGTTTCCCAGACAGAATCATCCCTGGACAAAATCATCCCCCCCACCCCCTCCTCATGATTCTGCCCCCTCCATGAATCTGTCCTCCATGAACTGCCCACGACAACCGCGCCGCCCGGTGCGGGCACCGGGCCTACACGCTGTAGGCCGCGTGCCCTCACGCGGCGACCTGCCGTCCGCGGTTCAAGGTCCCAACGCGCGGTTCGCGAACCAGGGTGGCGCTCCCTGCACCTCTGTCATCGCCCCCCGGTGCGGGCACCGGTGCTACACGCCGGCCCTGAGAATCTTCTCCATCGCCTTCCCCTTGGCCAACTCGTCGATCAGTTTGTCCAGATAGCGGATCTCCCGCATCGTCGGATCCTGCACATCCTCCACCCGGACTCCGCAAACCACCCCCTTGATCAACGTCCTGGCAGGGTTGAGCCTCGGCGCGCGGGCAAAAAAGGTCTCGAAGTCGGTCCCCTCCTTTAATTGCACCTCCAGCTCCCCCTCGCTGTATCCCGTCAGCCAGCGAAGGATCGCGTCGACCTCGGACTTGGTTCGCCCCTTCCTTTCGGCCTTGGCGATGTAGAGTGGGTACACGCTTGCGAAACGGGTCTGGAAGATGCGGTGTGGGGTCGTCATGGGTGCAAGTGACTCGGTCCATGCCGTCGTCCCACCGCGCCCAAGCTCCCGGCCCGCCCCCCGGGCGACACGCGTGGATTCCGACAACACCTTGTCGAATTTGAATCGTCTGGATTGTACGCCGGCTTACGAATTGAACAGAAGGAAGGCGGTTGCGAACACCGCCACCACGTTCGCCGACCAGAGCCACGCGCCCCGGCCACGCGCCTTCCATGTCCCCGCGAGCCCCGACAGCAGCGCCGCCAGGACGAGGGCCAACATTCCTGCTGCCATTGCATTGAAGAGCGGCAGGTGGTCCAGGTAATCCACCTGCCGACCGATCACGATGGAGGTGGCCGCGAGCAGGAGACTCGCCGCGCTCGACAGCAGCGAAACAAACGCCAGGGCGGATTGGCTTCTCATCAATTGGCTCCAGGGGTTGTTCCGATGGTCATGGCGCCCTCAACGAGTCGTCTCGCCCGCGCGCGGGTCGACATACCACCCATCGAGATAGTCCTGAAGAACCCACGACACCACCGGCACCGCCCGGCACGCAAGCGCGGGCGCCCACACGAACCTGCTGGCCCGTTCCGGGATGTAGCCTCGACCGTCCATCGCCCAGAAAGGGCCAAGCAGAAGCAGGTAGGCGGGGTACGCCGCGAAGGCACATGCAACCCAGCGAACCGCGCGCCTGGAATGGTCCGGGGAAGTGGTCATGGCGGGTGCCGATTCCGCATGCTGCATGAGTGCAGACCGGACTCAAGCTCGGCGACGGCGGCGGAATCGCGGCGGTCAAGCCGCGGACCGAGCCCCCCATTGACGCTGCCGACACAGGGAGTCACGATCGTGAACCAGAAGGGAAACGCCGCCCAACGCCGCCCAACGCCGCAAAGTCCCGCATCGACCCATAAATGCCGCTGACCCGGAGCCAACAGTTGGCCGCCTTGAGTGATCTCCTCGCCGCGCGCCGGGACGCCACCCTCGTGGCCTGGCGAAAAATGGATCGCGCCGATCCCGAACAAATGACCGGGAGGGCCCTCACCCTCGGGCAATTCCTGGACCACATCCCGCCCATCCTCGATGCCTTTGAACTCCGGTTGCGCTCCCGTCCGGGCGGTGCGGACGCCCGGGCGGCCGAGGCCGAAGAAAAGGAGGAGGGGGTGAAGCATGGCCTGCATCGCTGGCAGCAGGGCTACCGGCTGAAGGAACTCGTCAGTGAGTGCGGGCATCTCCAGCTCTGCGTGTTTGAGGAGCTGGGCAGCATCGTCGCCCTGCATCCCGAACTCGAGTCGTCGACGCTGCTGGAGGCGCATCGCCAGTGGCTCCGCCTGATC
The DNA here is from genome assembly GCA_964608505.1 of uncultured Verrucomicrobiota bacterium. Lineage (GTDB taxonomy): Bacteria > Verrucomicrobiota > Verrucomicrobiia > Limisphaerales > CAIMTB01 > CAIMTB01. Next base: position 3,501 of record CAZSOV010000365.1, read on the forward strand.
AATGATACCATCAGCGAGAGCGCCGCCCAGTACGAGCGCATGCAGCAGGCGGAGGCCGCTGGCCGGGTGGTCGAGCTGACGAAGGCGCTGGCCACGATGGACGAACTCGAACAGCGCCGCGCCGCACTCATCCATCAGGCCGTTCACGATCTCAACAGCGACGTCCTCGGCGTCAGCATGGCGGCCACCATGGTGGGCCGGACCCAACTGGCCGAGGCCGACCGGATGGAATCGGTGGCTTTCCTCCAGCGGGCCACGCAGGGGCTGACCACGATGCTGGGCGAACTGATGGAACTGGCGCGGTTGGAGGCGGGTCAGGAAAAGCGTCGTCTCGTCGACTTCGACGCCGCCGCGTTGATCGCGGAATTGTGCGAGGGCAACCAGCCCTTTGCGCGCGAACGCAGCCTGTTCCTGAACACCGAGGGGCCGCTCCGCCTGGTCGTGGAGGGAGACGCCGACAAAGTCAGGCGGCTCGCCAGGAATCTGCTGGTGAACGCGCTCAAGTACACCGAGGGCGGCGGCGTCACCGTCAGCTGGGGCGAGGAACAGGAGAACTGGTGGCTGATGGTGAAGGACACCGGACCGGGAATGTCGCCTGGCGCAAGCCAATCGCTGAAGGCGGGCTTGCAGGAGGCCACCGCAAGCGCGAGGGAATCGGATGAAAAGGCCGCCGCCATCAAGGGCGAAACCTCGCAGGTGCTGGGCGCCCCCGAGGACACGGCTGCCACGACCAGACCCGCCCCAAACCAGCCCGGCGAGGGGATCGGGCTTTCCATCGTGAAGCGCTTGTGCGAATTGCTGGACGCGAGTCTGGAAATCGCCAGTTCGCCGGAAACCGGCACCACGCTCCGCGTCGTATTTCCGCGCCGTTACGGCAGCCCTGCCTGACGCAAACCCGACCGGCACCCTGAACGCCGGGCTCCGGCAACGATTCGGGCGTGCGCCCGACGCGCGCCCATCCCGGGGTTGAGGCTTGTTTCGCCCTCCCCGCGCCCCCCAAATTCCAGCGCCCTCGGCCCGACCTCCAGCGAGACGTCCGGCCAGCGCCTGACATGACCAGCCCCCAACCGGCCAGCCCGCCTCTGCCCGTGGTCGCCGACGACCCCCACGGGCCGGTCGTCGACGTCATCATCGCGGCGCTCCGCCATCTCCCGGGTGCCCTGTTGCCAATGCTCCACGGCATCCAGGACCGACTCGGCTTCATTCCGCCCGCGGCCATTCCGCGCCTCGCCGACGCGCTCAACCTGTCCCGCGCCGAAGTCCACGGCGTCGTGACGTTTTATCACGACTTCCGCGTCACTCCGCCCGGCCGGCACGTGGTCCGCCTCTGTCGCGCCGAGGCCTGCCAGGCCATGGGCTGCGCGCGTCTCGAGGATCGGCTCCGGGAACGGTTCGACCTCGATTTCCACCGCACGACGCCCGACGGAGCACTGACCCTCGAGCCGGTCTATTGCCTGGGGAATTGCGCGGCATCGCCGTCGATCCAGATCGACGGCGAGCTGCGCGGCCGGGTCACGCCCGAACGCCTGGAATCCTGGCTGCAGGAACTCGTCCGGGAACCGCAAGCCCAAGGCCGCTCATGAGCGTCAAGGTCCACGTCCCCCTCGACTCCACCGCGCTCGCCCTGGGTGCCGAGGCCACGGCCCGCGCGATTTCCGAGTCGGCGTCCCGCGCGGGGCTGCCGGTCACGGTCGTCCGCACCGGTTCCCGCGGCCTCTCCTGGCTCGAACCCCTCGTCGAGGTCGACACGCCCCAGGGACGCATCGGCTATGGCCCGGTCGAAGCCCGGGATGTTCCGGAACTCTTCGCCGCCGGTTTCCTGACCGGCGGCAGTCACCGGCTGCGCCAGGGCGTGGTCGGGGAAATCCCCTACCTGGCACGGCAGGAACGCGTGACCTTCGGCCGCGTCGGACTCGTCGACCCGCTCGACCTCGCCGGGTACGAGGCGCACGGGGGCTGGCGGGCCCTGCGCAAGGCGCTTGCCGCGGAACCCGCCGATCTGGTGGAGGAAGTCGTCCGCTCCGGATTGCGCGGACGCGGCGGCGCGGCGTTTCCCACGGGCATCAAATGGCGCACGGTGCTCGGCACCCGCGCGGACCGGAAGTACATCGTCTGCAACGCCGACGAGGGCGATTCCGGCACCTTTTCCGACCGCATGCTGCTGGAAGGCGATCCGTTCCTGGTGATCGAAGGCATGATCCTGGCCGGTCTCGCGGTCGGCGCGACGGAGGGGTACGTCTACCTGCGCTCCGAATACCCCCAGGCGCGCCGCGTGCTGAACGCTGCCCTGGACCGGGCCCGCGCGGCGGGATTCCTGGGCCCGAACGTGGCGGGTGGCGACCGGGCCTTCGAGATTCACGTGCGCCTTGGTGCCGGTGCCTACATCTGCGGCGAGGAAACCGCGCTGCTCGAGAGTCTCGAGGGCAGGAAGGGGCTCGTCCGCCCAAAGCCTCCGCTGCCGGCCATCTCGGGTCTCTGGGGCCGCCCCACCGTCATCAACAACCTCGTCACCCTCGCCGCCATTCCCTGGATCCTGGATCACGGCGCCGCCGCCTACGCCGCGCACGGCGTCGGCCGCTCGCGGGGTACGCTCCCCTTCCAACTGGCCGGCAACATCCGCCGCGGCGGACTGGTGGAGCTGCCGTTCGGGCGGACCCTCCGCGAACTGCTCGAGGACTTCGGCGGCGGCACGGCCTCGGGTCGGCCCATTCGGACCGTCCAGGTCGGCGGCCCCCTCGGCGCCTACCTGCCCGAGTCGAAATTCGACACGCCGCTGGACTACGAGGCCTTCGCCGCGGCCGGCGGCATGATCGGCCACGGCGGCATCGTGGTCTTCGATGACACCGTCGACATGGCGAAAATGGCGCGGTACGCCATGGAATTCTGCGCCCACGAATCCTGCGGCAAGTGCACCCCCTGCCGCATCGGCAGCACCCGCGGGGTCGAGGTCATCGACCGGATCCGGGCGGGCACCCGACGGACGGAGAACCTCGTCCTGCTGCGGGATCTCTGCGACACCCTCGCCAACGCATCCCTGTGTGCCATGGGGGGTCTCACGCCCGCCCCCGTGCTCAGCGCCCTCGAACACTTCCCGGAGGATTTCCGCTAGCCATGTACTCGACCAAAGTCCCCGATGCCGGCACGCCGGCGCGCGCCTCGGAGAAGCAGGTGACGCTGCGGATCGACGGCGTCCAGGTCAGCGTCCCCGAGGGCACCTCGGTCATGCGGGCCGCCCAGGATGCCGGGGTGAGCGTGCCGCGGTTGTGCGCGACGGACAGTCTCGAGGCCTTCGGTTCCTGCCGTCTGTGCCTCGTCGAAATCGAAGGCCGCCGCGGTTTCCCCGCCTCCTGCACCACCCCCGTGGAACCGGGGATGAAGGTCACCACCCAGTCCGCCCGCCTGGCCCGGCTCCGCCGCGGCACGATGGAACTCTACATCAGCGATCATCCCCTCGACTGCCTCACCTGCCCCGCCAACGGCAACTGCGAGCTCCAGGAAATGGCGGGGGTCGTGGGACTCCGCGAGGTCCGCTACGGATACGAGGGCGCCAACCATCTCGCCGGGGCGAAGGACACATCCAACCCCTATTTCACCTTCGACCCCACGAAGTGCATCGTCTGCTCCCGGTGCGTCCGCGCCTGCGAGGAGATCCAGGGCACGTTCGCCCTGACCGTCGCCGGACGCGGTTTCGACAGCCGCATCGCCGCCGGGCCCGGCAACTTCCTCGAATCCGAGTGCGTCTCCTGCGGGGCCTGTGTCCAGGCCTGCCCCACCGCGACCCTGATG
>CAZSOV010000366.1:0-7270 GCA_964608505.1 uncultured Verrucomicrobiota bacterium
GTGGTGACGCCCACGGCGCCCGGCCAGTATCTGATTCAGGGCGGAGAGTTCCTCCGAATCTGGGGTGGATTCACGGTGACGGGCCGCGTGGACCACGTGCGCTTCGACGCCGTTTACCGGAGTCTGGGCCACCAGGGCGTCATGGAGTTGAAGCGGGCGGGAGCTCCGTAGGCGGTCAGGGGGCGGCGAAATCGTGGAGCGACGACCGAGGGTTGCCGGGGCCTTCAGGCCCCGAATCGAGTTCCCCCGTCCTTCCCCGTCGCGGAGCGACGTTCGACTCCGGCCGCCCGGGTGGGGCGTGGACGTCGGAGGCTTCGGAAGTCGCTCCGCGACCAGGAAGCCAGGGACGGATTCGTTGTTTCGACTCCACCCCATGAACCGGACGCACCGGGCCTCGTCTCCCAGACAGGGCCGTTGACAAAGTCCTGCGTGGAACTGCGATGTGGGGCCGGCGACTGCCGAGTCGCCGGCTTCGCCTCTCGATTCGCCTGCTTCGATCGCCCCGCGACCCGGCCCGCCGTCGCGTGGACGCTATGGCGGGGAGCCGGTCGCGGGCCCCAATCGACTTTGTCATTCGCCCTGGTCTCCCCGACAGAATCATGCCCCCCACCCCTCCTCATGATTCTGTCCCCTCCATGATTCTGTCCTCCAGGAACCGCCCATGACAACCGCGCCGCCCGGTGAGGGCACCGGGCCTACAGGTTGTAGGCCGCGTGCCCCAACGCGGCGACGTACGGTTCGCGGTTCATGGTCCCGACACGCGGTTCGCGGACCGTGGGCGCTCTCCCTGAACCACGCCTCGCCGGGATGTTCAGCCTTCGGGTAGTGCGCGGCGGCGCCAGAGGGCCACGAACATGCCGTTGCCCCCGTGCGGTTGCGCGCGCAGCCAGAGGTGGTTCGTGGGCGCCTCGGATTCGGGGGCGGGCAGTGGAGCGGGCAACGGAGCCGCCGTCACCGGGTCGACGGCCACGGGTTCCACCGCCACGGTCTCGACGGGAACCGGATCGACCGTAGCGGCGTCCATGGCCGCGGGTTCGATGGGAGCGGGCTCGATGGGAGCGGGCTCGATGGGAGCGGGCTCGATGGGAGCGGGCTCGGCGGAAGCGGGTTCGGCGACCGCTGGATCGAGAGGGACGGATTCGACCGCATCGATGGACGGAGCAGGACCGGGGACAGGGACGGGGCTGGACCACGGGGCCGGGACAGGCATGGGTTCGAAATCCGGGTGGTCGCGGGTGAAGGCCTCGGCGACCAGGCTCGTTTCGTCGCGGGTGAGGGTGCAGACGGCGTAGACCAGGCGGCCACCGGGCCGGACGGCTTCCGCGGCGTGGCGGAGGAGGTCGGCCTGGATCCTGGCCAATTCGCGAATGTCGTCGGGAGTGGTGGTCCAGCGGGCCTGGGGATTGCGCTGCCAGGTGCCGATGCCGCTGCACGGGGCATCCAGCAGGACGCCGTCCATGCGGCGTTTGGGGACCGGGAGGCGGGCCCCGCCGTCCCAGGCTTTCCAGCGGATGTTGAAGATGCCGGCGCGTCCGGCGCGGAGGCGGAGTTTGTCGAGGCGCCATTCCGCGCGGTCGGTGGCCCAGACGGTGCCCGTGTTGGCGAGGAGATCGGCGAGGAGCAGGGTTTTGCCGCCTTCGCCGGCGCAGGCATCCCACCAGGTTTCGCGGGGCTGGGGCCCGCAGCAGTGCCCGACGATCTGGGAGGAGACGTCCTGGAGTTCGAACCTTCCGGCCTGGAAGCCGGCCGTGCGAAAGAGGTCGGTGGCGCCGCGGTAGATCAGCGCGTCGGGAAGCCGGGCCGGATCGGGGATCTCGCACTCGCCGAGCTCGGTCGCGAGGGCGGCACCCGTGCCGGGCCGGGCCCGGAGCCACAGGCTGGGCTCCCCCTGGATCGAACGGAGCCAGGGTTCGTCGACGGCGAGGTGTTCGGAAGTCCAGGGGGGGATGATACGGGCGAGTTGGGCGGCGTCGAAGGAGGCGGGCTCGGCCACGAAACGCGCGGCGTAATCCCCGGCGGAACGGATGCGTCCCGGCAGATCGAGGCGTTGGGAGAGCAGTCCGTGCCAGCGGTAGAAACGGAAGACGAGCCGGGCGACCTCGCCGGAGATTTCGCGGGGCAGGCCGTGGGTGGAGCGCAGGACCTCGCGCAGGACGGCGTCGGCCGGGTGTTCGCGATTGGCCTTGGCGATGCCCTGGGCGGCGCGACGGCCGGGTTCGGGAGGCCGGCGCTGTTGGGAGCGCGGGGGGGCGTGGCTACCTCGCGGCGGGTCCGTCCGCGGCGGTTCGAGCGGGCGGCGCGGGGGGGCGGGCGGTGGCGGTTCGAGGCGCAGGCGGGGTTGCTTGGGCTTGGTGGGTTCGAGACGCAGGCGCGGTTGGTCCGGACGGGAGGGTGGCGGTTCGAGCCGGAGCCGGGGCTGGTCCGTCCGGGGGGGTGGTTCCAGACGGAGGCGGGGCCGTGAGGCGCCGGGGGCAAGGGGCCGTGACGGGCGGGCCGAGTCGCGGGAATCGGAATCGGGGCGGGGGACGCGTCGGGGCGGGGGCGGTCGGTTCGTCGAGTCGTTCGAGCGGGACGATCGGCGGGGTGGGCGGGAGGGGTTCACTTCAGGAGGCCTTGGTTCCGGCGTAGCCGAGCAGTCTGCGTTCCTTGATCAGGCGGGCGACTTCGGGGGGGACCATGGATTCCCAGGAATCGTCGTTGCCACGCATGCGCGAGAGGACGTCGCGCGAGAAGAGGGGGAGGCACTCGGGATGCCAGTCGCGGAGGGGTTGGATGTAGTGGTTTTCGAGGAGGTAGGCGTAGAGATGACGGAGGTGGGGGGCGACGACGAGGTTGCCGGCGGTAATGATGGAGCCGGTGGTGGGGTCCTTGAACGGGTAGACGTAGAGTTTGAGCTCGTTTTTGAAGAGGCGCCCGAAGGACTCGAGGATGCCGCCCTCGAGATCGTCGTAATACTTCTCGTTGAGGAGTTCCTTGAGGCTGGGGACGCCCATGACGATGCCGATCTTCTCCTTGCTGTATCGGAACAGGTAGGCGGCCAGGCGGTGGAACTCGCCGTAGTTCGAGATCAGCACGGTCCGACCGAGCGTTCCCAGCAGGTCGACACGATCGAGAAAATCACGGGGATCAATGGTGCCCCCATCGACCAGGTTGTGGAGGGTCATCTCCATGACCACCAGCAGGTCCTCGGCGACGAGGCCGGGTTCCTGGACAAACTGCGCGAGCGCGCATTGGAGCATGTCCTGGGTCACCTTGGTCGGGGGCCGGAACGTGCCGCGGCTGACGAGGATGTTCTTCTTGTAGAGCACCTCGGAGGCCTGGATGACCTCGCCGTCGGCGGTGAACATCGCGGCGTGGGTGAGGCCCGTTTGGACGAGCTTCAGGCTGACGAGCCGGTTGTCGACGCCCGGAAAGGCGGGTCCGGCGAATTTCGCCATGTCGACCTCGACGCGGTCCGGTCCGAGATCATCCATGAGCGAGCGGAGGAAGGTGTCGAGGTTGCCGAAGAGGTTGAGGGCGGCGTAGATGAGATTGACGCCCATGATTCCGAGCGCTTCCTGCTGGGCGAGGTTCTCCCAGTCAAGCATGCGGACATGGACGATGATGTCGGAGGGCGGGCTGCCGGGTTCGTGCTGGAAGCGGACGCCCATCCAGCCGTGGCACTCGTCGCGGCGGCGGTAGCTCTGGGCGGCGACGGTGTCGGCGAAGGTGAAGAAGCGCGTGGTGCTGCCGCGTTTGGCGGCGAGGCGCTCGACCAGCAGGCCGTGCTCGTGGGCGAGCATTTGCTGGAGCCGGGTCCGGCTGACGTAGCGTTCGGAGGGTCCGTAGATCGCGTCGCTGACCGTCATGTCGTAGGCTGACATGGTCTTGGCGATGGTGCCGGAGGCGCCGCCGACGCGGAAGAACCAGCGGGCAACTTCCTGACCGGCCCCGATTTCGGCGAAGACGCCGTACTTGGTGGGGTCGAGGTTGATCTGCAGGGCCTTTTGCTGGGTGCCCAGGGTGCCGCCGGTCCCGGGTTCCGGCAGGCACACGAACTTGTCCTTGGACGTCACCACGGGCGCGAGTATCGGGGTGGAACCCGGCGCGAGCAAGGAGGGCGGAGGCCGGGCAAAGGCGTGACCAGGCTGCGGAGGACGCCCCGTCCCGGTCCGCCCGTGCCTCGAAATCCGGCTGCTCAGGGTGGGAGTACTGGATTCAGGAGGGGGCGGGCGGAAACTCGCAAGGGACCGGGCGACGGCGATGGCGGCGATAGACCTGGAAATCCTCGCGATCCACCGTCCACACCTTGCAGCGGGACTCCAGCTCGGTCATCCGGACCAGACAGGCATCGGCCAAGTCCATCCGCCGGTCGCGATAGCGGTGCAACAATTCGAGCACCGCCGTCGCTTCGTCCGCCAAATCGAAGTCCACGATGAGGTCCCCCCGAATCACCAGTTGAAGCCCCGGAATGGCACTGCCGAGGAGGAAGCTCAATTCGTCCAGCACCGCCTCGCAGGTGACGAAGGGCGCATGGGCCCGAAATTGCATGGCGCCCCACGAATGGACCGCATCGTCGCGGTCCAGCGCAGCCTTGAGCAGGCCGGTGTCAGCGATGTTTATCATGCAGGCGCCGGCGTACCAGCCGCCGGATGGTGGCGTTGTCGCCGGAGGTAATCCCGGTCTGCACGGAGCCGATCAGGTCCTCGGATGCGAACCGGCGGCGGGGTTCGGTTCCCTGCACCGCCAGATCGCGCTCGACCAGCGACAGGATGTACGCGGTCCGGTCCTGGCCGAGGGCCGCGGCACGGGAATCCATGGCCGCGATGAGCGCCGGACGCGCCCGCACGGAGAAGGGTCGTGTCATACGATTGCGTATTACAGTGGCGGTTTTCCCTCGTCAAGAATCGGGGGAAGCAGCCGCCGGGTTCAAACCATGCCGCCGTGGGCTGCGTGCCCGCACGCGGCGACGAACCGTCCGCGGCACATGGCCCGTGAGCAGGTCCGGGTGGAACACGGGGCCCGCCATGAACCGTCCACGGCCACCGCTTGGGCGGGTGGGCCTACTGAGGCTGGAGGTTGGTGGCGTACCAGAGCTGCTCGATGTTGCGCCATTCCGGGTTATGACCGGAGCCCCAGCCCATGTTGAGGCGGAGGTCGTAGGTGACGCGCCAGATGGTTCCGTGTTTGCCGCGCCATTCCCACCGGCGGTAGCCGTAGGCGATGGGGTAGTGACTGTAGAAGCCGATGCCGACGATGGAGATGCGTCCGGCTCGCAGGGAATCCAGGGCCTTCGACTGGGAACCCGGGGAGAGGCCGGGGACGCCCCACTTGATCGAGCCGGTCATCCCGACGCCGCGGGCGGAGGCCCACTGGAGCCCCCGTTCCATCTTGTGGGGCAGGGTGGCGGCCCGATCGAGCTTGTCGAAGCAGAGTTCATCGACCGCGTCGAAGACGAAGCGTGTGCATTCCAGGATGCTGGGCTGGATGGGGCTGCCCATGAACTGCGGCGCGTCGGCGTTGTTCAGGTTGCCGAACAGCCGAGGGAAGCCCTTGCGGTCCCAGTGTCCGTAGAGCATGGCCCAGGCGGTGGGGCCGCAGCCGCTGACGGTTCCGGTGCACATCTGGGGATCGGAGAGGACCTGGTTGTACTTCCGCTGTTCGTCCCAATTGGAAACGAAATGCTCGCCGGCCATGTGCCAGCCGGCCTTCTTGCCGGGGATCCACGTGCCGTGGAGCGCGGGCCCGGTCGGGGCGGTGCCGGGCGCGGGGTCCGGGGTCTCGACGACGCAGACCGTGCTGGTGCCGTCGGCCTGCCACAGCGTCACCAGGGCCTCGCCGTTGCCCACGGCGGTGGCGCGCACCTGACCGGACGCCTCGTCGACCTGGACCTGGATGGCGCCGGGGGCGGACGTGGCGGCCCGGATGGCCCTGGGGCCTTCGGCATTGAGGATCGCGGTTTCGCGAAGCTGGAGGGTGATCACCTTGGGACCGGCACCGGCGAAGTTCCACGCTTCCGCGGCAGTCGCGGCACGGGCGGCCTGCGCGCGCGCGAAGACCGGGTTGGTCTTCCATTCCGAGACGAAGGCCGCGTAGGAATCCGGCGCGCGTCCCGTCAGTTCCGGACTTGTGCTTCCGGTGGGCAAGCCCGTCGATCCCAGCGTGATCTCCACCCCGTCGGGCGGCAGGTTGAGCACCGCGGGATCGGGGAGATACGGGGCCGAGCCGAGGCTGGCCACCACGCGGCCGGCCGCGTCCTCCGCCACCATGAAGGCATCATCGAAACGCACGATCCGGGCCACAGGCGCGCCGCCCGAGGCCCGGGCCAGCAAGCGTTCGAATCGAGTGGAACCGCCGAGGGAATAGCCGCCGATGGGCAGGTCCGCGGGGGTGAGGGAGACGAGGACATACCCGGCGTCGGAGCGGGCATCGGTTTCCTCGGGGCGTCCGCCGAAGATCCGGTCCGTCTGCGGGCGTCCGGGGGGGACGGGGCGGATCAGCTTGAATTCGACATACGCCGGGGTCTTTCCGTCCCCGACGGTCGGGTCGTGGTAGACCGCGGCGATGGGGCCGAGGGTCAGGCCGGCGGTGGATTCGCCTTCGGCGCCCGAGTCGATTTGCCCGGCGTCCACGGCGGACCGGAGGCGGTCAATGAATTCCTGGGCGAGATCCCGGGCCAGTTGCGGGGTTTCGTCGAGATGACGAAGGGGACCGGCCTCGGCCCCGACGGCGATTTCCAGGCGGAAGAACCCGGCGCCCGCGGCGGAAGGCACGACGAGCCGTCCGTCCGGGGTCAGTTGAGCCGGAGAGATCGGGGTGGCGGTCCACGGACCTGGCTGGGGTCCGGATTGAAGGGTGAGGGTGGCTGCCAAGGCCGTGAACGTGGTCTCGGCGGCCAAGGCCAGCGCGACCCAGAGCGCGGTGCCCGCAGTGCGCGGCCGGCAGCGGGTGCCGCCGCGGGCAGGGGCGGAAACGGGAAGGGATGAAAACATGCGCGAGGCTGATACTGAGCACCTTCCGGAGGGTCAACCCCAAATCGTTGCCTCGCCTTCGGGGTTCAGGTCGGGTGCGGCCCGCGACGGGCTCCGCGCCGTAGCCTCCGCGCGAAGGCGGGCCTCGGTCCACCGATTCCGGACGAGGAACTTCGTCCGGAGCCGTGGCGATCCAGCGAAGCCATCCGGTGGGGTGCCCGGCTCTCCATGAACCGCCCACTGCCATCGCTCCGCCCGGTGAGGGCACCGGGCCTACAGGGTGTAGGCCACTGCCATCGCTCCGCCCGGTGAGGGCACCG
>CAZSOV010000367.1:0-7252 GCA_964608505.1 uncultured Verrucomicrobiota bacterium
GTGCATGGAGGAACTTCGGGCAGCCGTGGTCGAGTACTTTGGCGACGGCTTGATGCTCGACGCCTGCCGATCCCCGAGGTGGTGCGATGACCTTCGCGCTTCTCGTGAGCACGCTGCCTGCCGCAGCGAACGAAGCTGGCAGATGCATTGAACTCTGGGCCTCCACCAACCCACCTGTATCCTGGCGCTTTCGCTGTGGTGCGGGTGGCGTTGGTGGAGGGCATATGCTGCCACACGACAATTCTTTAGCTCTGAAGGACGCAACCGGACCCGCAGCCATGCCGGCATTACCCAAGCCCATACATCGGCCTGCGGCCCGGTATCCGGCTGGCCATAAACGTGTAAAGGGCCGATCCTGTCGTCAACGCACGCCATGAAATCCCTCGACGAACCGGCGGACTTGGAGATTCCAGTTCCTGTTGAGGAACTGCTGGCTGCGATATCCTTCGAACGCCGCGTCAGAAACCGGATTCGAGAGTATTTAAGCCGAACCGGGATATCGGATATTTCCCCACTCCACTTCTTTGACCTATTTCTTCCCCGCACTCCCTTTGATCATTTTGCCCTGTACGCGGACGCTCCAATCGCCAGACAACAACAACTCGGCGTTTACCTCCACGAATCCGCGATCATAAGCATCTGGCAGGCCGATCTTGGTTCAGCTTGGAAGGCGGAATGGGAACGACGATTGCTGCACCTAAAATTGTGCGAACTACGTGCTTCACCGAGGAATCCTCTCAATAGACGGGGCAGAGTGGGGAGGCTCGATTATTATAAATGAACCCCACCGAGTTGATGCTTCAAGAGATCAACAGCTTCCTCAAGGCTGTCGAAGATCCAGAGTTGGAAAATCCGAGAATTAGATCGGACAAACCGGAAATCGAGCTATTGATTCAAGTACGAGGGGAATACATCAAACGACCACGCCAGAAGATGCCCCTGTATCGGCTCCTTCCAGCGAAGTTGATCTCAGACCTGTTGTTGAAGGCCTATCATGTTGCTTAGCTGGAGTGAAACTCGGAGGTCTATCGCGCTCCCCCATGATTCTGTGGCAGCGCTTCTATTGAATCCGCGTCGTTTCGCACGTAATTCACGAATAATCCAAGGCTGATTATCGCCATCGCAAAGGCAAACCATCCTGAACCACAAGTGTTGTAGATGCCATGCAGGCTGGATGTGAGCATCAGAGCGGCGGCCAATAGAACTCGCCTGGCTACTGGCGAAAAGATCGAAAGGCCCACGAAGTATCCCGTAATACCGGCCCAAATAGCATGCAGCAAGGGTAAGCTAATAAAGCGAATGATTTGAACGATTAAATAGTCGCCATAGCCTATTCTATGGGTTGAGTGTCCATAGGCATAAGAGATACTGTAGACGATTGCTTCTGTCGCTCCGAACGCGAGACCACTTATTACGCCAAGGTAGGCGACAGTACGCGGATGAGGCTGGGGTTGCATTTTTCGGGCAATCAGAAGTACCGGAATCATCTTGGCCGATTCCTCAATGAGCCCAACGGCAAATGTCATGCCCACAAGGCGTCCGACAATGCTTGCCGAACTGCTCGCCTCGAATAGGTCGCGAATGCCTGGTATGTATGCCCCAGCTGCGTTCACAACTCCTACTGCTGCGACTCCAACAATTGATGTAAGTAACCACGTCGAGGCAATTCTCCGGAAGCCAATCTCTTGCGGGCGCAGACATCGGTGCAAAAGGACAGCCCAAATAATCGAGAAGTATAAGCTCAATGCCCAGGCAGCCTCGACTAAACTCGGCGATTTCTCGCCATAATAGGAGATAAGGACAAATGGAGCGCCGAAGGCGAAGAGGAGGAATTGAACCCACACCAGGTTCCACGGCTTGTCCTTTCTCCAGTTTCTGAACGGAAGCAGCTTCCGCCACGTGACCAACGCGAACTCGGCCTTCCACGCATCGAGTTGCACCAGGTTTCGGCGCTCCTCAAATTGCTCAGATTCCGGGGCTTCGGGCTTCGACGCCGATGTTGGCTGCTCGGGTTCCATGCTTTGGATCTTGGATTATGCGCTCGATTTTTTAGCACGCTCGAACGCCACGGCAAGTCTTGGATGGCGAACCAGTCGGGCTACGTTTGGCGTGCATCGGGTTGTAATTTATAGATCGTCAAACCCATACACGAGGCGGCTGGGTGCGTTATACTTGGTCGCCGGATGTTCCACACCGGAGGAGGTCGTGGGTCTGATTTTCGCCCAGCCCTTGATTTGGTTGCGTCAAGAAATTGGAACTAAGACTCTCGCCGCTATGATCGACGTAAACGTCTCCGGGGCAATCGGATCAGAGTTGCGTAACCGCGATTTCTGCGTCATGCGCATCGAGCTGGAGGACATCCAGCCCAGCATCTGGCGGAGCGTCATCGTACCCAAAACCGCCACACTTGGCTGGGTCCACGCCGTCATCCAGGTCGCGATGGGCTGGACGAACAGCCACCTGCACCAGTTCAGCCTTGGCGACGTCATCATCTCCTACCCCTCGTTCAATTTGAACGAGTTCGAGGGAGATCCTCTGGTGACGGACGAGAAGAAGGTCACCGTCGGGGAGGTCACCAAGGCCAAGACCCCGGTTCTCGTCTACCAATACGACTTCGGCGACTCCTGGAACCACATCTTGACCTTCGAGCCGCTGTCCAAGGGGCAATATCCTGCCGAGCGGCTCGCCATGTGCATCGGAGGAGGCCGGGCTTGCCCGCCGGAGGATTGTGGGAGCATTCCCGGATACGAGAACCTCCTCGAAGCCCTCCGGAACAAAAAGCACCCAGAACACCGGGCGATGAAGCAATGGCTCGGTCGCCCCTACGATCCAGAGGCGTTCACTGTCGAGAAGGCCAATCGCTTCCTCGCCAAGATCCCTTGGCCTAGGGTCAGCGTCTCCCAGCTCGGCAAGATCCTGGGAGCGCTGTATCGGGCGAAGCCTTGAGGCCGATTATCCCTTGATGCGGGTGTATCTCGTCCCGCGCCTGGAGGTTCCGGGAACCTGAAGGATCTTTCCGGCGGCGATTTTCTTGATCGGCTCGTTGACGAGGCCGGGGAACAACTCCTCGGCTTTGGCGGAGAAATCTCCCGCAGCGAAAGGCTCCGTCAACCTAGCGAGCACCTTGTCGACCTGAACCGACGAGAGCTTCTCTCCTTTGGCCGACTTCTTGCGGCCACGACGGCCACCCGATCCAGCAGTGCTGTCGCTCTTCGGCGCACTCGCGTCCAGGATCACCGCCGCTGCCGGAATCTCTGCCCGAAGAGCCTTTTCGGCCTCCTTCAGCTGCTTTTCCAGCGTCGCGTTCTCCTCCTTCAACACTGCCACCTGTTTCTCCAAGGCCGCAACCTCGGCACGCTTGGCATCCAGCTTCGACCTTTGTTTAAGCAAGGCAGAAACCCGTTTGAACGCGGCCTGTACCGGATTCTCCGTTGCGACGGTCTCGGTTGCCGGTGCGGTTTTTGCGGCTGCGACCTCTTTATTCACTTTTGCGGCCATATGCGTTTTGCGGTGGACTCGACATTGCCCACGCTGGGCCATCAACTTCAACTGGATTGCCGCATGGGTTTGAGGCGCATTTCCGGTCGCCACACCGTCCATCCTCAGGTAATTGGTTTGCCGTCGCCACCATGGCCAAACGCAAATTCCCTACCCGCAAGATCTCCGAGACGCTCGTCGATTTCGCGCAGCCGTTCCTCGCCGTCGTGGACACGGAAATGCCGCAGGAGACAATTCGGCAGGGATTCGATATTGCGGTGGTGATTTGGAACGTCTTCGTTATGGACCGGGTAAACGGGAACAACGACTACCAGGCCATGATGAAGAAGCAGCTCGGCAATCAATGGGAGGAGAACGCCCTGATCCGCGCCCTTGTGGACCGGCGCATGAAGCACTTCGCCGACGACATGCGGTTCATCGCCGAGCACCGGGTATCGTTCGATGCCGGTGGATACAAGCTCTGGGCGGCTGCCAGCGACCCGTACCCTTCATCGAAGGGGCCACGCCACTGATCAACGGGATCTTCCTGCGGCCATCAACTCCTCCCATCGGCAGCCCAGGGCGGCCTGCAATCGCGCCAGCGTCGTCACCAGGATGTTCAACCGGCCGGCCTCAATCTTCTGGATCGTACGAGGGTTGACGTTGGACAGTACAAAGCCCCTCACTTTTCGCCGAGGCCCTCGCGAGCTTTCAACGCGCGCGGTTCATGAAGCCTCGCCATGGCCGATCCGCCTACGCTATCCTGCTCGGAATACCTTAGCAAAGGCGACCCTCACCGCACGACCATGCAGGCTAATCATGCGTTCCAATATGACGTCTTCCTGAGCCACTCCTCGAAGGACAAGGCGGTGGTGGGGCCGCTTGCGCAGCTGTTGCGGGCAGACGGGCTCAACGTGTGGTTCGATGAATGGGTGCTCAAGCCCGGCGACAGCATCCCGGCGAAGATCGAGGAAGGACTGGAGTGCTCGCGCGTGCTGGTGCTCTGCATGTCGGCCCAGGCGTTCGGGTCGGAGTGGGCGCAATTGGAGGCCGGCACGTTCCGCTTTCGTGACCCGCTGAACCGAGAGCGCCGCTTCATTCCCCTGCGGCTCGACGATACCCCCATCAAAGGCTCCCTGGGGCAATTCCTTTACATCAACTGGCGCCCAGGGGCCCGCGACCAGGAGTATGCGAGGCTCCTCGAAGTGTGTCTGCGCCCGACGACTTGGCCAAATCCTGATATCGAATCGGCGGCCAAGACAGAACAGCCTCATACAGAGAGCGCCAAGTCCGGTGCAAATTCCAGGAAATCAGGTTTCTCTATGGGCATCAAAGACACCACGATGAAGCGCCTCTTTGGCATGTCGCGCAACCAGTGCGCCATGCCCGACTGCAAGAGCCCGATCATCATCGGCGACACGGTAGTCGGGGAGATTTGCCACATTCGCGCCAGACGAAAGGCTGGGCCAAGGTTTGACGCATCGCTCGCGGCGGAGCAGCGGGATGAGTTCCCAAACCTTATCCTCCTTTGCGGCACATGCCACACGCTCGTTGATGCCAGTCCCGATAAATGCACCGCCGAATGGCTCCAAGCCGTGAAGCAATCCCACGAACGGCAAACACAAGGGCCGCTTGAGCTTTCGCAGGCGGACGTGCGGCAAGCCATGCTGATTCTCGCCAAGCACGACGCCAAGACACCGAAACGCAAACAAGCCACAGGCGACAATACCGTGCGGGGAAACACTCAGGCATCGGCATCGCATGGCGGAGTGGCAGTCGCGATCGCTGGACCGAACCAGGGCAACATTTCGATCAGGATGCCTGCCCCCAAGCCGTCTGGACCCAATTATCCAGCCAACAGCATTGGGGCTGACGCCAACATGACCAACTACATTGAATACCTTTGCGACCGGTATGTTAAGTTCATGAGGCCCATTGAGCCAGACGAAAAATGCAGTTGGGCAAAACTTGGAAAACACATCAAGACGAAGTTTCGCCTCAAGAAGCGAACTCGAAACCACCTCTCAGCAGAACGATTCTCGGATTTGGTGGACTTCCTTGTTAACGAGAAGCTCGCCCTGACACCAGTTGGTCGAAAACACTTGCGTGAAGGCACTAAACTCTGCCGAACGTTTCAGGAATTCCGTCACGGAGCAATGTAGGCTGCTCATATAAGTCTTCCCGCGTCAACCTGAACTCAGGGAATGGGATCGTTTATGAAGCGAAAGCTTAAAGTTTGCAATGGCCATACATCTCTGTTTTCCGCGTTTGAACGCGATCGCTTCGAAGAAGAGACTTTAGCAAACCGAACGCAAAGTTTGTGGAAATCCTGGAGACGTTCTCTTTGCCCAATGGAGGCGGCGTGAAACCGTGGACTACGAAATTGCCTCTCTATGACGATGCTGGGAGGATTGTTGGACTTGAGGGTATATCCCGAATTCTGCCGGAAGAGGATAGGCCTTCGGATGAGGATTGAGGCACAGATCTGCATTACGGCTCCTCGCGCAGAAGTGAGCCAACTGCTGGTCGTCGGGCACGTGGATGCCGGCGCGTTGCGCACCAGCTGGAGCGAGAAGGCGGGGTTTGCGACGGAGGTTGATGCGGTTGAACGAACTGCACAAGACGCCCCCACTGCGGTTGTCCAGCGAATTCAAGGGGAGCGCCTCGTTGGACATCGGGGAGGTCTTCAGCCCATCAACTCCTCCCACCGGCAATCCAAGGCGGCCTGCAATCGCGCCAGCGTCGTCACCAGGATGTTCAGCTTGCCTGCCTCGATCTTCTGGATCGTCCGAGGATTGATCCCGACCTGCTCCGCCAGGCCTTCCTGCGTCAGCTTCGCTCGTAGACGGAGACGGCGCACATTTCCTCCAACGGCCTTGAGCAATTCGACTTGTTCCTGATCGAGCGGCACGCCCTATCAGGCCGTCCTTTTGCTGTTGACGACCACGGCCCAATGGGGCGTATTCGGCTCATGAGTCTTTGGATAGTGCTAGCCGTTCTCATGGTGCTTTTCCTCGCTTGGGGCAGTCGCGACGTCGAAAAAGGCTGGAAGTCAGTCGAGTGGACCGCCCTTCTCTTCCTTCTAATTCTCCTCCTCGCCGGTGGATTCCTCGGACGCCAAGCGGGGCGGTGGTACGGCGGCTACCAGTATCGCGAAGCTCAGCGCCGGGAAGGGATCATCGGCAACTTGGCTCTGATCGCCTCAAATCAGGAGGAAAAGCTGCGGACCAAAGAGGGAGAGACCGGAGCCATCTGGGGGGTGATTCTGGCCATGGGGATCTTTGGCTACCAGGGTAGATTCTGGGATTGGATGAAGCGGTTGTTCAGCCCCGGAACTAATGCCCGTGGCACCCCTCCCTGCTGAAGCCTGCCTGAAGGTGGTATAACACCCTGAACATCGAACAGCTCGTCGCCTCCCCGGAGGCAACCGAGCAACAGCCCCGGCACCTTGTGGTGTTCGGGGCTTTTTCATGTCCACCACCATCAAGGAAAGGCATCACCATGGCTATTCAGCTCGAAGCCAATTACAGCAAGAAGCTCGGTCTCCCCGGGTATTCCTCGCACCAATTCAGCGTCACCATTCGGGTCGAACTCGCAGACATCAAACAGGTTGAGACCGAGTCATCACGCCTCTATACGCTCATTCAAGGCTGCGTCGACCGGGACATCCAGCAAACGGGATTTCTCCCGGGCAACGGCAATGGCAACGGCCACTACACGAACGGCACCAACGGCCACCACGGCACGAACGGCAACGGCAATGGTCGTCCCAACG
>CAZSOV010000368.1:0-7250 GCA_964608505.1 uncultured Verrucomicrobiota bacterium
TGTAGGCGCGTCCCACCTCCAGCGCCTGCCCGTTCGTCGCTCCCGTCACCTTCCCATTCCCCACGATCCGAAGCGTCAGTCGGCTGGACACCACGTACACGAAACGCACGGTGTTCGTCGGCGAGACGTTCCCCGCGAGGTCGACCGCGTAGGCGGACACGACATTCGTGCCCGGCCGAAGGTGCATCTGGGTCTCCCACGCCTTGGTTCCTGCCGCCACCCGCCAGGGCTCGCCGTTCGCCTGAACGCGCACCTCCTTCACCACGTGGTTGTCCCCCGCCGTTCCCTTCACGAATCCCATCGGGGCCTCGGTCAGCACCCGCTGCCCGGCGGTCGGACTCGTCACCGCGACGCTCGGGCTTACCGGGTCCGAAACCAGCCGGACCACGTTCGTCGCCGGATTGCCCAAACCGTCCTTGGCCACCACCACCACCCGGTTCGTCAGGGGCGCGAGGGGAAGAACCCGGCTCCAGCGCGCGACCCCGGCGCCGCTGGCCGTGTCCCCGGTCGCGCGCACGCCATTCACCGTCACCGACCCGATCCCGTTGTCGCCCGTGCCGGCGTCGAACGCCGTCCCCGCCAGCGTCACGCTGGCCGCGTTCAGCAGTTGGAGATCCGCATGGCTGGTCACCTCGACCGCCGGCGGCGTCCGGTCGAGCACCACCAGCGCCACCGTGCCGGTGGACGAGCCGTAGTCGTTGCGGGCGACAAGGGAGTACCGCCCCGCATCGCCGAACTCGACCCCGGCCAGGCCGAGCGTCGCGGACGTCGTTCCGCTCCACCGTCCGCCGTCGGTCAAGTCGCGTCCGTCCCGCTGCCATTGAAGTTCCAGCGGTTCCGAGCCCAGCACCTCGGCTGCAAGCCGGGCCGTCGTGCCCAGGCTGTTCGTGACGGAGCCCTGGGTCACCATGACCCGGGGCGGACTCACGAAGGAGGAGGACACCAGAATGTTGGTCTCGACGGGTTCGCCCGGCGAGCTGTGGGTGTACTTGACCGCGCCCAAGCCCGGCGCGAGCCACTGTTCGTCGACTTGCGATCCCTGGGGCGTGCGCAACGTGAACTTGAGGCGAAGACAACCGGCGAAGCGACGGCCCCCTGCCGTGACGTCCTCGAAGCCGAGGATTTGAAGCACAATGCTCACCGACGCCGGATCGCGTCCGAAGTTATAGAGAGTATGCGACGAGGTGATCGTCTGGCCGACGGTCACCCGATTCGTGATGAGCCAGGGCGGATCGGCGCGCAGCGATTCCTCCTCGTCGTCATCGCTGCCCAGAATGCCCCACCCCTGGCTTGGGAGCACATGATAGTTCACCCAGCTGTCGCGGCCCTGATCGTATCGGAACGCCGTCGCCTGGCGGTTGACCGGAACGACGGGATTTCGCCCGGTATAGCTCGTGATCGTGGTGTTTGCGGACTGAACGGTGATGACCGTCGTCCACGGACGTCCGTCGCCATCCGAGCTTTCGTACGTCCACGAGTTCCCCTCGTACACGGGATGATCGTAGTCCGGCAACCAGACCGAGGCGGGGGCCGTCGCCGCGTGCGATGCCGACGGGGCCAGGAGCATTCCCAGGACGCACCAGACTGAAATGCACAGGGTCAGGAGGTGGATCATCCGTGGACTCGGGACCTGAGACGTTCTTGGGTTCTTCATAAGAGCAGTAGGCACTTCGGACGTTGGATGGCTCCGGAGGCGAGGCCTCGGAAGAAGGCGAATGGGTTCCGGGATCATGCTTCGTCGCCTCCGGCTGCAAAGGAACGAGGGGTGAAAAGCTTCATCGCGTCGTGATCGTTCATGGGCGACGTGCCCGGTAGAACTGCTGGCGCTCCTCCCCGGGAAGCCGGGCACGCGCCGTCAATCCCGTGGGCGTGACGGTTCGCCAGGAGGTCCACGGCACGTCCGTGTCGACCCCGGATCGCGCCTCGATTTCGTACGCGACGCCGGATTGCCCGTACAGGACGAGCTCGGGCGCTCCCGCCTGACCCCTCACCACCTCCAGGAGCGGTTCGGAGCCCACCGCCGCAATCCGGCCCCGGCCGCCTCCCGTGTTGCCCCGTGGTTCGCCGTCGGGCCGGAATCCCAGCAAGTCCCGGATTCCCACTCCGAGAAAGGCCGAGGGCCCTCCGGAACGGACTCCGAGGCAAACGTTGGCCAACGTCCCCGGCCCACGCAGCTCGTGTCCGGGTGCGGCGACCAACGTAACCAGGTACTCGCCCGGGCCCATGCGGACCACGCTCGCCTCGCCCACCTCCGAGGCAACGCCCTCGACGTCGCCCAACTCGACGCGGTCCTCGGGCAACTCGAGCACGAAAGCGAGGTAGGTCAGTCCGTCACTCGACTCCACGGTCAATGGCAGGCAGCCCTGCTGCCCCGCCGCGACCGTCAGCCGACCCAGTCCGGCCGCCAGACAATCCGTGACGGTCACTTCAAAGGACTGCGTCGCCTGCAACCGACCGCAGCCATCGTCGGTCGCCAGCACCGTGACCGGGTAGCGCCGCCCACCCTGTTGGCAGGACGGACGCCAGGTGAGAACACCGCTCTCCCTGTCCACCGACATCCCCTCCGGTGCCCCCTCGCCCAGGGAGAAGGACACGGTTTGACCCGCGTCCGCCTCGTGCACGACGTTGGTCCACCGCAATCGCTGCCCCACGGCCCGCACCTGATCCGCAATCGGATCCAGAATCGGGGGGCGGTTGGCAGCCACCCGGGTACGGGCCTGGGCCGTGAGGGTCGCCGGCTCGACATGCCCCACTCGGTCGCGGGCCACGCTGCGAAAGGCATACGCATGCCCGCATCGCCCGGTGAACGGCACCGACCATGCCGCCACGTCCCCTGCCCACAGCGTCCACGGGCCGTCGTCCTCGGAGACGTAGACATCCACTCCGCCGATTCCCGAGCCTCCCGACCCGTCCACCGCCTGCCACTTCAGCTCGAACACCTCGTCGGAGACCAACGCCGGCAAGGGCACCACCGTGCTGCTCGGCAAGCCGGTATCCACGGAGTTCACGATCCGCGGAGTGTCCAGCGGCAGGTTGTAGTCGAAGACGATCCGCGCCTCCGCCGGAATCGTCGCCCCTTCCTCGACACCCTCCCGTGGACGAACCGTGTAGCTGACGAAGCCCTGCCCCGCGACCCCGTCCCGGTTCGGCGGCAGGAACCCCACGTAGGGATCGAATGGCACTTCCCCCGTCTCGGGATCCACGGCCCGCAACTCCCAGCGCGCCTCCCCCCGGGCCAGATCCAGATCCGCCGACACGTCCACCCACACCCCGTCGGTCGCGGTGCGATCCACGCGCTCCCGGTGATGAGTCCGTCCCGCCGGAATCGAGATGCGGTTCGTGCCGAAGACGATCCCCCCGAGCCGGAAGGACCGCCAATCCAGGTTCGTGCTTAGGGATTGCACGATCCGAACCTCCTGGGCGGGAGCCAGGGCTTTCACGGCATCGTTCTCGAAGCGGATCGTGTAGGCCAGCGTCTCCGTCGCCGACACCCACGCCTCCGCCCCCGCCCCCTTCGGCCCCACGATGTCGTTCGGATCGTGGGAGGTGGGGCGGGTAGAAGTCGCGCAGTCTAGCGGAGGAAACT
Source organism: uncultured Verrucomicrobiota bacterium (assembly GCA_964608505.1). Taxonomy (GTDB): domain Bacteria; phylum Verrucomicrobiota; class Verrucomicrobiia; order Limisphaerales; family CAIMTB01; genus CAIMTB01. The sequence goes on from CAZSOV010000368.1 coordinate 3,587, forward strand.
GGCTGGCGCATCGATTCGCGGGATCCTCGTTGTTAGCACAATCGATCCCCGGAACCTCCACCATGCCGACATAAACCTCCCTTGGCTCCGTCCATGATATGTCCAATACCACATCATAGGCCTCGTTCCAGCGCTCCAGAGTCTTCAACTGACTTGTATAGATCGCCTGCACCCACGGACCAAGATCACCGGGAATAAAGTCAAAGGCATCCCTGATGCGAAATGTGACGTCCTTAAGGCTCAATGCGAAGGTGTTGCCTGTCATCCATTCAGCCACGACCGTTCCATCGATGTGGCGAGTGTCCGGTTCCTGGGGGATCAGGTCGGCATTTGGCATGCCATATCCACCGAGGCCACCGACCAATGTGTCCCCGAAGCGCCAAGGTGACATTCCCGCGATGATTGTCTCTGGGTGTTCCAAATCAGGCGGTGGGTTGATGACCGGAATCTCACCGGCATAGACGTGCTTGTCAGAACCTCTTCCTTCGATATGACCACGGTGTGGTCCTTGCATTACAGTCGCCAGGTCGAAATTGCCTTTGCCGGAGCAGGAAAGGTCATGCCGTTTGGCGAAGCTGTTAAGAAATGCTCTGGGCAAGGCTGACCGCAGACTTTCCATCAGCCATCGCGTCGAGGGATGTCTCCTGAACCCCTTGGCACTCGACGGCGATCTGTCGCCCATCCGCAACAACTCGATTGTCTCATCCCCATCCTTGAATTCCGCGGATCTCACCGATGTCGGATAGATGTTAGAAAGAAAGCGCTCGACAACATCCGCATATTCCTTGCCTTGAATGGGCTCCACAATGCCCTTCAGCTCAGCCCGGGCCACGGCTTCCAGACCCGCCAGCATGATAGCGCGCCATCCTTGGGACTCTCGGGGTGGATCACCATGGAGAGCCATGGGTTCAGGGGATCTAGCAGCCCAAGTTGGCGCCAACCCGATCGTACCGAGTTCCACGGATCCCCCTCGCGCAATCTCAACCTGATTGGAGTGTACGTCGCTATACGGACTCCCGACAAACACCATGTATTCTCCGTCTCTCATGCCAGCAAGCGCGAAGAAGCCTCCCTCGTCGGCGTGGACAACTCTATTCAGCGAGGCTGGACCAGCCCTTGCCTGCACGAAAACCAATGCATCGGAGGCGACCTGTCCGCTCGAAGACAGAACTCTTCCCGCTATCCTGCCGCCCGCTTTCAGCAAAAGGCGGAGCTCATTTGCATCATCGACCCGGACGTTGATGTTGGTCTCCAACGGCAGGAATCCTCCGGAACGCACCGCAAGTGGGGTCGGTCGAGGGAAAAGTCCGGACAGGGTCACAAGACCGTTTGTGTCGGTAACATACGCGAACTCCGGCGCATCCTGATCACCAACAACCACCAGGGCCCCGGCGACGGCCTCGCCCTCTTCGTCGACGACCTTTACCTCGGACGAGCATCCCAAATGCATAACCACCCGAACATCTCGGACAGTTCCGCCCGAGCGCAGGTCTACCACCGCCATCTCGACCGCTGCGCCGTCCGCATTTCTAACACCCACGCTATAGATGTCTGACGCGAGGTTGGTCAGGATAAACGATCCATCCATCAGGGAGAATCCAAACCGCGATTTTGGATGGTCCCGAGGCTTCGCTACGACCTGAAGGCCTCCGACTGGCACCCGCGGATCCTCGGCTTCAATCCGCCCGGCGATGGCGGGGCCGGTCGACGCGGACAATCTGGCCCATTCGAGCTGAACAAGATCGGCTTCCAAGTGCCTCTGGCCCACTTCTTGCGGCATAAGAGTCGCATTTCTTGCGAGCATTCCCAGGTAGTCAGCCCAGGTTGGACCAGCCTGCTCCACGAACTGCCTCCCGATTTCGGCGTACTCTTGTTTGGTTGGGTCGGTTTGGATGAGCGCTATCACGCGGCTCCAATCCATGGGTGCGTCTACATTGCGTCCGACTGGATCGGCATAGCTCGTATACCCCCCCTCCTCCGTCCCGCTGAAGGCGTGGAAGCGGAGGGATTCGGTCTGGCCGGGACGGAGGATGCCGGCGGGCCCGCCCTGGGTGTTGACGCCCAGGAAGGTGAAGCGGGTGCCCAGGGATTCGTCACCGGGAGCGAGGCCGAACGGCACCGTGTTTCCGACGACGAGCAGGGGCGCGGGAGCATCGTTCAGGGACGGGTTGCTCCATTGGACGACAAAGGAGTAGGGCCGACTCCGTCCCACGGCGGTGGGTGCGGTGATCGTCGGGACCACCGGAGGAGGGGCCCCTGCCGCGACGATTTCGAGCGGTGCCGGAAGCCGGGTCGCCAATCCCTCGCGGTTGCGCACCTCGACCGAGCGGGGGCCGGGCGGAACGCCGCGCAGATCGAAGGTCGCGTACAGCCGGGAGCCGGTCTCGTAGTAGTGATCGCGGGCGACGAGATCGGGGCCCGCGTCCCCGACCAGGCGCGCGAGGCAGGTTCGGTCGAATCCCACGCCGTCGATGCGGAGCGTCAGGTCGCCGGCGTTGCCGCCTCGATCCGGGGATCCCGCCAGAGCCTGAAATCGCGGCAGCGTGGCGGTGAGGGCGATGTCCGCGTGCAGGGGAGACGGCAGATGGTCCCCCAGGACGAGGATGTAGTAGTCTCCTGCGCGGGTGCGGGGAACGACCACACGCTGGCGGGGCCCGGGGGGATCGAAGGGGAGAAAGTCGTGCTCCATCCGGGAGGGAATGCCCTCGTACCGCACGAAGAGGCCGAGGGCGGCGGAGGGTTCCTGGCAGCTGAGTTCGAGGACCAGGGAGCGATCGGCGGGGGTCCGCAACCGGTAGTAAAGGAAACCACCGTCATGGATCTGCTCGCGGGCGGCGAGGTCCGGCACGAGTTCGGTGACCCCGGCCAGGACGGAATGCAGCGAGGCGGTCAAGTTGTTGGTTTCGTTCGACTCGTGGATCGCGCCGGCGGCATCGGAGCGCACCAGGATCCGGTACGAACCGGGCAGCACGCCGGGCACGGGCCCGGAAAGGAGGTTCGTGCGGCTGTCGCCGGGAAGCAGGACGCCCCGTTGGCTGGAGCCGCCGAGCAGGGCATCCGAAGGGTCCCAGCGGTCGTCCAGGGACAAGTAGACGTTGTCCACCCAGGGACCGGGCGCCGGGTGGACGCCCTGATTCCGGAGGACATAGCTGATGGCCATCTGCTGACCGGCAACGACGCCGTCGGGGATTTGCACCGTGCCGACCACCAGATCGGAGGGGGGATGGCGCCAGATGGCGATGGGGGTTGTCGCCCCGACCAGGTTGTTCGTGAGCAGGCCGCGTTCGGCCAGACGACGCGTGGTGTCGGCGACCACGAAGACCCGGCACAGTCCGGCGAGGTCCGCGGGCACTCGCAGCCGGGCCGTTTGGGAGTAGCTCGCCCCCGGCTCCACGACCTGTGTGCGTTCGGCGTGGCCGAGCAGGATGTCCGAAGCCGGCTCCAACTGGGCATCGAGCGAGAGGTAGACGGCATCGAACCAGGGAGGGCGGGCCCTGCCCTCGCCCGCGTTGGCGACGGTCCAGGAGACCTCGATCTCCATTCCGGAATAGGCCTCGGAGGGTGCGTCCACGCCTCGCACGGCCAGGTCGGGGGGAGGCCCCGGGGTGATGAGCAACGACGTCCGCGCGGCGCCCGCGTTGTTCCCGCGAACATCCTCGAAGAC
>CAZSOV010000369.1:0-7233 GCA_964608505.1 uncultured Verrucomicrobiota bacterium
GTTCGACCCGCATCCAGACTTCGGCGAACTGTCCGGCACCGCCGGTCTGCTTCTTGTGGCGATATTTGGATTCGCCCTTGCCCCGGATCGTCTCGCGATACGGGATGCGCGGCGCGAGCAGGTCGAAATCCACCTTGTACCGACGCTTGAGCCGTTCGGCGACGATCTGCAGGTGCAATTCGCCCTGGCCCGAAACGACGGTCTGATGGAGCGAGGAATCGACGTGGTAATGGAATGTTGGATCCTCCTCGTGGAGATCGGCGAGGCCGGTGGCGAGGCGATCTTCCTCGCCCTTCACCTTGAGCTTGAGGGCGAGGTTCACGTTGGGTTTCGGGAAGACCATCTTGGGCAGGGACACCGGTCGTCGCGCCATCGCGAGCGTGTTGCCGGTATGGGTGTCCTTCAGCTTCACCGCCGCCCCGATATCGCCCGCGTTCAGGACCTCCACGGCCGTGCGGACCTTGCCGTTCAGACTGTAGATCTGCCCCAACCGCTCGTTCACCTTCCGGTCCACGTTGAGCAGGTCCATGTTCACGTGCACCGAGCCCGAGTAGACGCGGAACAGCGAGAGGTCGCCGAACTGGTCCTCGTGCGTCGTCTTGAAGACGTAGAGCACCGGATCCTCCCCGGTCAGCGCCACCTCGACCTCCGCGCCCTCGGCGTCGTGCGCCGTGATCTTCATTCGGTCAATCGGCGACGATCCGTACTTGGCGATGAAGTCCATCAACCGCGCCACCCCGACGTTGGTCTCGGCCGAGGTGAAGAACAGGGGCACGAATGCCTGCTTCTGGAGTGCCGCGTGCTCGCCGGCCCGCAATTCCTCCTCCGTCAGGCTTCCCTTCTCGAAGAACCGCTCCATCAGCGCGTCGTCCGCCTCCGCCGTGTACTCGATCAATTCGCGGTGCAACTGGGTGACGCGTTCGCGCCAGGGCCCTTCCGCGGCCGTCTCCGTGTATTTGCCCGACCCATCCGGGGCGTAGGTGACGATCTCGCTCCGCATCACGTCCAGTTCCTGGTTGAAGCCCGGTCCGGGATTCACCGGCCACGTCATCGGAAACACCCGGCTGCCGTACTGTGCGCGCAGCCGCGCGAGCATCGCGTCGGGGTCGAAGTTCTCCCGGTCGCAGCCGTTGACGACGAGGATCTTCGGCACGCCGTACTTGGTGGCGTACCTCCAGACGGTGTCGGTTCCCAGCGCGGGCCCATGAACCGCGTGCACGACCACCAGGGCGAAATCCCCCACCTGCAAGGCAACCAAGGCCTCGCTGATGAAATCCATGTAGCCCGGGGTGTCGATCATGTTGAACTTGCGGCCCAGCCATTCGAGGTGCAGCGGCGTCGCATGGATCGAGATCTGGTGGAGCCGCTCCCCGGGATGGTAGTCGGACACCGTGGTTCCGTTGGCGATGTTTCCCATCCGGGAAATCTCGCCAGACGTGGCCAGCATCGCCTCGCACAGCAGGGTTTTCCCGCACGTGGCGTGGCCAACGACCGCGAAATTCCGAATGTCCGCCGCTTGATAGGTTTTCATAAGGATAACTGGGGGATTAGTGGGCCTTCGTTAGAGTTCATAATGCTCAAGCCTCCCGGCAAGGCCAAGCGTTGTTTGGTTTTTCGCCCAGTTTCCTGCGCCTCGGACGCTTTCCCGACCGAGCCCTTGACACGCGCCGCCTAAACGAATTCACTAGCCCCTAGCCACTAGCTGCGTTCGCGTAGCGGGTTGGCGCGAGTACCATGGAAACCGCGACTCCCTAAGCCCTCATCCCGGGCGGATCACCACCCGCGTAGGTGATCTCAAATTGTTGGTAACTAGATTGTTCCATGAGAACCTCCGCCCCAACCCCACGGTCGAATTCCGGCTTCACCCTCGTCGAGATGATCGGCGTGCTCGCGGTGATGTCGGTCCTCTCCTCCATGCTCGTGCCTCGCGTCTTCCAAGCCATCAGCGACGCCCGGGTTACCCAAGCCGCCGCCTCGTACAACAGCATCAAGACCGGAGTGAGCGAGTACTTCGGCAATTATGGCAGGATCGGCGGCGTGGGCGGCGCGGACCTCGGTCTGGCGACCGGGCAGATCTTCGAAGATTGGGACCTCCGATGCCTGGTCAGCGAAGGCTACGCCGAGAGCCCCTTCAACCTCCGCATCGGCAACGGCAACAGCGGTTCCGCCCGGGGTGGCTCGCGCCTGCGCGTGGTCAACATCCTCGGCGCCAGTCCCGATACCCGGCCCGCCAACAATGCCGCCGCCCTGGATTCCGGCGCCTACAACCTCGATGGCCAGACCCGTACCAACGATGTTCGCGGCCACCTGCTCGTCGAGGCGTGCATCGAGGGTGTCGACAACCAGGACGCCATGGAACTGAACAACCGGATCGATGGCCCCACTCTCGGCGCGCCGTACGGCAGCCATGACGAAGCCGGACGGGTGAAATACCTGGTCGGCACGAACGGCACCACCCAGGTCCGCATCTACGTCGCCCACCGTTGAGGCGCGCCGGGCTTCCGGATGCGCCGGCGGCTCGCGGTCGATGTCCTACCTCCCGCGGGGGTTGCCGCCTCCACCTGACGCGCCCCGGGCGCCGCCCGACCCGCCCGCCGGGCTGGCCATGGAACCGGCGCCCTGCGATGCAGGGCCGGGGTTCGGCCCGGGCGGAGCGCCTCCCGGCTGTCCCTGTCCCTCGCGGCTCTGGGCGTAAATCCACGTGTGCGAGAGATCGGCGAGCTTCGCCAAGGGCAGCAACTCGTCGCGTCCGAAACTGTCCGTGGTCTTCCACTGCTCGCCGTCGCGATAGATCCTCACGAAGGTGGTGTTGAAGCGGGGGCCGTTCTCCGTCTCGTTTCGCCAAATCGAGGCCTTCAGGGCGCCGAGGCGGATCTCATGGGTGGGTCGATTCGTGGTGCTCATGCTCGGGTAAGGGGCGAACGCCACGGGATGGCCGCGCGGGCAGCCCCCCTGCTGGCCTGTCCGGACTCCTTGTTTCCGGCACCGGCCCCTGCCCCGAGAACGAAAGCTCGGGGCGCTTTCTTACAAGCAAACCGGGCTCAACGCCGCTCGATGAGCAGGTCGTCCGGGTAACGCACCTTCGGCAGGGCCGCATGCCGGTCCTGCGCGGCACGGTATCCGGCGGCGCAACAGACGCTGGCGGTCAACCCACGCCGGCGCAGGTCCAGGATCTCGTCGAAGCGCGCCGGTTCGTAACCCTCCATGGGGCACGTATCGACTCCGAGCAGCGCCGCCGAGGTCATGAAATTGCCCAGGGCAATGTAGACCTGACGGGTGGCCCATTCGTTGATCGTCTCGCGGAAGCTGCCGTGGACCAAGGTTCCCATCAGCATCCGGCGGAAGCCGGACAGGGCCTCCGGAGCGCCGCCCCGCACCTCGGCGGTCCGGCGGATGAGTTGGTCGATCTCGGCTTCCCCGACGTTCAGTCGGGCGCAGAAAACGACGAAGTGCGAGCAATCGACGATCTGGCGCTGCCCCCAGGCGTGGGGGACCAGTCGCTCCCTCAGGGCACGATCCACAAGCACCAGGAAGTGCCATGGCTGCATGCCAAACGATGACGGCGTGAGCACCAGCGCCCGCTCCAGGGTTTCCCAAGTCGCGGGCTCGATGGAACGCCCCGCGTCGAAGCATTTCGTGGCATAGCGCCACCCGAGCTGGGCGACGATCTGTTGCTGGGTGACGGGATTCATGAACCGGACACGGCGTCCGGGGGCGGTGGCGGGGAGGAAGCTGGCGCCGCCGAGGAGGCGGGATCGGGGGCGTCCTCCGCGGGCGTGACGGCACGACGACCGATGAAGAGTTCGGGCAATTCGGCAGGGACGCGGATGGCCTCGATCCGGTACCGGCTCCGGGTGCCTTCGAATTCGAACTCCACCTCGTCGCCGACCGCCTTGTTGAGCAGGCTTTGGGCGATGGGGCTGAGGTAGCTGATGAGGCCCTTTTCGAGGTTGAAGTCCCAGGCGCCGAAGATGATGAAGGTCTCCCGGTGCTCGGAACCTTCGGCCACCACGACCACCTCGCAGCCGGGGCTGACGACGTCGGTACGGGGATGGCTGAAATCCGTGCCCCGGGCGCGCGTGAGATCGCGCTCGAGCTCGGCCTTGCGGCGCATCAGGACCTTCTGCATTTCCTTCGCAGCCTTGTACTCGTGATTCTCGCGCAAGTCGCCGTAGCTCCGCGCGAGGGCGATGTCGCGGGCGTTCGCGGGGATCTGCTTTTCGACGATGTCCTGGTACTCGAGCTTGCGCCGTTCGAGGCTCTCCCACGTCACGAGCAGGGTGACGTCCTGTTTGACGTGCTCGGCGGAAATCAACGACTGGACGGACGGGTACGCCTTGACGATGCGGGCCAGCACGGAGCGCTTGTCCATGTCGTCGAAGCTCGGCGAGAGCTGGAGGGTTCGCGTCAGGTCCTTGATCACATCGAGGTCGGCGGATTCGATCAACTCCACGATGAGCTGGTGGTCGCTCAGGATGTAATCACGCAGCTTGTTGCTCTTCTTCTCCAGGAACTGGTCGCGCTCGATGGCCGTCATCATGGCCCGAAAGACCTCCGGCCCAAGGATGTCGGCATAGGCGTCGGTGCGCTCGCGGGCCAGCCAAAGCAGCAGCTCGCTCGTGGCCAGATGCTGGCTGATGAGCCGGACCAGCTTGTCCTTCAGCAACTTCAGCCTGTCCGCGCGAATGAGCAGGTCGGCGATCTCGCCGACCGCCTTGGCGGGAACCTCGTTGAGGAGGGTCAGCGCGGTGTCCTGCCAGGTGTCCGGGAAGGCGGCCCGGTAGGAATCCAGCACGCGCGAGTGCTTCGGCGGCGCCGTTTCCGCCAGCACCGCACCCAGCGTGGGTCCCGGCTGGGCTCCCGTCGGGTCCGGCAGCCAGACGCTGCGGCTGTCGAGTTCGCCCTCGCCCAGGGGCAATCCGGTGGCCACGCGGATGTCCTCGCGGGCGAAGACGCCCTCGAGGGCCAGGCCGGGCATGGTCTTGAGATGGGAGATGATCTCGGTATTGAGGGCGGACACCACCTCGCGTCCGGCGGCTTCCTTGTCGGCGAGATCCTCGATGCACTTGAGGAGCTCCTGCACCGCGAGGACCCGAGCCTTGAGGCCCTTGGCGGCCCGCATATCCGCCAGCAAACGATCCTGGGCGCCGACCTCCTGCTCGAGGTAGACGATGGGCTCGCTCTTTTTCACGGGCACCTGGAAGTGCCCATCCTTCTTCAGCAGGCGCCGGGCGCCTTCCCACCATTTCTTCCAATCGTCCCGGATCACGTCGGGCACGAGCAGGTTCTGGATCTGATCCAGCGTGGCCCTTCCCTGGCAGCTTTTGAGGACGATCCGGGCCAATTCCACGGGTTGCGTCGCGGCCATCTGCCTAAGGTTCGTCAGGTCGGACAGCTTGCGGGCCAGGATATGGTCCTCGGGGACCGGGCGCAGCGTTTCCGCCGCGAAGGACAGGTCCATGCTGTGTCCCGACCGGGACAGGAAGTCGATGGTCATGCGGGCCAGGACGGGGTCGAAGGCCATAATCTTTCCGCAGCCCCACGCCCGATGGACGCAATACCCGGATCGATGCAGTGCCAGCAGAGGCTCGACCAGCCGGCGATCCAGCTTGCCGATCGCCACGAGTCTCTCGAGTTCTTCTTTCATACTTATCTCGCGCGCCAAAGGCGTATTAGCGAACATCCGCCGTGGTCTGCCAAGAACCAAGAACACTCGCCGCCCAAATCCTCATCGCTCACGCCGCGTCCCGGAGTTTTCTCGAGGACGTCATGAACCAGGAACTTGCCCGCGTACGTCTGGCTCCCGCCGACCGCGCTTTGGTGCAGGAGCTATGCTACGGGATCACCCGCTGGCGCGCCACGCTCGATTGGCTCATCGAGCGGCGCACGCTTCACCGGCACCCCGCCCCGAACGTCCTCGTCCTCGCCCGCATCGGCGTCTACCAGATCTTTTTCCTGGATCGCATCCCGCCCCACGCCGCCGTCAACAGCACCGTCGAGGCCGCCAAGAGCATCGACCTCGGCACGCAGTCCGGCTTCCTGAACGCGCTGCTCCGCAATTTCCTGCGGGAGGCCCCCGCCACGCGCGCCGAACTCCAGGAGCTTCGCACCCGCGATCCCGCCCTGGGCTGGTCGCACCCGGCCTGGCTCGTGGACCGTTGGAAAACGAGCCTTTCCGCCGCGGAACTGCAGGCGCTGCTGGCTTGGAACAACACCGCCGCCGGCACCTTCGCACGAATCAACACCCTGAAAACCGATGCCGGCAAGGTCATCGAGGCCTGGCGCAAGGAGGGAGTCGAGTACGACTTCCAGCGGCGCGACTGGTTCCCGGAAAATCTGGTGTTTTCCCTCCGCCGGCACCCTCCCCTCGAACGCCTGCCCAGCCTCGCCGCGGGCATGTTTTACGTCCAGGATCCCAGCACCCTCCTCGCCGTTCAGTTTCTTGAACCCCGCGGCGGGGAGCGATTTCTGGACCTGTGCGCCGCCCCCGGCGGCAAGGCCACCTATTTGGCGCAGTGCCTGGACAACGACGGCCAGGTGGTGGGCGTGGAGCCCGACAAGCGTCGACGCGCCCGCCTCCAGGAGAACTGCGACCGCCTCGGCGCCGACGTCCGCGTCGCCTCCCTCGAAGACACCGAGGGCGCCGGCCCCTTCGACGGCGTCCTCGTCGATGCCCCCTGTTCCAACACCGGCGTCCTGCGGCGGCGCCTCGAAGTCCGCTGGCGCGTGACGCCCCAGGAACTCGAACGTTCCACTCGCGTGCAATCCGAGTTGCTCGATCTCGCCGCGACCCGGGTCCGTCCCGGCGGACGGCTCGTCTATAGCACCTGCAGCCTCGAACCGGAGGAGAACGGGGGCGGGGTCCGTGATTTCCTGAAGCGGAATCCCAAGTTCCAACTCGAGGCGGAACGCCAGTTGCACCCTGCCCGGGATGGCGTCGATGGCGCGTACACCGCCCGCCTGCGGGCCTCGGCAAACTAGACGCCCCCCGAATTCCCTCTCCCGCCGCGTGGGGGCACGCGGCCTACACCGGTCGCCCCCTTCGTTCTGTAGGCCGGGTCCCCTGACCCGGCGTAGGTCCGCCTCCCCCATCCCCCCTCCCGCCGCGTGGGGGCACGCGGCCTACAGCAACGGGCGCGCGGTCTTGGTAGGCCGGGTCCCCTGACCCGGCACAGGTCGAAGGGTTGCCCAGAAGTCGCGGAGCGACGTCCGAGAGTTGCCGGGGCCTTCAGG
>CAZSOV010000370.1:0-7201 GCA_964608505.1 uncultured Verrucomicrobiota bacterium
AGCGCTGGCGGACCAACCCGACGTTCTGGTGCCCGGACAGCTTCGCCAGCTTGGCCAGCACCCGCTCCGGCGAAGGACGCAGCTCGGGCTCGGGCGGCTTCGGCACCTCGACCAGGACATGGAAGTGATTGGACATGAGGCAGAAGGTGAGGATGCGCACCTCGCAGAACTCCTCGGCCTCGCGGAGCAGTTGGACGAAGTGCTCCTTCTCCGGGGCGCCGAAGATGAAGCGCCGATCCACGACGCGGGATACGCAGTGATATACGGCGGCGGGATGATCGGGTGGTGCGAGCAATCGGCCGGTCGGCATGCCCCGAACCCGCCCGAAATCCCCCTCCCGTGCAATCTAAATATCCCGGCGGTTCATCTATTTTGCCGATATCGACCGCCTTCGTCCGGGCGGGGCTGCTGCTTCAGTCCCGCATCAGGTTGGCCGCCGCCCCGGCACTTCGGGCGTGACCGTTGCTTTCGGGAGGCTCTTTGCCAGCCTCCCAAGGTGAACCGCAGGTCCTTCCTCGCCGCCTCCGTCGCCGCCGCCACCACCGGGCAGGCGCTCCCGCTCGTGGCTCAGAACTACTCCGATTACTCGACGGATCCGCGTCCCGACGTACCGGAGGGTGCCTGGACGGCGGGAGGCCCGGACGCCCCGGTCTTTGGCGGGCCACCCGTGGTGAGCGGCCCGGCGCCGGATGCCCTCACCGTTCTCCAACCCGTCCAACGCCTCGCCACGGGCCACCTGGAATACGCCCTCGAAGAGGGCGCCTGGCAACGCGTGGACGGCGGGCACGCCGGGCTCCTGCCCTTGTCCGAGCACGTCCTGAGGTTTCTCCTGCCGCCGCTTCCGCCCGGGAAGATCGTGCGCTATCGGGTCGTGGCCCGGGCCGCCGGGTGGATAAAGGTCCGCCAGTTTTATCACGGGGAATTCCGTGCCGGGATGCCCCAGACGGGCCGGGAGGGCCGCTTTCGCACGCTCGATCCGCACGCGAAATCCACGACCTTCACGGTCTGGAACGACACCCACGAGAACGTCCGATCGCTCGAGGCGCTGCACGTCCGAACCCAGGTGCTCGAACCCGATTTCCTGGTGTGGAACGGGGACCAATCCAACGACATCCACTTCGAACGCGAGATGGCGGGGCAGTTTCTGGCCCCGTCCGGATTGGCCATCGCGGACCGCTGGCCGTTGGTCTACGTGCGGGGCAATCACGACGTTCGGGGCCCCGCCGCACGATCGCTCCCCGAGTTCACCGGCACCCCGGGCAACCGTTACTATTATGGCTTCCGCAGCGGCCCGCTGGCCGCGGTGGTCCTGGACACGGGCGAGGACAAACCGGACGACCACCCTCAATTGGGAGGCACGTCCGCATTCGAGCGCCTGCAGCGCGAACAGGCGACCTGGCTCGAACGCCTGGTGACGGAGGCCTGGTTCCGCCGGGCCCCCTTCAAGGTCGCTTTCTGTCACATTCCACTATGGTTCCGGCATCCCCGAAATCCGAACCACCGATTCGACGGTGCCCGCTTCTGCCGCGACCTCTGGGTGCCGGCCCTGGTCCGTGCCGGAGTGAATTTGATCGTCTCCGGACATACCCACGAACCGGCCTGGCTGCCCTCCGGCGAACGTCAGCCCATCGCCCAGATCGTCGGCGGCGGTCCCCAGCCCGAACACGCCACCCTCATCCGAGGCACCGTTACCCGGCGGGAATTCAGACTGAGCATGACCCGGCTCGACGGATCCATTGTCGCGGACATCACATTTCCCTCCCAGGGCGGTGCCGCCACGGGCCCCACGTCCGGGTCATGAACCGCGGCCCCGCCCCCCGGTCCGATGCCACCCACCCGACCCTGCCCGTTTGACCGCCCCCGGAACGGCTGATACCCCGTTTCCCCATGATCGCATGGGTTCCGCGGAGCATCGCCGGCCTTGTCACCCTCCTCGTGTCCGTCCTGCCCGGCCCCGCGGCGGAGATTTCCTGGCGCGCGGAACTGGATCGCTGCGACGTCCTCTGGACCGAGCCCAGCACGAATTCCACCGGCTCCATGCCCCTCGGCAACGGCGACCTCGCCGCCAACGTCTGGGTGGAACGCGACGGCGATTTGCTGCTGCTCCTCGCCAAGTCCGACGCCTGGAGCGAGAACGCCCAACTGCTCAAGCTCGGACGCCTCCGGGTCCGGCTCTCCCCCAACCCGTTTCGTTCCGGCCAGTCCTTCGAGCAACGGCTCCATCTGGCGGAGGGCGAGATCGTCATCCGCGCGGGCACGGCGCCCGACCTTGTCCAACTCCGCCTGCGCGTCGACGCCGGACATCCCGTCGTGCGCGTCGATCTCGAATCCGCGGAACCGCGGCAGATCCGGGTCGATGCCGAACTCTGGCGCACGGCCCGGCGTGAACTGACCGGCCAGGAGCGGCATTCGGTCTATGGGCTCTACGATTCACCGGCCCCGGTGCTGGCCGACCCGGACCGCGTCGCCGATGCCGGCCCCGATCGGGTCGCCTGGTTCCATCACAACGAGCGGTCCCTCTGGCGCGACAACCTGAAGCTCCAGGCCCTCGACGAACTGACCCGTTCCCAGCGCGATCCGCTGTTGGGCCGGATCTTTGGCGTCGTGCTGCGGGGGGACGATCTCCACCGGACGGGTCCCACGACCCTGCAATCCACGCGCCCGCTTCGGCGCACCCGCGTCCTGGCCACGGCCCTCACCCGGGTCGACGCCGACCCCCGGCAGTGGCTCGAAGCCGCATCCGAACTCGACCGTCGGCTCCCGGGGCCCGACGACGCGGACTCCGGCGCCGCGCATCGTCGGTGGTGGAGCGATTTCTGGAGCCGCAGTTGGATCATCGTGGAAGGCGACGCCGCGGCCGAAGGGGTCACGCGGGGTTATGCCCGGCAGCGCTTCCTCAATGCCTGCGCGGGGCGTGGCGCCATGCCCATCAAGTTCAACGGCTCCCTGTTCACCATGGAAACCCGGCACCAGGGCCGCCCGGTCGATCCGGATTTCCGGCTCTGGGGCGGTCCGTATTGGTTCCAGAACACCCGGCTTCCCTACTGGTCCATGCTGGCCTCCGGCGACCACGACCTGATGGAACCCCTGTTCCGCATGTACGCCGACTCGCTTCCGCTCGCGCGCCACCGCACCCGAAAGTACTACGGGCACGACGGCGCGTTCTGGCCCGAGACGATGTATTTCTGGGGAACCTACGTCGACGACAACTACGGACGCGAACGGCAGGGCAAACCGGACGGTCTCACCGACAATCGGTACATCCGCTACTACTGGTCCGGCGCTCTCGAGCTCGTCCTCCTGATGCTCGATTACCACGAGTTCACCGGCGACGCGACTTTCCTGCGTCGGACCCTTCTTCCCGTCGCCGACGAAACCACCCTGTTCTTCGCCGAACACTGGCCTCGCGACGGTCGCGGGCGCATCCGGATGGAACCTGCCCAATCCCTCGAGACCTATCACGTCGCGGTCAATCCCGCGCCCGAGATCGCCGGGTTGCGCGCCGTCCTGCCGCGGCTGCTCGCCCTGTCGAACCACGTCACCTCGGACCCGCAGCGCGCACGATGGCGGCGGACCCTCGCCGACCTTCCCGAACTCCCGACCGTCGAGCGGGACGCGGCTCGAAGCCTTGCCCCTGCCGAGGTGTTTGCCGAGAAGGCGAACGCCGAGAACCCCGAGCTCTACGCCATCTTCCCCTACCGCCTCTTCGGCGTCGGCCAACCCGACCTGGACCTCGCCCGGCGCACGTTCGAGCGACGCCTCCACCGGGGTTCCGGCGGCTGGCAACAGGACGCCATCCAGGCCGCCCGCCTGGGCCTTGCCGACGTCGCCGCCGAAATGGTCTCCGGCAACTTCTCCCGCCCGAATCCCGAGTGTCGCTTCCCCGCGTTCTGGGGGCCGAACTTCGACTGGACGCCGGACCAGGACCACGGGGCCGTTGCCATGATCGCCCTGCAAACCATGCTCCTGCAAACCGACGGTCCCGAACCCCGGCTCCTGCCCGCGTGGCCGAAACGTTGGAACGTCCGGTTCCGCCTCCACGCCCCGGGCCGGCAGGTCGTCGACGCCGAATTCCGCGACGGCGCCCTGCTGCGTTCCCGGATCCGTCCGCGGGAATGAACGCCCCCGTTCAATCCTCGTCCTCGTCCTCCTCCCCGACGACCGAGATGGCCCACTCGGGGTACGGCTCGGCGGTACCGCGCATCGCGCGCCAGAGGATCCGGTTGAGGGTGTCCTCGGGGGCCCGGTCCACCTGCCGGAAGTTCATGCGGCCCGACGCGAACGCGTCCCGGCGCAGCTGCGGATCCACCTGCGCCTTCGGGTCCGGGTTCAGCTGGTCGAAGGGAATGTTGGAGGGCACCGCGGTGAACGGCGTGAAGTCGGGCACGTCCGTGAAGACGTCGAACATCGGCGTTGCCGCCGCGTCGAACTGGTTCATCGGCGGCATCCCGAGGATCTGCTCGATGGTCCGGAGGAGGCTGATGGTGTTGTATTGGGTGCCGACGACGGCCTTACGTCGCACGTAGGGGCTGATGGCATAGGCGGTCGTCCGGTATCCGCTCACGTGATCGAACCCGGCCTGGGGATCGTCCTCGATGGCGAGAATCGCCATCTCCTTCCAGAACCGGCTGTGGCTGAGGGCCTCCACGATGCGTCCGAAAGCCACGTCGTTGTCGGCCACCAGCGCGCCGGGCGTCGGACAGTTCCGGCTGGTGCCGCTCGTGTGATCGTTCGGCAGGCAGATGATGACGAATTGCGGGAACTCCCCCTGCGCCTCGAATTGCTGCAACTCGCGCAGAATGAAGTCGGCACGGTACTGGTCGGGCACCGACATCGACCAGCCGACGTAGCCCGTGGGCGAGAAGGGACGGAGGGTTTCCACCATCGGCTTGCTGGCGAAGATCACCTCGTCCGTGTCGCCCCGCCATGTCCGGTAGCACGCGAGGAAATCGGGTTCGCCCTTGCGCCGGGGATCCCGCCAGCGGACGTCGGGTTCCATGAATTCGCCGTAGTTCCGGATCCGGATGCGGTGCCGCAGCGCGTTGTCCCAGATGAAGCCCGCGGGTGAATAGGCCAGCGCGTCCGCCTCGTCCTCGCCCATGCCGTCGGGGTAGCTCCGCGGCCAGCCCGCGAACGAGCGCTCCAGGTAATCCGTCCCGAACGCCGTCGTGCTCCATTGATGGCCGTCCGCGCTCAGGATTCCGGCGCAGTAGGTGTTGTCGAGGAGGACGAACTCGCGGACCAGCTTGTGCTGGTTCGGGGTGACCTGTTCCCCGAAGATGCAAAGGCGCGGGTCGCCGTTGCCGAACCCGAGCTTCCCGAACACCTGGTCGTAGGTGCGGTTCTCCTTGATGACATAGACCACGTGCCGGATCAGGCTTGGTTCGCCGATGCGCTCCGGGATCGCCCGCGGCGGCTGGCCCGGACGCGGGCGTTGCAGGCTCCCGGCGATCCGCTCGCGGTGATAGTTGTCGGCCACGACCTGGGACAGGCGCGATAGTTCCCGCTTCCGCGGCAACGGCACCAGCGAGACCGATCCCTGGTATTGGTGCGTGTTGAATCCCGTCGCGTCCGCGGCGTCCCCCGCTGATTTGGCCGCCTTCGGCTCCGTCGCGTGCCCCTTGATGTTGGCCACCGCCAGTTGCCGGCGGGCGCCGTCGAACACGATCCCGCCCGGGAACCAGCCCACCGGAATCAACCCGGCCAGCCGCGACCGCCTTCGGGCCGGCGCGAACTCGACCACGGCCACGGCATTCTGCGTGCCATTGGCCACGTACAACGTCCGGCCATCCGCCGCGAAGGCCAGCGCGTTGGGCGACGCCCCGAACAGATCGCTCGGCTTCGGCTTCATCCAGATCGTCTCCGCCACCCGGTCCGTCGTCGTGTCGATCACGCTCACGTGGTCGGAACCGGCGTTCGCGCACGCCAGCCACCGTCCGTCGGGCGACAACGCCAGCGCCGACGCGTGCAGACCCGTCGCGATGGAGCGGGCGTCCGCCGCCACGCCCGCGCCGTTCCCGTTCCCGTTCCCGCTCCCGTCTCCCACGGGCACGACCGACACCGAGCCCTCGCTGGCGATGTTCCGGACGGCATCCACCCGGACGACCGTGCCGCGTCCCGCGGGTCCGGTGAGATCGCCGGGTGCGGGGCGATCCCCGCCCCAGTTGCTGACGTACGCCCGGTCGCCGAGCAGCACGACGTCGAAAGGCGCGACGCCCGTCGGGAACGTGCGCAACACCTTCCCGGTCGCGGCATCCAATTCGAGCAGGGTGTTCGACAGGTTGCCGCAGACGTACAATCGAGTCCCGTCGGCGCTCTCCGCCAGTCCGCTCGGGATCTCCTCCGTCCGGCGTGGCGCGTTGGCCGGGGGCAGGGCGAGGGAATGCGACGCGGTCACGCGCCCTTCGCCGTCCACGCGGAACACCTTGATGCTGCCGTTGACGTTGCTCAGGTAGATCCGCCGTCCATCCCGCGAGAAGATGAGCCCCGTGAAACTCAGCTGCCCCTTGGTGTCCGGCTGCAGAATGTTGGCCGACGGCACGGCCGGCAGGGGTTCGCTTTGCTTCTCCGATGGCAGCGCCACCCGCTGCCGGACCCCGCCCGTCGCCGGATCGAGCATCAGCAGTTCGCTCGACTTGCCGGATACCGCGAGCCAACGGCCATCCGGAGACCGGGCGATGGCGTTCGGACGGACCCCCGGCAGATCCACCTGGATGCCTCGAGGCGTGATCTCCTGGCTCACCGGGAGCACCGTCCGTCCGCCCGCCTTCCGACCCACCGTTTGCGAGTCCGCGCCGAGGCCGAAAATCGCTCCCGGACCGCACGACAGGAACAACCCGAAGACAAGGGACGCCACGGAGCTGCAACGAAGCCGGTTCATCGCCGCCGAGTGAACGCGGAAATCAACCCCGCCGACAAGTATCGCGGGATGCTCCCACGGCACGTCACGGTCGAATCCTCGGGGCGACACGCGCGCGGAAACCCGACCCCGGCTCGGTCCCTTCAGCACCAGACCCTCAGGTCCTCCCGAAACTCCGCTACCCGAACACCGCCTTCTTCAGGTCTCTCAACACGTACGCCTCCGCCCCCTCCAACCCACGCACCCGCCGCGCCCCGTCCTTCCGCTTCTTCCCGAACCGCTCTCGGTGCGCCCCGAAAATCCCCTCCACGTACTCCCGACTCCCGAACGCCGCTCCCGCCG
>CAZSOV010000371.1:0-7128 GCA_964608505.1 uncultured Verrucomicrobiota bacterium
CCGCCTTGAAGCCTCGGACTGGGGTGTTGTGGGCAACGTCGCCGCGGAACTGGGCGCCGGCATCCGGGAAGCCGTCTCGGCCCTCGTGGCGGAAGCCGTCGAGGCCCGCCGCGCGAAGCAACGCGCCGAGGGCATCGCCCGCATGGAGGCCGCCCTCGCCTGACCTACGACCCCAGAAATCACCGCCATGAAGAAAACCAAGATCGGATTGGAGCCGGAGCTTGAAGCGGTCGCCGGGCACCTTGGGCCGGTCCAGCGGATCGAGCTGGCCGAGAAGCTGGAGCGGTGGTGTGCCCAGCTACGGGCCACGGCTGACGTTCCGAGGTCCTACCGATACCCCTTACGGATTGGACGCCGCGCGAGGCTCAACTGACCTCGACGCCGCCCCCTGGCACGGGCTGGGGGGCGTGGTCGGGGCCATGCTGACCGCCCCAGGTTTCACGAACCGCCCCCGGAAGCCGCCCGGGGTTCCCATTACGACGCATGAAAACATCCGATGAAGCAGCCTTTCGAATCGCCATGCTGGCCGCGACGCTGGCCGGCCCGGGAGGCGACCCGTTCGCCCGATTGCCCGATGCCCGCAGGCTGATCGACGAGGCATCCAAGGAAAAGGAGCCCGATGCCTGCCCCGCCGAACTCCTTGAGAGCAATTCCGAGATCCCAAGGCCACCCGCATTCCCAGCCTCGTTCGATGACTTCCTGCGCTTGATCGTCGGAGGCCGCGCCGAGGGGGAACAGCTTCGCCGATTCCGGCGCTACCTTGCGGCACCCACTGCCGATCCCCTCAACCCTGCCGAAACCAAGGCAGCGAACCCCGACGAAGCCATTCCGAAATGGCGCAACGTGCGGTTCGACCTCATGCGTTGGGAGCAGGAGGCGGAGCGGTTTCGGTCATGGTGGGAAAGGCACATGTCCAGCGAACGCTCCAAGGCCGCGAAATCCAGAAATGATTCGAAAAAAGGTCTTGATCCGGACTGAACTCCGTTCGCCTCGCACTTTGTTCACCCCGGTCGGGCTTTTGCTGGCCGGGGTTCTGCTTTTGCAGAAGCGGAGTTCGAAGATGCTCCCACCTCGCGCACCTTTGCACTCATCATGGTGGGCAGTTCCGCAAGTGCGGCGTGGTACACCTCAGCGCATGGCGAACAACACCGCGAAACTGGATTCCCCAAACCGCTCCGAAGCCGTCGAGAAACTGCGCCTCGGCCTGCCCCTCGATACCCACGAGGTCGCCGCCATCTCTGGCGCTCATCCCGAGTCCGTCCGCAGGGCGCTGCGGAAGGGGCACCTTCGAGGCAATCGCCCTGTCGGCCTCCGTGACTGGAGGGTAACCCGCGACGCCCTCGCCGCCTGGCTCCGCGTTCCCGTCGCCGAGCTGGTTCCCTCCTCGAACTGAAAAAGGCCGACGCCCCCTTTCGGTGACGCCGGCCCGTGGCAGCTTGGAATCTGCCGCGAGTTTGGACATCGCTTCGGGGCGCGCAACATCCGCGCCATGACCGCCGATCCCGATCACGCCTCCGCACCGGAGGCACCTCCCAACTCCGAGGTTCCGTCATCCCCGTCCGGCCCGAGGGCCCGCGCCGCATCTCCACGAGGTGAGGGCCCGTGGGCGTGGCAGGCCAAGACCGCCCTCCGACGCATCTCCGACGGCGAAGGTTTCTCCTCCGTCACGTCGCGCCTGGCGGCCTACGTCGCCGTCTGTTGGGCGGCATCCGATTCACCTCAACCGACCGGCATCGTCACCGTCTCGGTGGCGTCCATCGCCCGGCGTGCGGGGCTATCCCCACGGTCCGCGCGGGCGGCACTTCGAGAACTCGAAGCGGCTGGCCTCATCGTCACCGAGCATCGCCGTGCCGGCTCCGTCCACCTCCCCTCCCGGATCACGATTTGCTCGACCCGGAACCCACCGTGCGGCGCCCCCGGAGGTACGGCAACCATTGCCGCACCCGTACGGCAACCATTGCCGGAGGAGTACGGCAGCCATTGCCGCAGGGGTACGGCAACGGACGACATCGATCCATTGCCGGCATCAGAAGAAGAAGGAAGAGGCATGGGCCCCTCCAAGGGCCCCATGCCATCTTCCTATAAAAGAAGGATCTCGAAGAACCCCGCCACTTCGTCGCGCACACGCTCGCGCTCGCTGGAGGCGGCGCGGCGTGGCGCTGTGGTGGCGGACTCGGGCACCACCCTGACGCGCCACGCCGGGATCGACGTCGACGCCTGGCTGGCTGGAAGGGGTGCGCGATGAGCAAGCCCGACTTCCTCACCGGCTGCACCGTCTGCGGTGGCGACATCGTCGTCAAACGGGACATCGGAGAACCTGTCCACCTCAGCCCGTTGTGGGCGGACCGGTGGGTTTGCGATTCGTGCGCCGATCGCTCCGATCGGATGATGCGAGCGAAGCGACTTCGTGACCTTCGGAAAACCCGTCGCCGGTGGCGGTGCATCAAGTGCGCCGCCCGCTACAGCGCTCCCCGTGGCACGAAACCCGGATACTGCCCGAGCTGCGCAAAGCGGTTCGCGGCCTGCCCGGAGTGCCACCACGAGTTCGAGACGCACTTCGGGAAGTACGCGCATTGCGTCGTGTGCGAGGAGATCGTCGAGATCCGGGAGCGGCTGAAGGAATGGGACGACGCGCTCCCTGCCGCATACCGATGGACGAAGGCGGAGAAGCTGCCCGACCCCGCTGCCGCTGCCGCCGTCGCGGGTTGGGACGAGTCGGACCTGTGCGGCCTGTACGTCTTCGGGCCAACCGGGGCCGGAAAAACTCGGTCCGTGTTGCTGCGGTTGCGGTCTCTGATTGAGGAGGGCTCGACCGTTCGCTACCTCAGAAGCGCCGAGTTTGCTCGCGAGCTGATCGAGCGGACCAAGCCCGGCGGGAAGGGCAAGTTCGAGGGCTGGCTGGACGATCTTCGTCGGGTCGAGATTCTTTGTCTGGACGAGGTCGAGAAACTGAAGTTCTCCGAGCGTGTCGAGGCCGAGTTCTTCGACCTCGTGGAGACCCGGCTCGCCGCCCGTCGTGCGACGATCTTCGTCTCCAACGTCCGATCGGACGCCATCTCCGAACGCATGTCCGAACCCTACGCCGCGCCGTTCCTTCGGCGGGTCTTGGAGTTCTGCCACCCAGTCGCGTTTCGGGTCACCGAGCCACGCGCGAGGAAGGCAACCGCATGAACCACCCCGCCCTCGAAATCCGTGGCTGCACCGTCCACGACACCCCGCCCCCGGGAACCCTGCCTGTCGCCGGCCCCTACCGTCCAGGCGCCGAAGACTGGATGCTCTTTCAAGTCGTGAACGACTTCCGCCGGGCGGGAGCCGAACCGATCTTCGTTGCCGAGAAGGCCCGCGAGGAACTGGGCGGATGGTGGGGAGTCACCGTCTACCGAATAGGCGTGGTGGTGGTGCACGGCCCCGCGCCCGAGGCCGCACCCGAGGCGGCGGACGAGACCCCGGCGGACACCCAAGCGGTCCCCGAGCCTCCGCGGGCGACTCCGGACACGACGAAGGACCCTGTTACCCGCCCGGCCCGCCAGCGTCAGGAAAGGAGGATGGTCGCATGAAGAATCCGCCCAGGCCGAAAGTCATCTCGCCGACGATAATTGCCGCATCGCGCGGATGGTGGCTCGTCGGGTGGCAGAACACGCCACGGGGAGCGTGGCTGGCGCTCGCCTACGAGAGTGGGCGGGGCTGGATCGAGGTCATTTCGTGCCTCAATCCGCGCGACGGCTCGACCAAGACCCGGACGCGGGAAGTGCCCTACAGCGTCGGCCTCGCCCTCGTCGGCAGCATCGGCGGCACCTATCGCCGATCCCGAGGCCGGCGGGGGATGCTCTACGACGCCCCCCTTGGGGTGTTCTTCAATTCCCTCATGACCGAACTCGACCGGATGGAGCAGCGAGTCGCGAAGCTCGAAGGCTACCTGAAGGAGCTGGCGACCCCCGGACCGGCGGCGGACAAGGAGGGGCCGTGAGCGCAACCCCACATCGTCCCCGCCGCACCGGGCGCCCGAGCAAGTTCACGCCCGAGGTCCGCCGTCGTCTGCTCGGCCTCATCCGGTCGGGCATCGGCAAGACCCGCGCGGCGGCCCTATGCCGCGTGTCCATCGACTCGGTGAACGCATGGGAGCGCGCTTTCCCGGATTTCTCGGGCGAGATCGAACAGGCTCAACACGAGTCCATTGCCGCCCTCGAAAAGGTCGTGCACACCGCGGCCCGCCGGGGGAGCTGGCAAGCCGCCCTGCGCCTCCTCGCCTTCCGGTGCCCTGCGGAGTACGCCCCCAAGGGTGTCGAGGCGGCCGTAACCGTCCGGCTCGAAGACCTCGTGGCCGAGATCCGGGAGCGCGCCCCCGCCGCCCCGCCCGCCAGCCCCGGCCCGTCCGGGCCATCTACCGATTCACCTGCCGACCGACGCCCCCACCCCACCGTAACCATCGAGATGCTTCTCGAAGGGTACCAGCACCGATCCGACGACGTTCCCGGAGACGCCGACGGCATCCAACATCCTCCGGACTGAAAGGATCGGAAGTCATGCCATACAACCACGGCGCCCTGTTCACCCAAGGCTTGAACATCGGGGCCAACATCGCACGCGGCAAGCGCGAGGACCGCCACCGGCAGCAGATGGATGAACGCCGGCAGTACCAGGCGGAACAAGACAGCGAACTCGACCGCGAGTTCCGCCGGAAGCAGATGCTTCGCATGGAGGTCGAGCACGAGGCGAACAAGGCGGACGCCGCCCGGCTGTTGGAATCCGAGGTCGCGTTCAACAAGTTCGGCGAGGTCACGGCGAGCATCGACTGGAGCACTCCGGACGCGGCGAAGCAGTATCAGCAGGCGGTGAACCTGCACCTTCCGACGATGCTGAAGCACGAGGGCACCCTCCGGAAGTTCGAGGCGTTGAACCGGGCGACGGTGGACGGGGCGCGGTACACGGACGCGAAACAGACCGAGCTGCAGATGCTCGACTTGCAGAAGCAGCTTGGCGCCCGCGGGCTCGGGCCGGAAGGAATCACGCTTTTCGACGACGTGAAGGCCGGGAAGCTGTCGAAGGGCGACGCCCTGGCTCGGGCGCGGGAGTTGATGGATGCCTACGACACCAAGATTGCCGAGAACGAGGAACGCCTCCGCCGGATCAGCAATCCGGACCGGGCGCCGAACTACCAAGCCGCGACCCTGCCAACCGAGTCGTCGAAGCTGAAGCGGCTCGAGTCTCTGCGCGAGGACCTGCGGACGGAGATGCGGAAGAAGTTCCCGGGCGGCGAGCCGAAGGTGGAGGCACCTGGCACCCTCGGACGCCTCCTCGGATCGGCCCCGGACGATTCCAAGGCCAAGGAATACCAGTCCTTGAAGACCGCCCTCGACGACCTCGACCGCGAGGAGGAGCAGATCGCGAAGACCATCGAGGGGCGCGCCCGTGGCGCCGGCATGCCTGACCCTGACGCGTCGCGCTTCTCCTCAGGCGGGCCGACCGCCCCCAGGTCCCCGTCGGCACCGGGCGGGAAAGGGAGTGCCGTGAACCGCTACAAGATCGAGGTGATCAACCCGGGTCGCGGGGTCGAGTCGGCACCGCCGCCGTCATCCGCCACCCCGGCACCGCCGCAACCGGAGGCCGCGCCGGGCAAGGGCGTGTCCGCCTCCCAAGCCTGGCTGGCGAACGGTCTGCCCGGGGGCGCCCTGCTCTCGTCGGCGGCGAGCGCCCTGTCGCGCCTCGCGCGAGGCAACCCGGACGCGGCCCCGTCCGAGAAGGAAGGTGGCCAGAACCTCCTCGCTTACGTGCAGGAACACGCCGGGCGCTTCGAGCGGCCCGCGGCGAAGACGGCGTTCGGCAAGGACGCCATCGTCGGGACCCGCGAATGGGACCTCGAAACCGCCGTCGAGTGGGCCAAGGACCGAGTCCGGAGGCTCGAGGATTCGAAGATCCCCCGGGACCGGGAGGAACTGGCGAAGCTCCGGGCGTTGCTGGAGCCGTACCTCGATTGACCCGGAGAACCGGGCGGGCCGGTGACATCCACCATCTTACGGAAAG
This sequence comes from uncultured Verrucomicrobiota bacterium, assembly GCA_964608505.1. GTDB lineage: Bacteria > Verrucomicrobiota > Verrucomicrobiia > Limisphaerales > CAIMTB01 > CAIMTB01. Next base: position 6,022 of record CAZSOV010000371.1, read on the forward strand.
GAAGTGTCATGTTTATGGACCTCGGGTCTTACCTGTTGATGAATTCAATCAAGCCCGAGGCACCGCCCGCCCCGGACTACGCCGCCGCCACCCGCGAGGGCATCATGGCGGACATCGAGACGCTGCCGTTGCGGCGCCTGATCGAGACCGCCTCGAAGGCCGGCGCCAAGGTCGAGTACACCGACCCGCGCACCGGCGAGACGAAGACGGCGGACTTTGCCGGGCTCGGGGATGCCGACCTGTCCCGCATCGCCCTCGATTTCGCGGTCGAGAGCAGCGACAAGCTCGCGGCGGCGCAGTTGGCGCAGAGCGAGAAGTACGGCGTCGCCACGGTCGAGCAGCGGCGCAAGGAGCTGGCGGCGTCCGATCCGGAGGGTTGGGCCATGCGCGAGGAAATGGGCGCCACCATCCTCGACCAGTTGAAGCAGGGCAGCGCGCTCGACGACACGACCAAGGCCCAGGTGACCGAGGCGGAGCGGGCCGGCGCGGCAGCCCGTGGCAACATCCTCGGCGCGTCCTCGGCGGCGGCGGAGGCGATGACGGTCGGCGACGCCGGGTTCCGCCTGTTCCAGCAGCGGCTCGCCAACGCGGCAGCCTTCATGCAGGGCACGACCCCGCAAGCGCAGTTCAGTGCCATCGGCGGTCAGACGGCCATGACGCCCATGGGCATGCAGCAGGGCACGACGATCAACCCCGGGGCCGCGGCCAACGGCTGGAACGCGGCGGCTCAGAAGTGGGGCATGGGCTTCGCGGCGGAACAGTACGAGTTCCAGAATTCACCGCTCACGAAGATGTACGACACGTTCCTTGCGATGGTCGCATCAACCGGGGGGGTGGGCGCCGGCAAGGCGATGGGGTGAGGTTGGACGAGGAGGGGGGCGGGCGTTCCGTCCCCCTTCATGCTTTGCCGTGGACGCCAGAGGAGACGGGGCGCAACGCCTGCGGGAGATCCGCTTGTCGCAGCCACCGCTTTCATCCGAGGAGATCGGACGGAAGCTCCGGGAAGCCGCGGCGAGGGACGGAGTCCCGCCGATGAAGTTTCGAGACTGATCCCCCCCCGGCGCTCCGCCTGCCGGCCTGCCGTTCCGCTGCCCGCTGTCGCCACCC
>CAZSOV010000372.1:0-7050 GCA_964608505.1 uncultured Verrucomicrobiota bacterium
AAGCGGCGATCGACGATCCGAGAGACGCAGTGGTAGTAGGCGAGTGGCAGGTCCGGCGGTGCCTTCAGACGCGGTCGCGGCATGGACGAAGGCTGCCGAATCCCGGTCCGCGTTCAATCTTATAAACCGCGGGATTGAGCAGGAATGCCGTCGTGGCGCGGGAAGCGGGCGGGAACAGTTGAGTCGGGCGAGGGGCTGGGCCAGCCTTGGGCGATGTCGCGGACGTGGGTGGAAACCAAATGCGCGCAGTGCGGGGCGAGGGAGACGCGTCCGGTGTTGGAGGTGCCGCACGCGGACGCGCCGGGGGGGCGCTCCTGGGTGGCGGCGTGCGCGGGTTGCGGGTTGCGCCGGTTGGACCCGCGGCCCGGGCCGGATTCCATCGGGCGCTATTACGGCGACGCCTCGGGGTACAACGCCTACGTGGGGCGCAAGCGGGGACCCATGGCGCAGGCGGCGTGGGATTTCCTGCGGGATGGCTACTCGCTGCCGGGCGGCTTGCCCTTGGGACAACGCCTGCTCCGTCCATTCACGCGCGGGCTGGCTCGGTGGTTGTTCGATATCAACCTTTCGCTGGACGGGCGTCGAGGCCTGCGGGTGCTCGAGGTGGGCTCGGGTTACGGGGACATCCTGATGTACCTGAAATCGCGGGGATGCGAGGTGCTGGGCACGGACCTGAGCGAGGCGGCGGCCGGGCAGGCCCGGGAGTACGGGGTGGAGGTCCGGGTCGGCAATCTGACGGAGCTCGGGTTGGCGGCGGGGAGTTTCGACGCGGCGATCCTGTGCCACAGTCTGGAGCACGTGCCCGATCCGAACGTGGAACTGGGGGAACTGGCGCGGTTGCTGGTCCCGGGCGGGCGGTTGCACGTGGCGGTGCCAAACGGCGAGGCGGTTCGACTGCGGCTCGACGGATTGAATTGGGCGCATCTGTCGCATCCTCTGCATTTTTGGTACTTCGACGCGGCGAACCTGGGGCGGATGCTGGAACGCCACGGGTTCCGGGTGGTGGAGGGGCCGTGGAGCACGACGCGGCATCACGCGGTCAAGGCCTGGTGGAACGACGGGCGGAAGGGGGAATGGACCGGGGCGACGCGCCGGTTCGTGGAGTTCCTCCGCGCCACTGCGGGAAATCCGACGGGCGGCGACGTGTTGCGGGTGGTGGCGGAGAGGGTGGGCTGAACCACGTGCGGGCATGAGAATCGCGTTGGTGGTGCATGACTTCGATCCGGGTTTGGGCCAGGGCCGGTATTGCGTGGAACTCGCCCGCCGCCTGGCCTCGGCTCACGAGGTGACGATCTACGCGAATACGTTCGGGGTGGAGCGGGAGCAGGGGTGGCGGTACGCGCGTGTGCCTGCCCTCCGCTGGAACGCGATCTCGCTCGTGTTTTCGTTCCTCGCCGCGAGCGAGGCACGGGTCCGGGCCGGAAACCACGACGTGGTTCATGCCCAGGGGCTGACCTGCTGGCGGGCGGACGTGATCACGGCGCACATGTGCAACGCGGCCCGGAATCGGATCGCCCCGCCGACGCGCTGGCGGTCCCGGTTCTTCCCCGCGCTGGTCAACCCGGTCGAGGCCCGGTTCTACCGGCAGCGCCAGGCGCGGATGCTCATCGCCGTGTCCCACAAGGTGGCCGCCGAGGTGCGTGAGAGCTACGGCTGGCAACGGCCCGCCGCGGTGATCCATCACGGCGTCGATTCGGACCAGTTCCGTCCCGCGGCGGGAACGGAGGAACGCCTCGCGTGCCGTCGGCGCTTTGGGTTGCCGGACCAGGGCCGGGTCTGGCTGTTCGTCGGCGAGGCAAACAAGGGCGTGCACGAGGTCCTGGGCTGTCTTCCGGACTTTCCCCGGGACCGGTTGCTGGTGATTTCGCGGTCGGACCGCCGGGAGTACGAGGCGCGGGCGTCGGAGCTGGGGGTGGCCGACCGGTTGACCTTCTGGGGACCCGAGGCGGATGTGGCGCCGGCCTATCGCGCCGCGGATGTCTTCGTGTATCCGTCGAACTACGACACCTTCGGTATGGTGGTTTCGGAGGCGATGGCGTCGGGGCTTCCGGTGATCGTGGGTAGCGGGGCCGGGGCATCGGAGCTCATCGAGCCCGGAAGGAACGGGTTCGTGGTGACTCCAGGCCAGCCCGAAGCGGTCCGGATGGCCCTGCGCGACCTGGAGACGGTTCCCGGGCTCGGGCCGGATTTCGGTCGGCGGGCGCGGGAAACTGCCCGGGCCCAAAGCTGGGACGAGAACGCCCGGCGGACGGAGGAACTCTACCGGGAGTTGGCTCGGGCGCGCGGGGGCTGAGGGGGCGTGGGCGAATCGCGGAAGCCGGGGGAACGGGGGGTGGCCGGGTGGCCGGAATCTTAGCCCGAGTGAGGCGCGGCGGACCGCCCGTCACCGGTTTGCACCCAGGAGGCGTGGAGTTCGGTGAATTGCCGCCGCAGCACGTCGTACGAACAGAGTTCGCGGGCCCGGGCTGGCAGGGCCCCGGCGAGGCGGCGGAGTTCGGGAGACCCGTGGACCTCGCGGATGCGCTCGGCGAGCCGGGCCGGATACTCGCGGTCCACGGCTCCGCGGAACTCGACGAGCATCGCGTCGGGAAGGAGGAGGGTGGCATCGCCGACGCGACTCGCGAGGACGAATCGTCCAGCCGCCATGTACTCCGGGAGCTTGCCGGTGGTGCGCACCTGGCCCGGAAGGTTGTTGGTCTGGGTGGAGAGGGCGATGTCCATGAGGCGCAGGGCGGGTTGGACGTCGGCGTAGGGAATGCGTCCGGCGAACGTGATGCGCTCCAGGACGCCCGCCTCCCGGGCGCGTTCCCGGAGCCATTCAAGGCCGTTGCCGTCGCCGATGACGAGGCCGTCGACGGGCAGGTCGCGGAGGCGGGCGAGGGCTTCGACCAGATCCCAGCCGTAGCAGATGCGGAGGCGGGGGCTGAAGACGAGGGAGCCGAGCACGCCCACGATGAAGCGTCCGGGGCGCAAACCGAGTCGTTGACGAAGGGCCTCGACCGCCTCGGGATGGACGGGCCCCGGGTCGACGTAGCCGTCGCGGAGCAGGTGGACACGGGGGAGACCGAGGGATTGGAGGTGGGCCTGATGCCGGCTGCCGCGCACGACGACGGCATGGGCGCGGCGGAGGGCAAGGGATTCGACGGCCTTGAGGATGGGCAGGCGCCAGAGGGGTTCGAGGCCGGCCTCGCGGGCCATCTCGTGGACGACGTCGCCGGTATCGAGGACGTAGGGGATGCGATGGCGGGCGGAGAGGAGCGGGCCGACGAGGGCTCCGGGGAAGGCGGTGTTGAGGATGTAGACCAGGTCGGGGCGCTGGTCGCGGAGCTGGCGGTACCAGGCGACGGCGACGCGGCGGCGGGGGCCCTCGCGATGGAGGATGGTGACCTCTTGCGCGGGGAAGTCGCGGGTCAGCTGGCGTGCGCGGACGGACTCGACGCTGGCAGCTCCGCCGTGGACGAGCACGGCGAGACGGGCACGCGGGGGAGGGAGCCCGCTCATGGTCAGGACCGTTGTTTGACGCGGGCGACCCAGTCCTGGTGGTCAAGATACCAACGGACCGTGAGGCGAAGACCGGACTCGAAGGTGTGGGCGGGGCGCCAGCCGAGATCGCGTTCGATCTTGGAGGCGTCGATTGCATAGCGGCGGTCGTGCCCGGGGCGGTCCTTGACGAAGGTGATGAGGCGGCGGGATTCGCCGCCGGCCTCGGGGCGCATTTCGTCGATGAGATCGCAGATGAGTTCGACGATGCGGATATTGGGCCACTCGTTATGTCCGCCGATGTTGTAAGTCTCGCCGTCGGCGGCGCGGGCAAGCACCTGCCAGAGGGCCTCGGCATGGTCGCCGACGTAGAGCCAGTCGCGGACGTTGAGACCATCGCCGTAGACCGGGATGGGCTGGCGCTGGAGGACGCGCTCGATGACGACAGGGATCAGCTTTTCGGGGAACTGGAAGGGGCCGTAGTTGTTGGAGCAGTTGGTGATGACCGTCGGAAGTCCGTAGGTGTGGTGGTAGGCGCGGACGAGGAGATCGCTCGAGGCCTTGCTGGCGGAGTAGGGCGAGTTGGGAGCGTAGGGCGTGGACTCGGTGAAGAGGCCGGTGGGCCCGAGGGAACCGTAGACCTCGTCGGTGCTGACGTGATGGAAACGCGGCTGCAGGCCGGTCCGCAGCCGGAACGGCGCCTCGAGCCAGGCGTCGCGGCAGGCTTCCAGGAGGTGGAAGGTGCCGACGATGTTGGTGTGGATGAAATCGCCGGGGCCGGTGATCGAACGATCCACGTGGCTCTCGGCGGCGAGATGCAGGACATGGGTGATGGCGTGTTCCCGGACGACGCGACGGACCTCGTCCTTGGACCGGAGATCGACGCGCTCGAAGACGTAGGCCGGGTGACGAGCGACGTCCGCGAGACTCGCGAGATCGCCGGCATAGGTCAGGCAATCGAGGTTGACGAGGCGCCGAACGCCGGGTTGGGCGAGGGCGTGGCGGACGACGTTGTTGCCGATGAAACCGGCGCCGCCGGTGACGAGCAGATTCATGTCAGGAAAGGGGGATGAAGGAGCCTGCGGCAGGCCGTTCCGAACGGGTCCCCCGGACCGTGGGCACGGGGACGGCGAGCGGGTGATTCACGATTCAAGGCGCGGGGATCCAATGGACGAGGGACTCGTGCAGGGCCTCCTCCACGGGACGCAGCCGGACGCCGGCGGCGAGGAGTTTGGCAGGATCGAGGATGCAGTTGGATCGCGGCGTCCGCGCCGCGACGCGGTAGAACTCGGCATCGTCGGCCCAGTACTCGAAGGCACGATCGGGGGCGAGGTGGCGGCGGATCAGATCGACGACGGCCCGGGTCGAGACGAAGCCCGGGTTGGTGACGTTGTAGGTACCGAAGGGCGCGCCCAGGTTCCACAGGTCGAGGCTGGCGCGGGCGAAGTCACCCAGGTGCGAGAGCGAGTTCAGGTTTTCGTAGACCCGGGAGTACCGCTGGACCTTGGTCAGGTAATTGCGGGGATTGTCGACGCCGTCGAAGGGGATGCGCAGGCGCCAGACGTAGCAGCGCGGGGCGCCCGCAAGGACCTCCTCCCCGACGGCCTTGGAACCGCTGTAGAAGCTGCACGGGGGGGAGCGGAAACTGAAGTTGGGCGGGTCGGCCTCCGTGAAGCCCACGAGGCGCGACGGGTCCTCGTCGGCGAGCCTCCGGAGGTCGGGGCGGGTGAGGTCCGGCTCGATCCGCAGCGAGCCGTCGGGCTGCCGGACCTTGGCGCCGGTGAAGATGCAGCCGGAGCTGACGTGGCCCCACGGGAGTTCCGCGAGCTCGCAGGCGTGGGCCAGGGTCTGGGGGAGCACGGCATTTCCCAGCAGCGTTTCGGCCCGGTGGTCCTCGCAGGCGTCGACGTTGGGTTTGCCGGTGTACCCGGCGCAGTTCACCAGGAAACCCCAGCGCCGGGAGCCGAGCAGTTCCCGGAGGACCGTGAAGCGGGTGTAGTCGGCCTCGCTGCGGCGGACGACCACCGGGTCCCCGCCGCGGCGGCGGATCTCGCGGATGAAGGCTTGGCCAACGTAGCCGGAGCCTCCAAGGACCAGGACGGCGGGGGAAGTGGACATGGCGCGATCAGCGGCGGGGGGATTCGGCGAGGACCGCTTCCAGATAGGCCCGGTACTCGCACCGGGGCAGGGCGTCGATGATCCGCTGGAGGCCCGGATGATCGATGAAACCGCGGCGAAAGGCGGCTTCCTCGGGGCAGCCGATCTTGATCCCGGCTCGTTTTTCGATGGTCTGCACGTAGGCGGAGGCTTCGTGAAGGCTGCTCGAGGTGCCGGCGTCGAGCCAGGCGAAGCCCCGGCTCAACCGCGCCACCCGGAGGCTGCCGCGCCGGAGGTACTCGACATTCACGTCCGTGATCTCCAACTCCCCGCGTGCGGAGGGCTTCAGGTCGCGTGCGATGGCCACGACCTCGCGGTCGTAAAGATAGAGGCCGGGCACCGCGTAGTTGCTTCTGGGACGGACGGGCTTTTCCTCGATGGACAGCGCCCGACCTTCCGCGTCGAATTCGACCACCCCGTAGCGTTCGGGGTCGGTGACCCGATAACCAAATATCAGCGCGCCCCCGGTGAAGCTGGAGAAGGCCTGTTCGAAGGCGTCGCCACCATAGAAGATGTTGTCGCCGAGGATCAGCGCCACGGGATCCCCGCCCACGAAGGAGTCCGCGATCCGGAACGCCTGGGCAATGCCCTCGGGCCTGGCCTGTTCCCGATACTCGATCCGGATGCCGAACCGGCTGCCGTCGCCGAAGAGCTGTCGGTAGCGGGGCAAATCGGTGGGCGTCGAGATCAGGCAAAACTCCCGCACGCCGCCCTCGATGAGGGTGGTGAGCGGATAGTAGACCATCGGCTTGTCGTACACGGGTTGCAGCTGCTTGCTGGCAACCAGCGTCAGTGGGTAAAGCCGCGAGCCGGCTCCGCCCGCGAGGATAATTCCCTTCATGTTGTCTCCGTGAACCCCGGCGCAGGAACTGAATCGAATCGGGCCAAGGCGCGAGGCATGAGGCTCGGGGCAGCCCGCATCGAAGTCAACCCGTCCGTCCCCCGTCCGGCGTCCGGCGGCAACCGCGCGGCAGCGCCATCGGCAAAGGCAGTCGGGGCCCGCGACCGCCGGGTCGCGGGGCGATCGAGGCAAACGTAAGGACAGGAATACCAGGCGACGCGGACGTGGCCCTGGCCGGCCCCACCTCGCGGACCGTGACCGGACCGGGTCAATGGCCCTGAACCGGAAGGTCCGGCCCGGCTCCCGGTATCGCGCCGCCCTCGCCCGACGCGGGGCCGGTTTGGGCGCCGGTTCGGGCTGGCGTCCTTCCGCGTCCTCACTTCGCCGGCGGCTCCGAGACCACGCTTCCGGTGGTGGCGGTCACGGATGCGGCACGCGAGAGCGCGATCCATTCCTCGACGAGTCGGAAGCCGACGGCGAGGAGCGTGGGGCCCAGGAAGACGCCGATGAATCCGAAGGCCAGGACGCCGCCGAGGACCCCGAAGAAGACCAATACGAAGGGCATCCTGCTG
>CAZSOV010000373.1:0-7028 GCA_964608505.1 uncultured Verrucomicrobiota bacterium
CCACCCCGACCCCCACCCCACCCCTCCGCCCCACGCCCCTGCCCGCCGCCACCACTCCGCCCACCGCAACCGCCCCGCCCGGGGCGACCGCCCCCCGACCGGCCGGTGTCCGGCCCGGTTTCGCTCCAGTCGGTGCTCCGCCGCCTCCCGGGGCCGGGCCCGGGCCGGGGCCGGGGCCGGGCACCGTGCTGCCCGTGGCACCGGGGGCGCCCGGGGCCGAAGGCGAAGGGGAGGGCGATGAATCCGACGTCGGGTTCTCCGCGGAACAGGCCGCGCAACTCGAGGAAGGCGACATCGTCACGCTCCAGTTGAACAACGCTCCGCTCGACTCGGTCCTCGACATCTATTCCGGCCTCGTGCGGCGGGTGCTGCTGCGTCCGCCGCAGCTCGCCGGCGGCCCGATCACGCTCAAAATCACGGACCTGACCCGCGAGGAGACCATCGAGGCCTTCAACGGCGTGCTGGCGCTGAACGGCATCTCCGTCGTGCCCGTGGGCGAGAAGTTCGTCAAGGTGGTCCCCAGCCAGGAGGTTGTGAACCAGGGCGCGAAGCAGAACGACGAGGATCCGACGACCTTCTCCGAGCTCGGCCAGTTCGTCACCAAGCTCGTCCGGGTCACCAAGATCAAGCCCGGCGACATTGCTCAGGCCGTTCAGGCCTTCGCCTCGACCAAGGTCCAGAATCCGGTGCTGGTCTTCGACGACCAGAATTTCTTCGTGCTCCGGGACATGGCCGCGAACGTGAAGCGCATGACCGAGCTCATCAAGGAGCTCGATGTCACTCCGGAGCTCGACTACAAGCTCGAGGTCATTCCCATCCGCTACGGCAAGGTGGACGAGATCTACGAGACCCTGAACAGCGTGGTCACCGGCTCGGGCGGGGGCGGCGGCTTCGCCTCCGGTGGCGGTTCCTCCCGCACCTCGGGCCGGGCCAGCAGCTTGCGCTCCGGCGCGGGCGGCGCCGGTGCGGGCGGGATCGGCAACACGGGAATGAACAACCAGTTCTCCCCCCAACAGGCCGGTTCCACGACCCGGGGCGGCATGTCCTCGCCCGGCGCGGCCCGGAGTTCCCTGGCCGACCGGCTCCGGCAGGTCTCGGCGATGGGGGCGGGCGGCGGCGCGGCGGGCGGGGCGCAGGTGAACCTGCTCGAGGGCGCGCGGATCATCCCGGACATGCGCTCGAACTCGCTCCTCGTGTACGCCAGCAAGGAGGAGTACAAGATGCTCACCAACATCGTCGCCAAGATCGACACCCTCCTCGCCCAGGTCCTCATCGAGTCGATCATCCTCGAGGTCACCCTCGAGAAGGGGAAGGAGTTCGGCGTGAGCATGGTTCAGCAGCCGCGGCAGTTCGGGAACTGGGGCACCACCGGCGGCTCCATGAACGACGCCAGCATCGCGACCAACCTGCTCGGCAACGCCCTCCCCGGCGGCTTCAGCTATTTCGGCCAGTACAAGGACCAGTTCTCGATCGCGCTCTCCGCCATGGCCAACGACAGCAACGCCAAGGTCCTGGCCCGGCCCCGCATCCAGACCACCCACGCCCAGCCCGCGAACTTCGCCATCGGCGATACCGTTCCGTACCCCCGCTCCAGCTCCTATGGCGGTTTCGGGGGCGTCGGCGGCGGCTTCAGCCCGTTTACCACCTACGATGAGAAGGAGGTGCTCACCATGCTTGCCGTCACCCCCTACATCACCCCCGACGGCCTCGTGACGCTCGAGGTCGAGCAGACCATCGACCAGCTCGGGCCCACGGTGAAGGTCGGCCAGGACGAGGTCCCCACCATTCGCAAGCGCGAGGCGTCCGCGGTCCTGTCTGTCCGCGACCGCGAGCCGGTGATCCTGGGCGGCTTCATCACGGATCGGTCCACCGATTCCAACAGCGGGGTTCCCTGGTTGAAGGACCTGCCGCTCCTCGGCTGGGCGTTCCGCAGCAAGAACTCCTTCAAGCAACGCTCCGAGCTCATCGTCCTCATCCGTCCCACCATTCTCAACTCGCCGCAGGAGGCCGCCAAGCTCGCCGAACTCGAGCAACGCAGCCTCCCCAATGCCGCCGCCGCCGAACGCGCGTTCAAGGAGGCCGAGGCCAAAATGGCCGAGAAACTCGGCGTCGCCCCCGGCACCACCAACGCTCCGACCGTCGACAAGAAGAAGACCCGCCGCGGCAGCCGGGCCAAGCGCGACGAATAGGCTCCTGACCGGACGGCCCGCCTCCTCTTTCGCGTCCACCTTTCCGATGAACCGCCCCCTGCAACCGCGCCGCCCGGTGAGGGCACCGGGCCTACAGGGTGTAGACCGCGTGCCCCCACGCGGCGACGTGCCGTCCCCGGTTCAGGGTCCCGGCGCGCGTCCGAAATCCGGAATTCCTGACTCCCCATGAAACTGACCTGGAAGGATCACGAGGAAATCGCCTGGGCCCTGATCGACAAATTCCCCGACCAGGACCCGCTCAAACTGAGCTTTCCCAAGCTCCACAAGATGATCTGCGAACTCGAGGAGTTCGGAGACCGCCCCGAGGGTTCCAACGAGCGGGTCCTCGAGACTATCCAGATGGCCTGGTACGAGGAGAAGAAGTAGATCCCCGACGCCGCCGCCCATGAAACAAATCATCCGTCCCGCCAAGGCGGCCGCTCCGGTCGGCCCCTACAACCACGCCGTCCGACTCGGCTCCCTGCTCTTTTGCTCCGGCCAGATTCCCCTCGATCCCGCCACTGGCCAGCTGGTCCCGGGCGACATCCGGGCCCAGACGGAGCGCGTCCTCGAGAACATCCGCCTCATCCTCGAGGATCAGGGCCTCGGATTCGCGAACGTCGTGAAGAGCACCGTCTTCATGACGAACCTCGCCGAGTTCGCCGCGATGAACGAGGTTTACTCCCGGTGTTTCTCCGCCGATTACCCGGCCCGCTCCACCGTCCAGGTTGCCGCCCTGCCGCGCGGCGCCGCGGTCGAGATCGAGATCATCGCCGCCTACGAGTGAACGCCCCGACCCCATCGCACTTTCCCCGGTCCGTCGGACGAGGGGGCGCCATCCGTCTTCTGGCCGACGGACTTCGATCCCTTGGGCTGGGCCTCCTTCTGCTCGGTCCGGCTCCGTCGGCCCGAACCGAAGGCACCGTGACCGCTTCGACCACCGCCGCGCTGCTTCAGGCCCTCGCGGGCGGCGGCAAGGTCCGGATCGAAGCCTCGAATCCCATCGTGCTCGACCTGCCCCTCGTCATTTCCGTCGATACGGTCATCGAGGGCGTCGCGGTCACCGGACGCACCATCACCCTTTCCGGCGGGGGTAACTACCGAATCCTCCACGTTCTCCCCGGGGTTCGGCTCGAGCTTCGCGGGGTCACCCTGCGCGAAGGGGTTTCCACCAATGGCGGCGCCCTGCTGAACGAGGGCCTGCTCGTCGCCGATACCGTCGTCTTCACCGCCTGCGAGGCGTCGGGTCCGAACGGGGCCGACGGCGTCGATGGAGGCGTCCGATTCGGGTTCGGCCAGGACGGCACGTCCGCCGGGAGCGGCACCCCCGCCGCCGGCGGCGCGGTGTACAACCGCGGCGAGGCCTGGTTTTCGAACTGTTCCTTCCTCGTCAACGAAGCCGGCGGCGGTTCGGGAGGTGTCGGCGGCAACGGCGGGGTCGGGGCCTCCAAGTCCGGCTATGGCGGCTACGGCGGCGGCGGGGCCGGCGGATGGGGCGGGGCCATCGCCAACCTCGGCCTCGCGACCGTCACGAACTGCTTCTTCAGCGGCAACGTTGCCCGGGCCGGGGACGGCGGCGCCGGCGGAACGGGCAACGGCGTGCTTGGCTCCGGCCAGGGGGGGGCCGGCGGCGCGGCCGGGGGCGGGGCCGTCCACAATCTCGGGAACCTCCTGCTCGCCTCCAGTTCCTTCACCACGAACCTGGTCATCGCCGGCTCGTCCGCCGATGCCGGCGCGCCCTCCATCGTCGCCGGCGAGGACGGCCCTCCGGGGGGCATCGGCTACGGCGGCGCCGTCTCCTCCTGGTCCACGGGCGCCGTCGTGAATTGCACGTTCTTCACCAACCTCGTCAGCGGCGGCGACGGCGGCAAGGGCGTCGCCGGTTCGGCCATCGTGGGCGCGGGCGGCAACGGTGGCGCCGCCCTTGGGGGTGCCATTCATGCCCGCGGCTTCCTCGCCCTGACGAATGTCACGCTCGCCTGGAATGCCGCCGGAGGCGGGGCCGCCGGTACCGGCGCCGGCGGGCTCGGTGGACCGGACGGTGCCGCCGGCGTCGCCCGGGGAGCCGCCCTGGCCGCCGACACCGGGGCGGTCGTGCGATCCGTGAATTCCATCATGGCCACCGATCTGGAACTGGACTTGGCCGGCCTTTCCGGCCCGTTCCAGGATCTCGGCCACAACCTGTTCAACGACGCCGGTCCGGACGTTCTCGGGCCCGGTTCCCGGCGGCATGTCGATCCCCGCCTGAGCGCGTTCGCCGTCTGGACCACCGGCCAGCCCGGGTTTCTCCCCGTGGCCGGCAGTCCCGCCATCGACGCCGCCGATGCCGCCGCGGCCCCGCCCTTCGACCAGCGGGGCGTGGTGCGCGGGACGGGCCAGGGTCCCGAGATCGGGGCTCTCGAGGCGGGTGCCGTCAGCAGCGGATTCCGCCTCGCCGGTCACGTCTATTCCAGCCTCGCCGGCACCAACGGCGTGTCCGGCCTGACCGTGCTCGTCGGCACCAATGCCGTGGTCACCGATGTCTTCGGACGGTTCGAATTCCAGGCTCTGCCCGGAGGCCCGTATTCCGTCGAGCTCGAGAACGGCGGCATCGGCTATCAACCGCGCGTCCATCAGCTTGTGCTGACGGCGGACGTGCTGAACCTCGTGTTCCGCCCCGCCGCCTCGAAACTGACCCTCGTTTGGAACGGCGTCGAAGGCGTCCACGAGCTGAACGGTTCCGGTGTTCCGGACCGCGTCTACCATCTCGAAACCAGCGTCGACCTCCGCCAGTGGACGACCGTGGCGTCCAGTACGGCGGATGCGCAAGGCCGCACCACGTTCCGGCGCCAGCCCGGCGCTGCGCCGGAGGTCTACTATCGGCTCCGGAACGACCCCTAGGCCGGGCACCCGTCTGCTGTAGGCCGCGTGCCCTCACGCGGCGAAATGCCGGTTCGCGAATGAGGTGGCTGTAGGCCGCGTGCCTTCACGCGGCGAAGCGTAGGTTCCGCCGTCGCCGGGTCGGGGGACCCGGCCTACAAAGGCCGCGCGTCGTGGTTGTAGGCCGCGTGCCCTCACGCGGCGCCCCTGTGTCCGCGTCTCACCGCGGCGATTGGAGCATCCGGGTGAGAAGATTGCGCATGATCCGCTGGAGCCGGGGATCGGGACCCTTCGGCTCGGTGTAGACCTTCGGACGGAGGTATCCCGGCGGCTCGCTCAAACCGTCGCCCCACCAGATCGTCGAGGCGTTGAACACGAGGTTCCCCTTGGGCCCGGGGTAGAGGGTGGCGGTGAAATCACCTTCCTGCAGTTTCCCGGGCGCGGATTGGGTGCGGGCACTGGCGACGATTTCCAGCCCCGGAATGGGGGCGGGATCCCCGTGCCATTCCCACCCGACGAGCCCCGGGATGCCGTCGCCTTTCTTCATGCCCGTGCCCGAGAAGAGCCAGTGATCGGGCGCGACGCAGACCCAGTCGGCCCCTCCGGTGACGAGGCCGGTGCTGTGGGCGCCGACCAGTTCGTTGGCGTAGGGACGTTCGTGGGGGAGGTTGGGCATGGCGACGAACTCGCGCGTACCCCCGGGGGGACCGAACACGCCCACCCGTTCGAACGCCCGATCCGGGACTCCGGCGGCGTCGGGCGAGAACCGGATCCGCCCGCAGCAGGTGTTGCCGGAGAGGAAGGCGACATGGACGCCGTCGGCGATGGCGCTCTGGACGTTCCGGAACATCTCGGGAGTCCAGTACTCGTCATGGCCGACCGACAGGAGACCGCGGGCGCGGCGGAGTCCGGCGGGATCGCGGTGGGTGTCCTGATTGGAGATGTAGGTGACGTCGTAGCCGAGGGATTCGAGCCAGAAGGCGACCGGGAATTCCCAGAGCAGAAACTCGCCGGAGCCCTGGGAAAGCGGGGCATCGAAGATCTGGCAATAGCGGCCATAGGGGCGGTTGAACGAGACCTGGACCTCGGGGCCCCAGTACCACTCGTACTTGCCGTCGTCGTAGAGCGAGAACTGCGTCGGCCACCGATTGTACGCCTGCCAGGTGTGGTCGCTGCACTGGAACAGGAAGTCGGCGGGGCGATCGTCGCGGACGATGAAGATGACGTAGCTTTGCAGGCCTTCCCGGGCCTCGGTGAGCTTGCCGAGGTAGACGCCGCTCGGCCAATCGGACGGAATCGTCAGGCGATACGCCGGCGACCACCGGCAATCCCGGACCCGCTTCTCCCCGACCGCCGGGTCGGGTTGGGTCTCGCCCTTGAACGGACCCGCCGCATGCACCTGGCGCCCGCCGAGGCCGCCGTACCAACCGAGCCGGAAGATCTCGAGGGTGAAATCCGAGGCCGGGTTGGTGCTGACATGGAACGTGATCTCCTCCCCCGCGCGCAGGCTCGTACGGGAACAATAACCTTCGATCCACGGACACCGCCACTTGGTCGCCGGATCGACCCGGGTCTTGGTCAGCAGCCAATCCCGCGTTCCCGGTTTCGCGTTCTCGCGCCGGATCAGGTCGGGGTCTCGTCGGGCACCCGGTTCGGGTCGGGTTCGGCAACCCGAGCTGGCGCCGAGGGAGACCGCGGACGCGGCCGCGAGAGTGCCGAGGCCCTGCAATGCCGCGCGACGGGTCATGGAGGCGGAGAATGGGGACGGCGAAGAGGAGGAGGGCGAGGGCATGGGAAGGGTGGGGAATGAACGGAACGGCGGCTGGCCAATGCGATGCGAGGGCTGGGTTCGGGCCGACGATGGGAAACGGAACGCCGGATGCCAAGGGGAGATCCGGGCTTGCCGCCAGAGGCACACCGTTGTCTTCGTGGCGTTCGTTGCGGCGTGGCGTGCGAATGGCGGTTGCGGTCCGCGAGGGC
>CAZSOV010000374.1:0-6914 GCA_964608505.1 uncultured Verrucomicrobiota bacterium
GGTTCTGGCACGAGCTCAAGGACACCGGACTCCACCTGGAGAAGACCATGATGGTCCAGGGCGAGGCGGAGGTGTCCGCGCCCGACGGCGCCTCTCCGCCGATCCGCATTCCGGCACAGGGCTTCTATCGGCGCACCATCCCGCTGGTCGCGTCCGGCTCGGTGACGCCCGGTTTCGAGGCCGCCCTCGCCGACGCCGTCAACCAACTGCTCGTCGACCAGCGGTTCCTCCGGGCGTTGGAGGCTCGCTGAAGACCTGGCCCTCCCGGAGCACTCTGAATCCTCGACCCTTTCCCAGCATGAGCCAGTCCTGCTGCCGTTACCGATACCTCTCCTTGTTGGTCGTCGCCCTCGAACTTCTCCTGGCCACGCCCCGCCTTCATGCTGCCACTCGGGTCAGCGGCGTCATCGCGGACCAGACGTGGAGGGCTGCCGGGTCGCCCTACGAGGTGACGGGCGATCTGCTAGTCGCCAGCCTGACGATCGAGCCGGGGGTCGAGGTCCGGGTCCTTGGCGCCCACACCATCGAGGTGGCGGGCTTTCTGAAGGCGGAGGGAACCGCGGACAAACCCATCCGCTTCGGCCCCGGGGGCACTGCAAGCACTTGGAACGGGATCTTCTACAATGAGGCGCCCAGCGGCTCCGTGCTGCGCCACTGCCGGATCGAGGGATCAAGTGCAGGCGGAGTTCGCATCACCAACTCCCTGCCCGAGTTGGCGCATTGCACGATCGTCGGAAATCGAACCCCCGGAAGCGGCGGGGGTTTGAGTATCTATCTGCTGACAGGGTCCGTGGTCGTCGATTCGTGCATCATCACGAACAATGTCGCAGTCGGGGATGGCGGAGGTGTCTGGATTCTTGGAAGGGCTCAGGTGCGGCAGTCCACGATCACCCAGAACCGTTCCGCCAATGGTGGTGGGGTGGGGTTAGGGCCATCCGGCGTCCTGCAAATCGCCAATTCCTTCGTGGCGCACAATACAAGTTTGCGGCTGGGTGGAGGCCTCTGGGCGGGAGCATCCTCCCACTTGACCGCCGTCAACTGCCTCGTGGCCTCGAATCGCACCCAGTATGGGGGTGGCGGTCGTTCGGAGGGAGGGGCCATCGTGCGGTATCTCAACTGCACTGTCGTTCGCAACCAACCCGACGGACTGAGCGACTGCGGTTCGACGATTTCCGTTACAAACTCTGTAATCTACCAGAACGAACCAGGGCCTTGGCTCTCAAGAGGCTGCGGAGGCACATTAGGGATCGCCTACAGCAACACCCAAGGGGGGATTCCCGAGCCGGGTACCGGCAACAAGTCGTCGAACCCCGCTTTGGACCCGGTGACCTTCCGTCTCCTGCCCGGCTCACCATGCATCGACGCGGGTCATCCGGCGGCGGTGTACAACGACGGGTGCCGGCCCCCGGCGCTCGGTGGCGAACGCAACGACATGGGCGCTTTCGGCGGCCTCGGCGGTTGCCAGGGCATCGGGGTCGAAGTCGAGGACACCCCCGGAGGACTTTTGGCGAACGGTGGTTTCGAGGCACCCATGGTTCCGGTGGAGTCGTTCCTGACCGCGACGCCACTGGCGTGGCGGTGGGAAGGTCCGTCCGGCGCGGTTTTCAATGGTCGCGGCGGGGACCCTTCCGTGTGGCCTGCGGCACCCGAAGGGAATCAGTACCTCGATCTCGGCAATCACTCGCCCTACGCCCTGATGCAATCGTTCAGCGTCCCAAGCACGGCCCGTTACCGCCTCCGCTGGCTTGATTCGACTGGCCAGAATGCGGGTTTGACGACGTCACCCTATGCGGTCTCCATCCTGGACGGCGGTGGCTTGAGCCTCGTGCGGACAAATCTCGACGCCTATCACGATGCGTTTGGGCTCTGGGTCGAACGCGGTTGGGAAGGCGTCCTTGCTGCCGGCACCTACACGCTCGTCTATCGGGCGCAAGGCCAGGGGGGGCTGGACTCCTTGATCGACGACGTGCGTCTGGTGACGCTCCCGGGGCCCCCGCTCTCGGCCCCCACTCTCGTGCAGCACCCATCAAACGCCACCGCCCGCGTTGGTTCCCAGGTGACGTTGACCGTCCTTGCCGAAGGCACCCCTCCGCTAACCTACCGCTGGCTCAAAGGTTCCACCCCGCTCGAGGAGGGCGGTCGGGTGGTGGGTTCCACCCACAATCAACTGCTGCTCTCGGGTCTGCAGACAGCGGACGCGGGCCTCTATTCCGTCGTGGTTGGCAACGCGCTCGGAAGCGCCACCAGCCACAGCGCAAGCGTGACGGTTCTTCCCGATCTTCCTCCTAACCTCCCCCGCGGCCTCGTCGCGTGGTGGCCCGGCGATGGCGACGCGACGGATCGGGTGGGGAGCCATCACGGAGCACCCGAAGGGGATGTCGCCTACGCCCGCGGCAAGGTGGGTGCCTGCTTCGATTTCCGCGCCCCCGGACAGAGCATTGTGGTACCGGACGCCCCTACGCTGGACCTGACCCGTTCGTTTACCATCGCGGCCTGGATTCAGGCTCGGGGCGAACCGTTCGGCCCCGGTGGCGGCGGTGGGATCGTTTCGAAGATCGGAGGTTCAGGCGGCAATAACGGGTTCCAGTTCGACGTCCTGACGGGGTTGCAGGGGCTGGATGGCATCTTCAATGCGCCGGGGGAGTCCTGGCCGGCCAATCACCTGCGCGCCAGGCTTGCCGCCCCGCTGGGGGTGGGTGCTTGGGCTCACGTGGCCTACATCTACGACGGCGAATTCGCTCGGATCCGTGTCGACGGAACCGAAGTCGGGACGCTTCGGGTGGGCTCCAAGGCGGTGGTCAACTCCGCCTCCAGACTCCGCATCAGCGGCGACGACAACGGCAACGTTTTCTTTAATGGACTGATCGATGAAGTCATGGTTTTCGACCGGGCCCTGCCAGCGGACGAGTTGGATCGGCTTGCGGCGGGTATTCCCCTCGATCCACCCCTCTTGCCCATTGCCTGGCAGGCCGGGTTCGGGGGGGCTGGGTTTGATGAGGTCCTGGATCTGGTAGCGGAACCTAACGGCGACTTCGTCCTGGCAGGATACTCGACCTCGCCGGTCTCCGGAAACAAGGAAGCGGCTGGGTCTGGGGATCGGGATTTCTGGCTGCTCAGGATCGATGCCACGGGTCGGAAGGTATGGGACCGCGTTTATGGCGGCAGCAGCTTGGATTACTCCTTTGCAGTGCAGCGACGCCCTGAAGGGGGCTGGATTCTGGGCGGCACATCGTCCTCGCCCCCGGGTCCCGGCAAGTCGGCGTTGCAGAGGGGGGGCGACGATTTCTGGTTGGTGGCGGTGGACGCTCAGGGCGAGCGGCTCTGGGACGAGAGCTACGGCGGAGTCGGTACGGAGGAACTCAACGCGATCCTCCCCGCCCCGGGCAACGGCTGGTTGCTTTGCGGCGGCTCGTATTCCGGAGTCTCTGGTAACAAGACCTCGCCTCGCTTCGGCCAGAATGACGGTTGGGTCGTTCGTGTGGATGCCCAGGGACGGAAGCTCTGGGAGAAGGCGCTGGGCAGCTCCGAGTCGGACCATGTCTACGCGGGTGCCATCGCGACCAACGGCTGGCTGCTTGCGGCCTTCTCGGGTACCGCCCGCGACGGCAACAAGGATGTGCCCGGCTACGGACATCGGGATCTGTGGTTGGTTCGTCTGGATGTCGACGGGAACATCCTCTGGCAACGGGGTTTTGGCGGGGATGCCGATGATGTGCCTCGGGTCGTCCTGCCCGTCCCAGACGGCGGTTGGTTGGTGGCGGCGGACACGGCGTCGGGGGCGACGGGCAACAAGAACAGCGCGGGAAAGGGAGGTGTGGACCGTTGGTTGCTGCGTCTGGATTCGGACGGGCGGTTGCTCTGGGAACGGAGCCTTGGGGGCACCGGCGACGACTCCGTTCAGGCGCTGGTGCCGCTGGCCGGGGGCGGTTGGCTCGCGGGCGGACCCGCCGCAGCTGAACGCCCAGGTGCTTCGCAGGATTACATGCTGACGTGGCTGGATGCACAGGGGGCGGTGGTCTCTGAGCACTGGATGGGGGGAGCCGGCCACGACCGCCTCCAACGAATCTCCGCGGGACTCGACGGCTCGTTCCTGCTGGCTGGGTCAACCGAAGGACCGCCGTCGGGAGATCGAACCACGCTGTCCTTCGGGGAGCGCGACCTCTGGGTCGTACGACTCGGAGCGGAGTTGGTCCCGCCCCCGACTCTGGCCATTTTTCGGTCCGGTTCCGATCTTAGACTTCGGCTGGGAGGCAGGGTGGGGTCGACCTACCTGATCGAGGCTTCCACGGTGGCGCGCGACATCATGACTTGGGCGCCCGCCGCTTCCATTACCCTGACAAACGAAGTGGCGGAAATTGATCCAGCCCCCAATCCCGGCGCGGGGCAGGGCTACTTTCGTGCCCGGGTGCGACCCTGAGTCGCAGCAGCCAGCACGTTGCACGGACCGACTGGCGCCCAGTGGGACAGCGGTCCGTGAGTGGTCCGCCATCGAGTGTTCAGCATGGCGTCGAGTATCTGGTGAAGCCCGTCGAACCGGCGGCCCTGGTGGCGGCGTTGCACGAGGTCCGGGACGGAGGTTCGCCGATGAGCGGGCCCATCGCGCGCCTGGTGCTTCAGTCCCTGCGCCGGCGCGGCGGGGAGCGACGAGACCTCGAATCCCTGACCGCCCGGGAGCTCGAGGTCCTGCGCCAGATCGCTGGCGGCGCGCTTCCGGAGCAGGTCGGCGAATCCCTGGGCATCTCGCGGCGCACCATCCAGACGCACCTCCGCAACATCTACGAGAAGCTCCACGTCCACTCCCGTTCCCAGGCCGTGGCGCGGTTTTTGGGGACAACCTAGTCGACCGGGCGCCGGGTGCGCCAAACGAGGTAGTGGCAGGGCCGGGTCGAAGCCCCGGGTCCCCTTCGCTACCTCGATCGCGCGATGTTCACGCTCCGGGCAAGCCGCCTAGACTGGGCGCCATGCAATCCACCCGAATCGGGGCGTTTCCTGCTCCGCGTGGGCTCGCCTGGATCGGGCTCGGCCTCGTTCTGGTCCTTTTCCTGACCGGCTGCGCGAGCGCGCCGACGGCGAAGAACACCTCCGCACTGCGACTCGACGCGTCTTCCGCCGGCACCGCGACGGCCTACGAGGTTCTGACCATCCAACCGTTCGTGCTGGGCGAGAAATGCGAGAAGGCCCCGCCCGATTTCGGGGAGAATTTCGCCGGGATGCTGGTGGGAACCATGCGCAGCGACTATGCCGGGTTGTTCCGGGAGGTCCGCTATCACAAGACGGATCGGGTGGCCCGGGAGGTCATTCTCGAGGGCACGATCCGTCTCTACCGCCCCGGCAACGCCGAACTCCGGGGATTGCTCGCCGGCTTGGGGTCTGTGGGATTCGAAGGCGATGTGACCCTCCGGGACCCCGCCGACGGGCGGGTCCTTTGGACCGCTCCGTTCGACAAGCTATGGGCTTGGGGCGGCGTGCTCGGGGCAAGCAAGACCATCGACCACGTCGTCGGCGAGGTCTCGGTGGCCATCACCAAGACCGTGGCGCTCTGGAAACAAGGCAACCTCCCCAAACCATGAACTCGAAATGGCTCCCGCTGTTGGCCGTGCTGGCCCTGGCCTCGCTGGTCTCCGGCTGTTACTCGCTTCCGAAGGCCGCCGACATGACCCCGGGCGCGCTGCAGCTCCGGCGCAAGGTCGACGCCCCGGTCCACGTCGTCGTTCACGGCGAGGGGAGGCTCGAGAAGCAGGTTCTCGTCGGCAATGCCGAGATCCGGCAGGCGTTGGTCGATGCCGCCCGGGCTTCCGGCCTCTTCGCCGAGGTCGCGGATGCGCCGGGATCCGGCCACCTTCTCGAAGTCTCGCTCGTCGGCTTCACGCCGCCTCGCCCGGGCTTCGACATGACCGCCAGCGTCAGTTCCCGCTGGCGCCTGACACGTCCCCCGGAAACCAAGCCGATCTTCGAGGATTTTCTGAAAACCACCCACACCGTCACCACGGGCGAGGCGTTCGTCGGGGCCACCCGCTATCGACGCGCCTGCGAGGGTGCCATTCGGGAGATGATTGCCGACGGGCTTCGGCGCATCTCGGAGGCCTCCTGGTGACTGCCGCGCCGAGCCGTCGGAGGGTCCGTGAGTCAGCGGGTTTAAGACCCGTTCGAAGCCCGTAGATCGGACACGCGTCCCCTGCCATGCCTGCTGTCGAGACTCATCATGCGACGGGGACATGGCCGCGATGGGCCGTCGCGTTCCTCGTGATGGGATGGGCCTGCACCGTTCCTGGCGTCCAGGGTGTCCCCGCGCCCGATTACATCCTGGGCGGGCTGCCCCTGGGGGGGAGCGCCACCCGGGTCGTGGTCCAAGGCTCCCTCGCCTATGTGGCCAAGGGCCTGGGACCTGCCGGCATCAACCCGAGTCCCGGATTCCACGTCGTCGATATCACCGACCCTCGCCGACCCGTCGCTCTGGGGTCGTTCCGGACGAACCTGGCCCAGGTCAACGGCGTCGCGGTCGTGGGGACGCGGGCTTACCTCGCCCTGGGCAATTCCGAGCCGGTGGGCGTTTGCGTGCTGGATCTGGCCGATCCCACCCGCCCCCAGGTCGTGGGCTTTCGGTCTTCCGCAAGCAGCGCCTACGACGTCGCGGTCAGCCAGGGCCGCCTGTATGTGGGGACGGGTACGAGTGTGGAGGTTCTGGACGCCGCCGATCCCGGGCTGCGTCGGGTCGGGATCTGGGAAGGGATCTACAACGTGGGCCGGGTGGTCGTATCCGACGGGCTGGTGTATGGGGCGGGGTCCGGGTTCCAGGCGTTCCGCCCGAGTGACGCCGGGCTCCAGCCGGTGGCGCAGGTCATGCCGGCGTTCACCGACCAGGTCGTCGTGGATCGCGGACAAATCGTCACCGTCACGGCCCCGGAAACGATTCC
>CAZSOV010000375.1:0-6852 GCA_964608505.1 uncultured Verrucomicrobiota bacterium
GTATCGTACAGGACCCCAAGGACTACCGCTGGAGCG
Source organism: uncultured Verrucomicrobiota bacterium (assembly GCA_964608505.1). Taxonomy (GTDB): domain Bacteria; phylum Verrucomicrobiota; class Verrucomicrobiia; order Limisphaerales; family CAIMTB01; genus CAIMTB01. Next base: position 37 of record CAZSOV010000375.1, read on the forward strand.
GGTACGGGGAGGCGATGGCAGGGAAACGGGGGTCGCGGCTGGGAATCCAAACGCTGGTGACGGCACTGCAACGAGGCAGGGAAGAGAGCGTGAGCCGGTCGTTGGAGGTGTACCGGAGCTGGTTGTATCGGGAGGGGGACGAACGACGCCAAGGGACAGGCCCGGACGGTCGTCCAGTACGCGGGGCGGTGGGAGCGAGGGCGGTGGCGGAGGTGTTGGCGGCAAAGGGGCGATTGCCGTTGGGCGAGTACGTGCGGTGTCGGGTGCGGTATTTCTGTGATGGGGCAGCGCTGGGTAGTCGGGAATTCGTGGAGGGGGTGTTCCGGCAGCACCGGGAGAAGTTCGGGAAGAAGCGGAAAGACGGGGCACGAAAGATGAGGGGAGTCGAGGCCGGGGAACTGTTTACGCTCCGTGATTTGCAGAAGGACCTTTTCGGTCCGGGGGCGGGGTGAAAGCCCGATGCTGGGGAGGAGGGTTCACCGGGGCATGGGCTACCAACCGAACCGCCGCGGGCGCGGCCTGGACCCAACGTTTGCATTGCCGGGCGCCCCGACGTCGGATAAGCGAGAGCGTGTGAACGCCAAGGAGGCGTTGATCGCCCTCAACATGGTCGAGCATGTGGGGCCCGTCCGATTGCGACAGCTCCTCGAGTGCTTCGGGGATGCTCCGTCCATCCTGCGGGCCTCGCGCGACTCGCTGTCCCGGGTCCACGGGATCGGCCCCGAAACCGCCGACGCCATCGCCGGCTGGGAACGCACCGTGGATCTCGACGCCGAACTTCGCCGCATCGAGCAGTATGGCTGCACCATCCTCACGCTCGACGACCCCGAGTATCCGCCACTTCTGCGCGAGATCTACGATCCACCCATCGTCCTGTACGTCCGCGGACGGTTGAACGAGCGCGACCGAAACAGCATCGCGCTGGTGGGCTCCCGACAGACCACGTCCTACGGCACCGAGGTGGCCCGACGACTCGGTTACCAACTGGCCTATCTTGGGATCAGCGTTGTCAGCGGCGGTGCCCGGGGCATCGACACCGCCGCCCATCACGGCGCGCTGGCTGCGAAAGGCCGGACGCTCTGCGTGCTCGGCACCGGCATCAACCAGGTCTTTCCGCCGGAGAATGCCGAACTCTTCCAGCGCATCGCCGACCAGGGTGCCGTCCTGACCCAATTCCCCTTCAACCGCCCCGCCGACAAGCAGTCCTTCCCGATCCGCAACCGGATCGTCGCGGGGATGACGCTCGGCACGGTCGTCGTCGAAGCCAACCTCGCCAGCGGCGCTTTGATCACGGCGCGCTTCGCCACGGACTACAACCGCCAGGTTTTCGCCGTGCCCGGTCGGATCGATTCCCCGCGCAGCAAGGGCTGTCATGATCTGCTGAAGAACGGCGCGAAACTCTGCGAGGGTCCGGAAGATATCCTCGGCGAATTCGAATACCTCTTTCCCCGCACGAATCGCCCCGCCTCTCCCGCCGAGACCGGCGAACTGCCCGCCTTGACGCTGTCCGATTCCGAGACCCGCATCCTCGACCAACTCGGGCGCGAGCCCATTTCCATCGACGACGTGATCCGGCGCACCGGCCTGACCGCCTCGGTGGTCTCCGTGGCCCTCCTGGGGCTCGAGATGAAACGCCTGGTCACCCAACTCCCGGGCAAGATGTTCCACCGGAACTACGCCGGCTGAGCCGCCCCCCGATCACGCGACGCGGCCCGCGCGCGGGACCGTCGCGTCGAACGCCGCGGGAATCCCCGCTGCCTGCCCTTTGTCTGTTGGCAGCGTCGTGGCCTCCCCGGCAACCTCGGGCCATGCCGATGCCGTTCCCCCGCGTCCTCCGACATTCCCTCGTCGGTCTCCTCCTCCTGACCCTCCGCGCCTCGGCGGCGTGGCCTGCCGAGCTGCCCACCGCCCCGCCCCTCGTGGCCGGCCCCCTCGGGCAGGACTGGCTGCTCGGCACCGACCTTCCGCCCGCCGCGCTCTACCGGGGGACCGACATCGACACGCTCGTCCTGGACAACGGCCTGGTCCGGCGTTCCTTCAAGCTCTCCCCGAATGCCGCGACCATCGGACTCGAGAATCGCATGACCGGCGAAGGGCTCCTTCGCGCCGTCGAGCCCGAAGCCCTCCTGACCCTGGATGGTCGCGCCTACCCGGTCGGGGGGTTGACGGGGCAACCCGACCGCGCCTACCTCGCTCCGGAGTGGATCACCGCCCTCACCAATCGTCCGAACGCGTTCCAGTTCGTCGGGGCCACCGCCGGTAAACCGGTCGCGCCCTTCCCCTGGAAGAAGGTCCGTCATTCCGCCGACCTCGCCTGGCCGCCGTCCGGCGTCGCGCTGTCCCTGTCGTTTCGGGGCCCCGACGACGCGACGCGCGACCTGACGGTCACCGTCCACCACGAGCTTTACGACGGCCTGCCGGTGCTCGGGAAGTGGCTGGTCATCAGCAACGGCACCGACCGCGTCGTGCGCCTCGACGGCCTGGCCACCGAACGGCTCGCGATCGTCGAGGCGGAATCCGCGGTGGACGAGCGTCCGAACATTGCCTGGCGCACGCCGGCGCTCACCGTGTTGAGCGATTACATGTTCAAGGGCATGGACCTCGTCACGGGCAACCAGGTGGGTCGCTGGACCACCGATCCGGAATTCAACACCCAGGTGAGTTACGAACTCAAAACGCCCTGCGTGCTCGTCTGCGAACCGCCGGTCGGGCCGGGCGCCCGACTGGCGCCGGGCGAAGTCTTCACCTCGTACCGATCCTGGATCGTCGTCCATGACTCCACCGAGCGCGAGCGCCAGGGCCTCGTCATCCGCCGCGCGCACCGGGCCCTCGCTCCGTGGAGCACCGAGAACCCCATCATGATGCACGTCCGCAACTCCGACTCGAAGGCGTTCCGCCTCGCCGTCGATCAGTGCGCCGAGGTCGGGTTCGAGATGATCATCTACACCTTCGGCAGCGGCCTGAACGCCGAGAGCACCGACCCCACCTATCTCGACCGCATCCGGGCGGACGTCGACTACGCGCGCGGCAAGGGACTCGAGGTCGGGGCCTACTCCCTCTTCAGCAGCCGTCGCATCGACGACGCCAACGACGTCATCAACCCGAGGACCGGAAAGACCGGCGGCGCGATTTTCGGCAACGCCCCGTGCTTCGCCTCCGCCTGGGGCACGAATTACTTCCGCAAACTCACCAACTTCATCGCCCGGACGGGGCTCACCCTGCTCGAGCATGACGGCCCCTACCCCGGCGACGTCTGCGCCTCCACGAACCATCCCGGTCACCACGGACTCGAGGACTCCCAGTGGGTCCAGTGGGACCTGAGCCGCCAGCTCTACACCTGGTGCCGCGCCAACGGCATCTACGTGAACCAGCCCGACTACTATTTTTTCGCCGGCGGCAACAAGACCGCCATGGGCTATCGCGAGACCAACTGGTCCTTGCCCCGCCAGCAGCAGTTCCTCCATGCCCGCCAGCACATTTTCGACGGCACCTGGACCAAGCCGCAGACCGCCGGCTGGATGTTCGTCCCGCTCACCGAGTACCACGGCGGCGGCGCCGCGGCCACCATCGAACCCCTTCGCGAGCACCTCCCCGACTACGAGCAGCATCTGGTCAACACCCTCGGCGCGGGCGTCCAGGCCTGCTGGCGCGGCCCCCGCCTTTACGACACCGACGAGACCAAGGCGCTCGTGAGGAAGTGGGTCGCCTGGTTCAAGCAACACCGGGACATCCTCGAGTCCGACATCGTCCACGCGCGCCGCCCCGACGGGCGGGACATCGACTACGTCGTGCATGTCAACCCGGCCCTGGAGCGCCGCGCCTTCGCCATGATTCACAATCCGCTCGACGTCGAGGTCGAGCGCAACGTCGTGCTCCCCCTCTACTATTCCGGCCTCGTCGACGCCGCCCGCATCCGCGTCGAGGATCGCCCCGCCATGCCCTATCGCCTCGACCGCCAGGGACGCGCCACCGTGCCTCTGCGTATCCCGGCGCGCGGGCGCACCTGGCTGGTCGTCGGCAAGCCCTGACGCCGCCGTCGTTCCCACCGCACGCTCCCCGCGACCGCGCCGGCGCCCTCGCGCTCGGACACCGTGTCGCCGCGCGACGCTCGCGAAGGTTCCCGTCCGCACCGGGAACCCGGAGCCCCCGTGGGGGCTCCCTCCCCCCGGGCGCCGCTCGCCCATCCTGGGCACGGCCTGCCCAGCTGTCTTCGCCATGGGATCGGGCATTCTGGTGGCGTTCCGAGCAACGAACAAAGCCGGAGCAATCAACCAAAACTCACAACTCACTCGAATCCCATGAACCTCCTGAAGAACCTGATTCTCGCCTCCACCCTCGCCCTCGGCGCCGTCGCCGCCCATGCGCAGGCGCGGGACTACAGCACGCTTCCCGCCGGCGTCGCCTGGCACGCCGCCTCGGCGCTTCGACTCGGGCCCACCTGGACCGCCGAGGCGGGGCCGGGCGCGGACATCAACGACGGCGTCGCGCCGTCCCTGCTCACCCGCGGCGCCGCGGCCACGATCACCCTCAACGTCAGCGCCCCCGGCATCGCCCAGGTCTGGATCGACATGAACGGCAACGGCCTCTTCGAGCCCGTGGAACTCGTCATTGCCGACGCCCCGCTCGGTTTCGCCGGGATCCATGTGCTCGGGCTCACCGTCCCGCTGGCGCCCGCCGCCGGAGCCCGCTTCGCCCGGGTTCGCGTCAGCAACCAGTACGGACTGTCGCCCGTCGGCGGGGCCCAGAGCGGCGAGGTCTCCGACTTCATCTGGTGGGTCAACTGATTCGCGTATCCGCCTCGACGACCCAGCAAAATCCAATCAAGCCACTCTGCATCGCTACGCATCCGAGCCCGGCTCGGCCCGTTCCACGGGTCAAGCCGGGTTCGCCATTTTCCCATGCATCCAGACCGAGGGGACGTTCGTTGTTGGGTTGGTGCCCGATTCGACCCGCATCGGCCCTCGTTCCAAATCCATGAATACTACGAAATCGATCCTCGTGCGCGCCGCGGTCCTGGCCACCGTGGCCCTGCTTCCCGCCGTCTCCGTTCCGGCCTCCAGCCATCGGGAAGCCCCGATGATCACGGCCAGCCCCAAACTGGACTGTTCCGACTTCTACCTGTTCGGCAGCTACGAGGCGGGGCGGGACGGTTACGTGACCATGGTCGCGAACTATCTCCCGCTCCAGGATGCCTACGGCGGTCCCAATTACTTCCAACTCGATCCCGGCGGGCTCTACGAAATCCACGTGGACAACGACGGCGACGCCGTTGAGGACCTGACCTTCCAGTTCCGCTTCCGGAACCAGTCGCGCGACATCGCCCTCCCCATCGGTCCCCCCGGCAACCAGCGCACCAACGCCGTCCCCGTCCTCGCCGTCGGCCCCATCTCCGCCAACAACCTCGGGGCGCTGAACGTCGACCAGACCTTCACCCTCGATCTTGTCCGGGGTCCCCGCCGCGCCGGAACCCGGGTGCCCATCCTCAACCCCCGGACCGGCGGCGCCGATTTCACCAAGCCCCAGGACAACGTGGGGACGAAGACAATCCCCGACTACGACGCCTACGCGAACGGCTACGTGTACGAGATCGCGCTGCCCGGCACGGAGAAGAAGGGCCGCGTCTTCGTGGGACAGCGCAAGGATCCCTTCGTGGTGAACCTCGGCGAGATCTTCGACCTCATCAACATCAGCACCAGCCCGCTCGGTCCCGAGAACGCCAACAAGGACACGCTTGCCGACAAGAACGTCACCGCCCTCTGCCTCGAACTCCCCAGGGAATTCCTCGTTGCCGCTCCCGACAAGCCCGTGATCGGCGCCTGGACGACTTCCAGCAAGGTCGACGGCAACACGATCACGCAGGTCAGCCGCCTGTCCATGCCCCTCGTCAACGAGGTCGTCATCGGTCTGCCCGACAAGGACAAGTTCAACGCCTCGGAGCCGAGGAACGACGTGCAGTTCGCCGACTACGTCACCCATCCGACCCTGCCCGCGATCATCGAATTGCTGTACGGCGCCGCGGGAGCCAAGGCTCCCACCCTTTTCCCCCGCGCCGATCTGCTCGCCGTGTTCGTCACCGGCATCGACGGCCTCACCAAGAACGGGTCCATCGGGGAGATGCAGCGCCTGAACACCTCCATCCCGCCGACGCCCCGCGATGAGCAGAAGAACTTCGGCGTCGTGGCCGGCGACAACGCCGGATTCCCGAATGGCCGCCGCCCCGGCGACGACGTGGTCGACATCGCGCTGCGCGTCGTCATGGGCAAGCTCATCCGGCTCGGCCTGTTTGGCACGCCCGACCAGGCCCCCGCCGGCGACCTGCCGTTCACCGACGGCGCCGCGGTCCATGCCGGCATGATGCTCGACCGCTTCCCCTACCTGAACCCGCCGCTGGGCGGCTCGCCCAACGACCCGACGGTGGTCATCACGCCCCAGGTCGCGGGCCAGGTCCAGGGACCCTACCGCAGCGTGCCCGGCACCTTCGATCCCGCCTCGCGCACGCTTCGCGTCGGCCGGCCTGCCGACGCCGCCGACACGCTCTTCCTTCGGACCAAGTCCGATCGCCCGGTGACTCTCGGCAACGCCAAGGCCACGGCGGGCGCCATCAGCGCCACCGTCCGGTGACACGCCGCGTGGGTGGGGTCGGCCGGATCGGGACACGGGTTCCGGTCCGGTCGTTTCCCCGCAGCGATTTCTCCCTTGTGGGAGAAGGAGCGGGGTCCGGGGCGAGAACTTCGAGTTCCCGACGCGTGGATCCCCGAGCCCCGCTCCTGAATTCTCGCGGGTCGGCACCCCGGCCCCGGGACCCCGACCCCGACC
>CAZSOV010000376.1:0-3850 GCA_964608505.1 uncultured Verrucomicrobiota bacterium
CGTGTCGCGGAGCGACGACCGAGGGTTGCCGGGGCCTTCAGGCCCCGGTCGCACCACTTCTTCTTTCCCCGTCGCGGAGCGACGTTCGACACGGGTGCCCTGGGAGGGGCGTGGATACCGAAGGCTTCGGACGTCGCTCCGCGACGAGGCTGCTTTTGGAATGAACCCGATCCGGGGGTTGAAACCCCCGGCTACCTTCGAAGCGTCGCTCCGCGACCAGGAAGCCACGGTCGGATACCCCGTGACGATTCCCCATGAACCGGGCCCAGACTCCCCTCCCGGATCCCCCTCCTCCCCCTCCTAATCTGACTCCTCCTAATCCTAATCTTACTCCTAATCCCCCCCCCCCCCCATCATCCGGGTTCATGGTCTCCGTACGTGTCCGGATTTCGGAAAACTTCCCTTCCCATGAACCGCGCCCCACCGCGCCTCGTTTCCCGGACAGAACCATGCCGGGACAACATCATGCCCCCCACCCCGCCTCATGATTCCGTCCCCTCCATGATTCTGTCCTCCATGAACCGCGCCCCCCAACCGCGCCGCCCGGTGAGGGCACCGGGCTTACAGGGTGTGGACCGCGTGCCCGCACGACGCGGACCCCCTCGGGTCGGCCCCTCGCTCGTCCCCCTCCTCCTCGCGCTCCTCCTGACCGGCTGCCATGCGCCCCGCCCCCGCTTCGTCGTCGGCCTCTTCGGTGCCCCGCCCACCGATGCCCTGCCCGAACTCGCCCGCACCGGCTTCTCCGTCGTCGTCGGCCATCCGTCCCCCGACTACCTGTCCGCCGCTGCCCGGAACGGACTCCAAGTCCTCGCTTCTCCCGACGCGTTCCCGCCCGCCGCGGACCCCACGGACTCCGGCGCCCGCCGCGCCGCCCGCGCGACGAGGGCCATCGACCGCCACTCCGCCCTCTGGGCCTGGTATCTCGCCGACGAACCGGAACTCCATCGCGTGCCTCCGGTGGAACTGGAACGGTCCCGCGCCGCCCTTCGTCGCGCCTCGGCCCACAAACCGGTCGTGCTCGCGTTCTACAACGGCTACCTCGCCCGCGATTACGCCCATCTGGCCGACGCGTTCCTGATCAATCGCTATCCCATCCCGCGCCTGCCGCTCGCCGATTTCGCCAAACACGTCCAACTCGCCCGCCTCTCCGCCGGCCCCGACCGACCCCTCTACCCCGTTCTCCAGGCCTTCGATTGGGCCGTGCTCGAACCCGCGCCCGCCGCCCCACTCTCGGCTCCGTCCCGTCCGCCCACCCGCGCCGAACTGCGCGCCATGACCTGGCTCGCCCTCGTTCACGGGGCCCAGGGGGTCTTCTTCTACTCCTACCGGTCCGATCCCTGGCACCTTCCCGACCACCCCGAAACCTGGGCCGACGTCCAGGATGTCGTCCGCGAGATCCGCCTCTTCGAACCGCTCTTCGCCGCGCGCCGCGCCTGGCTGCCCTACACCGCCCGCTTTCCCAACCCGGACGACCCCCGCAACGAGGCCCTCGATCCTTCCATCCAGGCCGCCCTGCTGCACGTCGGCGACGCCGCCGGCAATGACTTCGTCCCGCCCGGTCGCTACCTCGTCGCCGTCAACACCCTCGACCGGCCCGTTGCCTGGCGCTTCCAACCACCCCCCGGCTGGCCCGCCGACCTGGTCGCCTTCCACGAACTCCGCGGGTTCCGCGCCCGCAACGGCTGGATCTCCGACGTCCTCCCCCCGTTCGGCGTCCGGGTCTACCTGCCCTCCGACGCGCCGCCACCCCGCAAAACCGCGCCGGGCCACGACTAGGAACCGCGCCACGCTCGCCGCGCCCGGACAAGGGGCACCCTGCCGAACATGAGAGCCATGCACCGTCTGACGTGGGCCGGCCCGGGACTGGGACTCGCCGTCGCGCTGGCGGCCGCCGCCGCGGAAACCAACCCGGGGACCGGCGAAGGCTGGACGTCGATTCCCCTCGCCGTGGATCGCTCGAACCCCGCCGGCTTCACGCTCCTCGCGCCCGACACGACGGGGATCCACTTCACCAACGCGCTCTCCGAACTCGCGGGCGCCGGGAACCGGGTGCTCGAGAACGGCAGCGGCGTCGCCGCCGGGGACTACGACGGCGACGGATGGCCGGACCTCTTTCTCGCCCGCCTGAACGGCCAGTCCCGGCTCTACCGCAACCAACGCGACGGACGCTTCGCCGACGCGACCCCCACCTCCGGACTCGCGTTGGACGACGAATCCGTCCGCGGCGCCGTGCTGACCGACCTGAACGGAGATCGGCGCCCCGACCTGCTGGTGTCCACCCACGCCCGGGGCGTGCGCTGTTTCCTCAACGATTCCGGGAAGTTCCGGGAAACCACCGCGGAGGCCGGCACCTCGGGAATCCCCGGCAGCACCACGCTCGCCCTCGCCGACGTCGACGGCAACGGAACCCTCGACCTCTACGTCGCCCGCTATCGGGCCGAGGACATTCGCGACGCCAGCCAGATCGACGTCCGCCGCGTCGGCGGACGCGTCGAGCCCCATCCGAAGTACGCCGGTCGCCTCGTCATCGGGCCCCGCGGCCTGATGGAGTTCGGCGAACCCGACGTGCTCTTCCTCAACGACGGACACGCCCGCTTCCGTCCCGTGTCCTGGACCGACGGCCACTTTCGGGACGAGGAGGGCCACGTCATCGGTGCCCCGCCCCGCGATTGGGGCCTCACGGCCTCCTTCCGCGACCTCAACGGGGATCGCCTCCCCGACCTCTACGTCTGCAACGACTACTGGACCCCCGACCGCCTCTGGATCAATGCCGGCAACGGAACCTTCCGGTTGGCACCCGCCACGTCCCTCCGCCATACGAGCGAGAATTCCATGGGCGTCGATTTCGCCGATGTCGACCGCGACGGACTCCTCGATTTCCTGGTCCTGGACATGCTCGACCCCGATCCGCGCGTCCGTCGTCGCCAGATGCTCGCCCAATCGCCCGCTCAGGCCACCCCCAGCGAGATCCTCAACCGCCCGCAGATCATGCGGAACACGCTCTTCCGCGGACGCCGGGACGGGACGTTCGCCGAAATCGCCGAGTTCGCCGGCCTCGGACGTTCCGGGTGGTCCTGGCAACCGCTGTTCCTCGACGTCGACCTCGACGGTTACGAGGACGTTCTCATCCCGTCCGGGCATCGCACCGACGTCCAGGACCTCGACGCCACCGAACGCATCCGCGCCCTGCAACATCCCTGGCCCGCCACCCAGGACCCGCGCGCCCGGCACGAGGCGTTCCTCCGCGAAAAGGTCGAACACGCCCGGCTCTATCCCGCGCTGAACGCCCGCGTCGTCGCCTTCCGGAACCTCGGGGGGTTCCGCTTCGCGAACGTCACCGAGGCCTGGGGCTTTCGCAGCTCCGCCGTCCATCAAGGCTCCGCCCTGCTGGATTGGGACCGGGACGGCGACCTGGACCTGGCCGTCAACTGCCTCAACGGCCCCGCCCGTCTCTATCGCAACACGGGCGGTGCGGCCCGCGTCGCCGTCCGCCTCCGCGGCCTCCCGCCCAACACCGAAGGCATCGGCGCCGTCGTCCGCGTGCGCGCGCGCGCGCGCGGCGGCCTCGTTCCCGAGCAGTTCCAGGAAGTCGTGGCCGGCGGGCGCTACCTCTCCGGCAGCGAACCGTTGCTCGTCTTCGCGGCAGGCCCCGCGGCCCAACCCCTGGAGATCGAAGTGACCTGGCGCCTCGGCCAGATCTCCGTCGTCGCCCCGGTCGTTCCCGATCAGCTCTACGAAATCGACGAGGCGTTCTTGGCCCCCCCCCCCCCCCCCCCCCCCCCCCCCCCCCCCCCCCCCCCCCCAGGTCGGGGCCCGCCCCCCCCCCCGACACGAGACCCCCACACCACCC
>CAZSOV010000376.1:3860-6831 GCA_964608505.1 uncultured Verrucomicrobiota bacterium
GTCCCCACGCCCGAACCCCTGTTCGAGGACGCCTCGGCCCGACTCGGTCATGTCCACCACGAGGACCGCCCCCCGGAGGCCGCGCTCCAACCCCTCCTGCACCGGTGGCTCTCGCAGGGCGGCCCCGGCATCGCCGTCGTGGACCTCGACGCCAACGCATGGCCGGACCTCGTGCTGGGCACCGGCACCGGCGGAACCTGGGCGGCGTTCACCAACGACACGCGCGGCGGATTCGCCCCCGCCCCCGGGATCGCTCCCCCCGCGCCCCTGTCCGCCGACGTCACCGGACTGGCGACCTACCGGGATTCCGCCGGACGACCCTGCATTGTGTTCGGCTCCCAAGCCAACGCCTCCCCCGGGGCCGCGCCGGCAAACGTCGCGGTTTGGAGCCCGTCCCCGAATCCCGCGATCCAACCGTTGCCCGGCACCGGCGGGGCCGTGGGTCCCCTGGCCCTTGGCGACCTCGACGGCGACGGTCAACTCGACCTGTTCGTCGGCGGCGCCGCGATTCCGGGACGCTACCCCGAGGCCGCGCCCTCGCGCATCCTTCGCCGCCGGAAGGACGCCTGGGTCCTCGATGAAGCCAATACCGCGGTGCTGCGCGACGTCGGCGTCGTGAACGGTGCCGTCTGGGGCGACCTCGACGGCGACGGCGACGGCGATCTCGCCCTGGCCTGCGAATGGTCTCCCGTCCGCGTGTTCCGCAGCGTCGACGGACGCCTGGTCGACGTGACCCGGGAATGGGGCTTCGAACCGTCCTCGGGCTGGTGGTTGGGAATCGAGCTCGCCGACCTGGACGAAGACGGCCGCCTGGACGTCGTGGCGGGAAACTGGGGCGGAAACAGTCCGTACTCGGCCTCCCCCGAACAACCGGCGGTCCTGGTCTTCGGGGACCTGCTGGGTCGCGACGCCGTGGATCTGCTCGAAGGGGAATGGGACCCCCTGCGCCGCATCCTCGCGCCCCGGCGGCGCCTCGACGAACTGCACGCGGCGCTCCCGACGCTCCGCGGCGTCTTCCCGACCCACGCCGCCTTCGTGCCGGCGTCCCTCGACGACGTCGTGCGCGCCTTCGGGCGGGACGTGCGGCGCGTGGAGGCCCGCACGCTCGCCTCCACGGTATTTTACCGGCGCGGGGATCGCTTCGAACCCGTCGCCCTCCCCGCGGAGGCCCAGTACGCCCCCGTGTTCGGCACCGCCGTCGCCGACTTCGACGGCGATGGGCACGCGGATCTCTTCCTCGCCCAGAACGCCTTCGCGCTTCCCGAACACCTGCCCCGCCTCGATGCCGGACAGGGACTCCTGCTCCGCGGTACGGGAAGCGGCGGATTCTCGGTCGTGGATGCCACGACATCCGGGATTCGCGCCGACGGCGAGCAGCGCGGGGCGGTCGTGGGTGACTTCGACCGGGACGGACGACCGGACCTTGTCGTCGGCCAGAACGGAGCGCCCACCCGCTTCTTCCGAAACCGGGGCGCGGTTGCAGGAATCCGGGTGCGACTCCACGACGGTCCGGGCAACCCGGACGGCGTGGGCGCCGTGGCGTGGGTCGGCTCTCCCGAGCAACCCCGCGCGACGCGCGCGGTGCGCTCCGGATCGGGCTGGTGGTCCCAAGGCAGTCCCGAGCTGATTCTCCCGCGACCACCCGACGGCGGCACCGTGACGGCGCGCTGGAGCGACGGACAGCTGTCGACGGTCGAGGTGCCCCGGGACAGAGACGAGATCGTGATCCGGCGGGACCGGGAATCGGCGGCTCGTTGAAAACGAAAAAGACCGGCCTTGCGGCCGGTCTTTGCGAAGTCGATTCCCCGGAGCGCGCCGGCCCGGAGGCCGGCGCGGTTCCGAAGGGGACACTTATTGGCGCACGCGCGCGAACCAGGCGGCCTGGGTCGCGGGAGTGACGTGAGGCGACGCCGCCCCGGCCACGTCGGTCCAGGGTCCGGTCGGACTCGGAGCCGATTGCAGCGTGCCGCCGCCGGTCCAGGTGACGGAGACGCTGCCGCCGGTGAGGGAGATGCCCGTGATGCGGGGCGCCGCGACCGTGACCTGCGCGCCCATGTACTTCACCGCGTTGAGGAACATCGCCGCGCCGTCGTCGGTGAGGTCATAAATGCCGGCGATCTGCGAGGTCGAGCCATCCGCCTCGCGGCTGCCCGTCAGGAACACCAGGCGGGCCGCGCCGAGCGTGTCGGCCGCCCCGTTGGCCAGCTTCGCGCCGGACGCCCATTCGGCGATGATCGTGCCGTTGTGTGCGGTGGTTCCCTCGGCGGCGGCGGTAGCGAGCACCTTGGCGCCGGCCGCCATGGCGTCGGTCACCACCGAGATGCCGCGCTGCGTCGCGTCGTTGAACGTGGCGATGCCCGCGTAGTCATTGGCCGTGATGCTGCCGGCCCCGAGCGAGATGCCGGAGAAGATCGGATGCGCCGGATCCCGGACCGTCAGCTTGATGGGGCCGGTGGTGTCGGGAATGTTCCCCCCGGTGGCGAAGCCCAACCGGGAATTCCGGATGATGTAGCCGCCCAGAATGATGGCCGGCTTCGTCAACCCGTTGTTCCAGGCCAGCGTCTCCGGCGGGTCCTGGTAGTCGCCGCTCGGCACCGACCGCGAGATGATCACGAGGTCGAAGGTGTTGAGCGTCGCGAGGTCCGGCGTGCCCGTCGTCACGAAGCGCGTGACCTGGTGTCCCGCACCCACCAGCAGCCGCGTATAGCGGATGTCCGAGGCCTCGGTCATGCCCGCGGTCGCGGCATCCGCGCCCGGCGTGGCGTCCGCCGGATGGAAGCTGACCCAGGCGATCTTGAGGCTCTTCACCCCGCCGCCCTCGTCCGCCTCGCCGCCTTCCGAGCCCGCCTTGAAGTGCGCGAGAACGCGCTCGGCCGGAATGGCCTTGTCGAACACCGCCACCTCGTCGAACTGGCCGGTGAAGAAGTTGCCGGTCGCGTCGTACACGCCGCCGCCGCCGATGTGCACCTTG
>CAZSOV010000377.1:0-6769 GCA_964608505.1 uncultured Verrucomicrobiota bacterium
CACGAGCTACGCCGAAATCAGCGCCGCCATGAAGAAGGCCAGCGAGACCTACCTCAAGGGCATCCTCGAGTACACCGAGGACGAGGTGGTCAGCTCCGACTTCATTCACAGCAAGTCGAGCTCCATCTACGACAAGGGCTCCGGCATCGAGCTCAACAAGCGCTTCTTCAAGCTCGTCAGCTGGTACGACAACGAGTGGGGCTATTCCAACCGCGTCGGCGACCTGCTCCGCTACATGATCGCCAAGGGTCTCTGACCCGGGTGCCCCGGACCTCCGCGGGCCCCCGGCCCGGCGTCGTCCCGTCCGGGTCACCGCGATGCCTTCCCAGGGCGGCCGCCGTCGGCCGCCCTTTGGCTTTTCGCCACCATGCTCCACCTCGACCTCACCTATCCCGCGCCCGAGGCCGACCTGGCCTGCGACGAGGCGCTGCTCGAGGAGGTCGACGACGCCGGGCCGTCCCATCCCGGCGTCCTGCGTTGCTACGAACCTGCGTTGCCGTACGTCGTCCTCGGCTATGGCAATCGCCTCGGGGCCGAGACCCGGCCCGCCCGCTGCGCGGAGCGGGGGATCCCCATCCTCCGTCGTTCCAGCGGCGGCGGCACCGTCCTCCTCGGCCCCGGATGCCTGGCCTACGCCCTCGTGCTTCCCCTGGCCGCCGCGCCCGACCTGGAAACGATCTCCGGTACCAACCGCTGGATCATGTCGCGGCTCCAATCCGCCCTGGCCTCGCTCCTGGGCCAACCCGTATTCATCCAGGGTCATACCGACCTCGTGCTGGGCGACCGCAAGTTCTCCGGAAACGCCCAACGCCGCCGCCGCCGGGCCCTGCTCTTCCACGGCACGTTCCTGCTCGATTTCGATCTCGCCCTCATCGAGCACTGCCTCGCCCTGCCCGAGCGCCGGCCCGAATACCGGGCCCACCGCGCCCATCTCGATTTCCTGGTCAACCTCCACCTCCCGTCCGCCACCGTGAAACAGGCCCTCCGTCAAGCTTGGGAGGCTCATCAACCCGCCACCCCGCCTTCCGATTCCCGCCTGAACCGACTGCTCGCCGAGCGTTACGCGCGACCCGACTGGCACGCGCGCTTCTAGACCCGACCGATCACCCGTTCCCGCCCCGGGGCCGCAACGCCCGGGGCGCTGCGCTGGAAAACGAGTCCCGAAGCCGGCTTGAGCCCGGGTCCGCAACCCTCCATCGTTCCCCTTCCATGGCGTTGGGCATGCAACTCGGTCAGGGCATGGCACTTCAGCAGGTGCTCTCCCCGCAAATGCAGCAGTCGCTCGCACTGCTGCAAGCGCCCGTCATGGAACTGCGCGCGTTGGTCGAGCAGGAGATGTCCCAGAACCCCGTCCTCGAGGAAATCTCCGACCGGGACCGCGCCGCCGCCGCGTCCGCCGACGAGGGCGGCGCCGGTCAACTCTCGCAACTCGACCCCGCCGAGCCTCCGGGTGACCTCGCCTACGATCCCGCCACCGAGAAACCCTCGACCGCCGCCGTCGACGATTTCCAGGCCACCCTCGACCGCCTGGTTCAACTGGATCAGGAGTGGCGCGATCATTTCTCCCAGTCCCAGGCACCCCTCCGCCAGTCCGACGTGGAGGATGAAAAACGCCAGTTCCTCTTCGACAACCTCGTCCAACCCTCGTCCATGCGGGTCGAACTGGCCGAGCAACTCCGCCAGTCGGATACGCCCGCCCCGGTGCTCTCCGCCGCCGAACTCATCATCGGCAACCTCAACGACGAGGGCTATCTCGGCGCCCCCCTCTCGACCCTCGCCCAAACCAGCGGACTCACGGTCGAGGAACTCGCCGCCGGCCTGCGCGTCGTCCAGACCCTCGACCCCGCCGGCATCGCCGCCCGCGATCTCCGCGAGTGCCTGCTCCTCCAACTCGAACGCCGCGGGCGGCGGGATTCCCTCGAATACCTCGTCGTCCGCGATCATCTCGAGGCCCTCGGTCGCCGGCGCTTCGACGAAATCGCGTCCCGGATCGGTTCGCCGCTGCTCTTTCCCAACGAACTCCTGCGCCCCACCCCCTTCCTATCCCGCCTCAAGTCGGGCGCCGAACCCCTCGACGAGTTCCTCCGATCCCGGTTCGGCGACAACGCCCGCAAGGCGCTGGCCCTCTGGAGCGTCACCGAGACCCCGCCGCCCAAGCTCGTGGACCTCGTCCTCCGCGACCTCAACGCGCTCGTCGAAAAGGGCGGGCTCTGGGACCCGGCCCGCTTCGCGACCGTCCCCCTCCGCGAGGAACTCCGCCCGTTTGCCGACCGCGTCCAGCGCGTGCCCGATCCTCGCTGGCTGCACCGCTGGTTGCTCGAGGACGCCTTTCCCGAGGACCTGGCCCGCAAGCCCCGCCTGGGTGACGACGAGATTTTCCCCGACGAGATCCAGGATGCCGCGGAGAACATCGCCCGGCTCCGACCCCGCCCCGGACTCGAACTCGCCCCGTCGGAACCCGAATACGTCGTGCCCGAGGTGACCGTCACCCGCACCGAGGAGGGCTACCGGGTCACCACCAACGACGATCCCCTGCCCCGCCTTCGGATCAGCCACTCCTACAAGGATCTCCTCACCCAGGCCGGCAGCAACGCCGAGGTCCGCGACTACCTCCGCGACAAGATCCGGGCCGGCAAATTCCTCATTCGCTGCCTCGACCAGCGCGAACAGACCATCCAGCGGATCGCCGAGGAAATCGTCGTCCGCCAGCGCGAATTCTTCGATCACGGACGCACCCACCTCAAGCCGATGACCATGTCGCAGATCGCCGAGGTGGTCGGCGTCCACGAGACCACCGTGAGCCGCGCGGTGGCCGGCAAGTTCATGGACACCCCGCAGGGCCTGATCGAAATGCGGGCGTTGTTCACCAGCGGCGTGGCCACCTCCGACGGCGGCTCCGTCGCCAGCACGGGCGTGAAGGAGCTCATCGGCGACATGGTCCGAAACGAGGACCCGACGCACCCGCTTACCGACGACCAGATCGAGGCCCGACTCAAGGCCCAGGGCGTGAAGATCGCGCGCCGCACCGTGGCGAAGTACCGCACCGAGATGAAAATCCTCCCCGTGGCCCTGCGCAGGCAGGCCTAGGGGCGCCCGGTCTTCGCCCTTTCCCCGCCCCGGTTGACCGGCTACCTTGCCCGGCACGGCGGCACCACGCCACGCCGGGAGTGAACCCACTCCGCCGCACCCTCTCAACTGCCCATCATGGAAAAGGTCGTCATCGTCGGAACCGGCTGCGCGGGACTCACCGCCGCCATCTACACCGCCCGCGCCAACCTCAACCCGCTGGTCCTCGCGGGCCCCATGCCCGGAGGGCTGCTCACCACGACCAGCATCGTCGAGAACTATCCCGGCTTTCCCGAGGGCATCGACGGCTACGAGCTCATGACCCGCATGCAGAAGCAGGCCGAACGCTTCGGAGCCCGCGTCGAGTTCGCCATGCTGGACGCCGTCGATGCCTCCCAGCACCCCCTGCGCCTCACCGTCGACGGTCAGCCGATGGAGACCCAGTCCCTGATCATCGCCAGCGGCGCGGGGCACCGGCACCTGGGCCTCGCCAGTGAGGCCAAGCTCGAAACCCGCGGCGTCACCTATTGCGCCACCTGCGACGGCGCCCTCCCCATGTTCCGGAACCAACCCCTCGTCGTCGTCGGGGGCGGCGATTCCGCCTGCGAGGAAGCCAACTACCTCACCCGCTTCGGCTCCATCGTCCATCTGGTCCATCGCCGGAACGAACTCCGCGCCTCCCGCATCATGGCCGAGCGCACCCTCGCCCATCCCAAAATCAAACCCATCTGGGATTCCGTCGTGACGGACATCCTCGACGTGGCCCAGAACAAGGTCACCGGCGTCCGCCTCCGCAACCTCAAGACCGGAGCCGAAAGCGAACTCCCCTGCGCGGGAGTCTTCATCGCCGTCGGACACGTCCCCAACACCCAGGTGTTCAAGGGCCAGATCGACATGGACGAAAACGGCTACGTCAGGACCACCCAGGGCACCCAGACCAGTGCCCGGGGCATCTTCGTCGCCGGCGATTGTCACGACCACGTCTATCGCCAGGCCATCACCGCCGCCGGCGAAGGCTGTGCCGCCGCCATCGACTGCGAGCGCTTCCTCGCCTCCCTGCAAGCCTGACCTTGCCCCCATGCCCACGGCCCTCCGCCAGGCCCGCATCCGCCGGGACACCAAGGAAACCCGGATCGCCCTCGATCTCCGCATCGACGGACGGGGCAAGTCCTCCATCCGGACCGGGATCCCGTTCTTCGACCACATGCTCACCCTCTTCGCCAAGCACGCGGTGGTCGATCTCACCCTGCGCTGCCGCGGCGATCTCGAGGTCGATGCCCACCACACGGTCGAGGACTGCGGCATCGCCCTCGGCCAGGCCTTCCTGCAGGCCCTCGGCGAGAAACGCGGCATCCGCCGGTATGGCGCCGGGTTCGATCCGCGCAACCCCTTCACCGGCGAGGCCTTCCTGCCCATGGACGAGACGCTGGCCCGGGCGGTCATCGACTTCTGCGGACGCCCCACCCTGGTCTGGCGCGGCATGAATTCCCTGGCGCATCGCCGCGTCTCTCCGGTGGATCGGGCGCAGGACATGTCCTCCGCCTTCCGCTTCGGCCTGGCCCGCGAGTTTTTCCAGGGCTTCGCCAACGAAGCCCGCTGCGCCCTCCACCTCGAACTGCTCTACGGCGAGGAACCGCATCATGTCGTCGAGGCCCTCTTCAAGGCCTGTGCCAAGGCCGTCGATGTCGCCTGCCAGGCCGATCCCCGCATCGCGGGCGAGATCCCCAGCACCAAGGGCAGGCTTTAGTCACCTTGAATAGCCCTCGCGACCGCCGCGTCCACTCCCATGTCGGGTTCGAACGATCGCCAGCATTTGCCCGATGAAGCCCTCGTCGAAGCCGCCCAGGGCGGCGAGATGGAGGCTTTCGAGGAGTTGGTCGCACGACACCGAGACAAGATGTACGCTCGCGCTCACAGCATCGTGCACAACGAGGAGCAGGCCCTGGACCTCTCGCAGGAAGCCTGGATCAAGGCGTGGCAACGGCTGGGCCAGTTCCAGGGGGACTCCAGCTTCACGACCTGGATGACGCGCATCACCATCAACCTCTGCCTGGACCACCTCCGCCGCCATCAACGCCATCGCGTCGAGCCCCTTCCCGATTCCGCCGACGACCCCGATGCCTGGGAACGCCTGCTTCCCGCCGTCTGGACCAACCCCACCGAACGTCTCGAACGCGGCGAACTTCGCTCCAGCATCGACGCCGCCCTCGCCAAACTGACCGAAGCCCATCGCACCGTCCTCGTGCTCCACGAATTCGAAGGCCTCGAATACAAACAGATCGCCCAGGTGGTCGGCATCTCGGTCGGGACCGTCATGTCCCGGCTCTTCTACGCCCGGCGCCGCATGGCCGGCCTGCTCGCCGGCGTCTTCAAGGACAAGGAGGGTCCACGTTACTCATGAAACCCGAGCATCAGGAAAAACTGCAGGCCTGGGTCGACGGCGAAGTCACCCAGACGGAAGCCCGCGAGATCGGCGCCTGGGTCGAGACCGACCCCGGGGCGCAGGCGCTCCGCAACAATCTCCTCGCGTTCTCCCGCCTGCTCCGCGACAACGAGCCCACCCATGCGGTGCCCGAATCACGGGAATTCTACTGGTCCAGGATCCGCCAGGGCATCGAGGCCGCCGAACACGCCGGGGCCGTCGCCAGCGCGCCGGCCGCCAAACCCCTCGCCTCCCTGCGCTGGCTCGCCTGGCTGCTCCCCGTCGGCGCCGCGGCCCTGGCCGCGTTCCTCGTGTTCGATCCGGCCACGCCGACCTCCCCTCCCAACCCCCTGGCCCGCGCCGCCAGTGAGGGCCATGCCGACGGCCCCGCCATGACCGATCACGAGGTGGATGGCCCCTGCACCGAGGTCACCCTCATGACCTTCTACTCCTCCCAGGACACCACCACCGTGGTCTGGCTCGGCCAGCTCGATTTCCTCTGAGCCCGGCGTCCCGCGCCGCGCCGTCCCGGACCAGGCCCCACCCCACCCAACCCAACCCAACCACTCCACCCCAGACTCTCCGTCGCCGGACATGAATACCCGTTGCTTTCTCCATTCCCTCGCCAGCCTCGGCTTCCTCGCCCTCGCCGTGCCCCCGGCCTGCGCCGGCGAGACCCAGGAACCGCATCTGGCCGCCCAGCTGGTCTGGGGCACCAACGGGGAGAAACCCGCCGACCGCACCCTCAAACCCATCACCGAGGATCTCGACAAGCGCCTGCGCCGGATCTTCAAGTGGACCAGCTATTACCAGGTCGAACGCAAGGAGTTCGCCGTCACCGGAGCCAAACCCGCCAAGCTCGACATGAGCAAGGAATGCCGCCTCGAAGTCTCCCGCGTCGGCGCCGATGACTTCGAAATCCAGCTCTTCGGCAAGGGCCAGCTCGTCGTCAAGAAACGCCAGCGCATCGTCGCCGGCGAAACCGTCGTGCTCGGCGGCGACGACAAGAACGACAACGCCTGGTTCGTGGTCGTGACCCTCGCCAAAGGCAGCGGAAAATAGCCGGGCCCGCGACCCCGCCGCCCGCCCGCCCGCGCGCGCGTCGCGCTCGCGAGCCCCCGGGGCCCCCTCCGCCGCGCCGCCCCGGATTCAGCCCCGACCCGCCCCGTCCCGCTCCATCCTTCCTGGCGGCACGGGTTCTTCCCCCCGGGCGCCCCCGAACCCCGCCAAGCTCGCGCCCCCCCCCCGCCACGCGCCGCCCCGGCGTCCCCCGGGCGCCCG
>CAZSOV010000378.1:0-6764 GCA_964608505.1 uncultured Verrucomicrobiota bacterium
CAAGCCTATCCTCTCTCCGGCGACCCCGTCAGACGGGGTTGCCGTGACGGATACCAATGAACTCCCTGTCCTCCACCAACCCACCTGCATGCCCGGGCTGTCCTGGGGTGTGGGAGGCGTTGGTGGAGGCACATGCTCTCAGGACAATTCTTTATCTCTGAAGAGCGCAACCGCACCCACAGCCATGCCGTTTCTACACAAGGCCCCATACGTCGGCCTGCGGCCCGGTATCCGGCTGGCCATAAGCGTGTAAAAGGTCCATCCTATCGTCAACGAAGGCCATGAAGTCCCTCGACGACCCCGCCGACCTGGCGATTCCAGTTCCTGTTGAGGAACTCCTGGCTGCGATACCCTTTGAACTCCGCGTCAGAAACCGAATTCGGGAATATCTAAACCAAACCGGGATGACGGATATTTCCCCACCTCATTTCTTTGACTTATGTCTTCCCCGTACTCCATTTGATCATTTCTCCCTGTACTCGGACGCTCCAATCGTCAGGCAACAACAACTCGGCATCTACCTGCATGAATCCGCGGTGATCAGCATCTGGCAGGCACCGCTTGGCACAGCATGGACGGCAGTATGGCAAAATCGACTGCTTTACCTGAAACTATCGGAACTGCGCTCCTTCAAGAGCCTTCGTTTCGACGAACGACGCGTCGAATATTCTCTCCCTGTCCCTGTTCAAGGACGCGTAGTGATGCACGCCCTCAGCAGTGGCACTGCCGCAGCAGACCAGAATGAAGCCTATGCACCAGAGATATCTTGGATCGCATTTTATTGCGATGAGTCTTTGTACCGCAATTAGGCGGCAGTTGTAAAATACCTGCTGCGCAGATATGCGATGTATTCATCGTCGCGTACGCCGCATTTTTGACTCAATCGTCTGAACAACGTCTGATAAGTAATTGCGCGAAACCGCAGCTCCCGTCCTACGCGCGATGAAAAGCGATCCACCTCAAGCTGATGCGTTTCGGATTCAGGGCAAGGCCAATCGTAGTAAAGGTAGCAAAGCGAAAAGTGCTCCTTCAGGTTCGTGGCTAGGCCTAAGGCGTGTTTGAGAAGTTGCGGTACATCGAGATGTACGAATCGCTCGGCCTTTCCCTGGACATCGTCCGCGAGTCCTTGGCATTCAGGCAAGCCCGCCCGACGCCACAAATCGGGAACCGGCGCGAAGTACTTGGCCTTAAAGGGAGGTTCTGAGTTTGAATTTGGCGTCAACCACTCGCAATACTTACTTTCGATTGCCAATGTGATTCCGGAGGCTAGGCGAATCGCGACGTCTAGATTTGGCGGCTCGCCTTTCAAGCCCGTTGGGAACTTTGCTTCGAAATGCGGCGGCGCTATTGCCGGCCCAGTCTCCAGCGCCTCTAACATGGGCGTGGAATCGCGCACGGACCAGTAATCGAAAACGTTTACCGCGAGGGCAGATGAAGAAAGCAAAGCCCGCATCTTTGCGGGCCGAGTCTTGCCATCCCGCAGTTCTGAACCCCCGCCGAGATCAAAGGAGGCCTTGGCCGGAAGGGACAACGACCTCCACAGATTTGCGGTGTAGGACGCGACGTAACCTCGACCATCAATGGCGATGTTGGCATCGTCGGCCCACCGACGCTGATGTTCCAACAACGTACGCCTCGTCGAAGTGTGGCTCATAGTATCGCTCCATAGAATTGCGATTGCCCAACATTATCATCATGCCACGCCGCCGGGGGGAGCGTTGCGGCACGATCAGTATTGGTTGGCAGAGTGCTTCTGGATAACCGCTTGTCCAGTGTCAAGTTGCGGCGGATGGGCTCAGGATGTCGCGGAGCGGATGCCGCCGCCAGAGCTGGATGGAGGGACTTGGTGAAGGGGTTCTCGTCACGCACAATAGAGCGACGTGTGCGCAGCGCCGTAACGAGCTGCGACGAAAGGATCCTCGGCGTCGGACCTCAGGATCGCGCTGACGAACTCGTGCCGGGGGGGCGGCGGGCTTTCCGGCCGTCGCGGGGGATGGGATGGAAGCTGCGGGAGGTGATGCGCTTCTTGCACAACGCGCCGCGCGACCCCGTTTTGTGAGGGAGCGAAGCCCGAGGGATAGGTCGTCGCAGTTCTTGCAGCGGACGCCGGGATTTCCTTTGCTCGTAGTTCATGACGCCGCCGCGCCATCCACCGCAAATTCAGTGGGCTATCCCGGGGGTCCTGGCCCGCTCCAGTCGCCCGGGCAACCCGGCCGAAGAAGTCGTCCCGGAAGACGTGGAGGAATGGATTCGCCGCGCCCGGTGGCTGGGCATCCAGACGATCGTCAGTTTCCTCACGGATGAGGAGGTCGAAGCCTACTATGCACACCTGTCCGTCCCTTTGCACCGGGCCTACGAACTCGCGGGCTTCACGGTGCTGCGCCTGCCACTGGAAGACCCTTGGAATGAAGACGCCAACCGCCTAGCCCTCGAACAACTGGTCGCCGCGTTGCCGCAACTGCCTTCCCCTTGGCTCGTGCATTGCAGCGCGGGCGTTGACCGCACGGGTCTGGCTGTGAGCTACCTCAGACGTCACCTGGTGCAGACGGGCCAGATTCCTGAGATTAGGAATCACAACTCCATGCCCCCGTCAGAGGCATAGGCGATCGCTGATCGACGGTGAGCCAGTCTCCGCGCCTCGATGAAGCAATGGCTCGGTCGCCCCTACGATCCCGAGGCGTTCTCTGTCGCGAAGGCCAACCGGTTCCTTGCGAAAATTCCTTGGCCGAAGGTCAGCGTCTCCCAGCTCGGCAGGATTCTGGGAGCGCTGTACCGGGCGAAGCCTTGAGGCCGATTATGCCTTGATGCGGGTGTATCTCGTCCCGCGCCTGGAGGTTCCGGGAACCTGAAGGATCTTTCCGGCGGCGATTTTCTTGATCGGCTCGTTGACGAGGCCGGGGAACAACTCCTCGGCTTTGGCGGAGAAATCTCCCGCAGCGAAAGGCTCCGTCAACCTAGCGAGCACCTTGTCGACCTGAACCGACGAGAGCTTCTCTCCTTTGGCCGACTTCTTGCGGCCACGACGGCCACCCGATCCAGCAGTGCTGTCGCTCTTCGGCGCACTCGCGTCCAGGATCACCGCCGCTGCCGGAATCTCTGCCCGAAGAGCCTTTTCGGCCTCCTTCAGCTGCTTTTCCAGCGTCGCGTTCTCCTCCTTCAACACTGCCACCTGTTTCTCCAAGGCCGCAACCTCGGCACGCTTGGCATCCAGCTTCGACCTTTGTTTAAGCAAGGCAGAAACCCGTTTGAACGCGGCCTGTACCGGATTCTCGACAGGGGGAGCCTCGTTGACTACTGGGGACTCGACGGCTGCGGCCTTCTTCTTTTTAGCGGGCATATGCGTTTTGCGGTGGACTCGATAGTGCCTCCTCCGGGGCATGAACTTCAACTGGATTGCCGCACAGAATCGGAGGAGCCTTTACCGACGACAACGACATGTGGTTTATCGCCGAGCATCGCATCTCATTCGATTCTGTGGATACAAGCTCTGGGCTTCCGCCAACGAACGTACGCCTCGTCAAGGCGCCGAACTGTTGATCATACGACCATTAAACGCGACCTGATTGCCGTCCGCGACCGTCAAATCCTCGACCGATACAGCTCAGGGTATTCAATTCGACAGTTGGCGACCGAGTTTGGCCTTACCGAAAACGGGGTTGTCGTCGTGCTTCAGCGCCACCAAGCCGCTCGCGAAGCGCAGCTCTTGAGCGACACCATCTGTTCGCAAATGCGATCCGTCGATGATCCCGGATTTCCGTGGGCAATATCCGATGTCCTCGTTGTGCTTGCCTTAAAGGGGGCTACTCAAACCGGCCTTCGATACCACCTTGAGGGACGCGGTGCACCGTCGATAACCTTGGGTGAACTCTTCGACTGCATTGTCTCGGACGCACCGCACCATTCCCCCGGATTTGCGTACTGTCCGATCTATAACGGGCGTTGGGTTGGAGTGGTGAGCGTTCGCGCCATCATCGAATCCATCTCTGCTCGCGACTTCGGGCCTCGGACCAACGCGCTGTGGGAGCGGAAACTCCAAATTCTCAGACAATCGTCCCGTTTCGTGGGAGACCGGGGGCGTTGGTCCAAGCCCCTAAACTTTACGATACCCAACCCGCGAGGCTCGGACTCGACGGTTCGATAGTCGGCCTCGGCACCCGGTTGCTCGCCTGCCTGAGTTCGTCAGGGCTTCTGCCCACCTTTCATCAACTCCTCCCATCGGCAGCCCAAGGCGGCCTGCAACCGCGCCAGCGTCGTCACCAGGATGTTCAGCTTGCCCGCCTCGATCTTCTGCACGGTTCGGGGATTGATCCCGACCTGCTCCGCCAAGCCCTCCTGCGTCAGCTTCGCTCGGAGCCGAAGGCGGCGCACATTCCCTCCGACAGCCTTCAGCAGTTCGACTTGTTCCTGATCGAGCGGCACGCCCTATCAGGCCGCCCATTTGCCGTTGACAGCCAACGACAAATGGGCGGTAAGATAATTCTCATTGAGAACAGTTGTTGTATTTTACGATAACTGAACCAAGCCCCGGGCTTCAGAATCCACAAGGTATGTTATTGAATTCGGAGTGCTCGACAATGCCAGCATTGATGCAGAGAGGAGCTACGGCGGCGGCGCGGAGTACGCTAATCGTTCTTTGCGTCGTAGCCTTGGCCCTTGCATACTCTTCGAAGTCGGCGCAGGTACTCTGGGTCGACCGCGTTGGTACGTCCGATGGAGACGAGGGAGTAAATCGTCTCGTTACAGAGGCTAATGGAGGAGTATACGCCACTTCCACGTTTGCCAATCGGCAGCGGGGTTCCGGAGAGTTTGTTGGGGGAGGCACTGCCGTGCGTATAAGTGCTGAGACAGGTGCTATCATAGGCAAATGGAACCGGCTAGGCGCGTTGGAGTGGCTTAGAATTGCCGAACGGCTGCCTGAGGAAGAAGGCGTGCTGGCAGGGGGAGTAGTGAGTGGAATGCCTGCGGTGAGCCCTGACAATTCCGTGTACTGGCACGTTTCCGCGAACAATAATCGCGTTAGCATCGCAGGCGTTACATATACCAATGAAACCATTATACAGAAGCTCTCATCAACAGGTCAGCTCCAGTGGACGCGAAATCCGGAAGGCCCTCGGACTTCTCTTATCGCCGCTGATATGGATGGCAACTATGCGATTCTTCGTCGTCCGAATACGGAGTCCGCGGGAATTCTTATTGAGAAGTACTCTGACGCAGGATCTGCTCTCTGGACGCGAGTCGGAGCCGAGAACACCATGTTTGTGGGAGGCGGCGGTCAAGTATTGCCTCGAGCGATGCAATTTGACCGGTTGGGTGAAATGAGAGTACTTTGCTTTTTGAGTTCTTCAAGATGGTCCGGGGTGCTCAGATTCGGCCAAATGACCATAGAGGCTGACCCTGAGCGGGCACTTGGATTCCTCTTAGCTCTTCGTTCCGATGGTTCTGACAAGTGGTTGGTGGCGTTTCGAGGTAGCACTCAAGTTCTGGAGGTTAGCTCGGCGCAGGTTGCATCGAATGGGGATACGTATATTTGTGGTTACTATTCCGGAAGTCTGACAATATCCGACAAGATCATGAGAAGCCCCGGCAAGATATCGAGTTTTGCGGCCAAGATTGATACAGAGGGACGTCTTGTTTGGGCTGTGGATACAGTTGGTCTTGATAGCGGCTTACCAACTGTCTACTTCTTAGGCCTCTCCGTGGACGAGAGAGGCTCCTGTTATCTATGTGGGAGCTTTCAGGGCATCTTCCGTTTTGGGAATTCGATACTCCAGGGGCCGGAGGTTACACTATCTGGATTTGGGCCAGAGTCGGGTTTCGTAGCTAAGCTAGGAGTAGACGGCGCTCCGGTTTGGGCGCGTCAATATGGGGGAATCGTGCCGAACGACACGCGGATTTCAAGTATTGTTGCAGCATCTCCCGACGAGTTGACGGTAGGGGGAACCTTTGCTTTTTCTTCCGTGAAGTTTGAAGACTACACCTTGCTACCGGCTGGAAAGTATGACGGCTTCGTCACGCGGCTCTCCGATGTTCCAAGCGATCCCCCTGTGGCTCCGCCGCTACTTGCGCCGCGCCTATACTTTGGGATGTCGGTAACTGGACTCTTGAATCGAACATATGCAATTGAAGCCTCCGATTCTGCGAACGGGACTAACTGGATATCGGTTACGAACTTGATCATCGACCGAAGTCCAAAACAGTGGATAGACTCCGATCCAATATCTCCTTTGCGACGGTTCTATCGTGCGGTCTTGAAGTGATGGTCGGGATGCGGCTGGGGATGGCTTTCAGTCGCGGCTTGTGATGCACGTCCCCTCCCTGCTGAAGCCTGCCTGATCGTGGTATAGCACCATGAACATCGAACAGCTCGGCGCCTCCCCCGGAGGCAACCGAGCGACAGCCCCGGCACCTTGTGGTGTTCGGGGCTTTTTCATGTCCACCACCATCAAAGGAAAGGCATCACCATGGCCATCACTCTCGAAGCGAACTACAGCAAGAAGCTCGGTCTCCCCGGGTATTCCTCCCACCAATTCAGCGTCACCATCCGCACGGAACTCGGTGATCTGAAGCAGGTCCAAGTCGAATCCACCAGGCTCTACCAGCTCCTCCAGGGCTGCGTCGACCGGGACATCCAGCAAACCGGTTTTCTCCCGATCAATGGATCGTCCAACGGCAATGCCACCAGCAATGGCAGCCACCACAACGGCACCAACGTATCCGGTCGACGAACCGGGTCTTTCGGACCCGTTGATCGTCGTGTTTTAATG
>CAZSOV010000379.1:0-6759 GCA_964608505.1 uncultured Verrucomicrobiota bacterium
CCCCGATCAGGGAGAAGGGCGCCCGCCCGCCTTGGGCCGCGACGGCGGAGAGGAGCGATTGCCGCATCGTGGCGACCCAGGTCTTGAGGGCCTGGGGGCTGGCCAGGTTGAGGCCATCGGCGAGGAAGGCGCGGTACCGGGCGTCGACGCTGGCCGCCAGGGCGGAGGGCTGCATCGGCCCGTCGGCCAGGTCCTGGAACGCGCGCAGGTAGGAGCGGCGGAACGGCGGGGTCGAGTAGAACCGCGCCATGGCGCCCTGATCCTGGCCGTTGAGGGTGTAGTTGAACAGGTTCTGGCCGTTCGGCCCGTCGGACCCGCTGTTGCCGAAGACAATGTTGAAATCCCAGATGAACAGCGTCCATCGCCCCCGTTCCGGTCGGTATCCGTACATGTTCTGGGAATTCCGGTAGCCGAAGCTGTCCCAATTGCCGGTCGCATGCTCGACGGCAAAGATGCGCATCCACTCGTCGACGTCGACGAGGGCTTCCATGTTCGTCGTGTAATCCCCGGGGGCGAGCTGGTTGGCGGCATCGACCAACTCGAACACGCGGGAGTAATCGTTGGCGGTCGTCCGGGCGGCGCGCCGGAGGAAGTTCCAGCGATAGCGCGCGGTCTTCTTTTGTCCGCCGCTGAGGTAGTTGTTGAGGGTGCACCAGGCCTTGTTGTTGAAGCCGGTGTTCCCGGTGCCGCCGTCGTCGAATTCGAACCAGGGCTGCAGCTTGAACAGGTCGCCGTCGGGGTCCTCGGGAAAGTACGAATCCACCAGATCCGCGCCGGGAGTCTGGGCGTCCTCCATCAACTGGCCGCGGCGGTTGCCGTTCACGTACATCACGACGTAGCGGCGGTAGTTCCACGGCACGTCCAGCTTCCGCACGAGCCAGTAGGCGGTCTGTTCGCGCTGGCTGGTGTCGTCGTCGAACGGACCATTCCCCGGCGCGTGCACCTTGTTGAAGTTCTCGGTGCCCAGCACCTGATCGTCGCGGGGCATCTCGATGGAGTAATGGCAGTTCCCCAGCGGCGAGGAGAACGACTGGTGATAGGGGCTGCCCGCGTAGCGCGAACCGAAGTTGTACACCGCCCGGAAATTCCCGTACGCGAACGTCCCCTCCACGCGCTCGTTGCTCAGCACGGGACGGTTGATCCAACTGCTCACCGCGCCCTGGGTGAACCACTGCCGATACACCCCGAAACTTCCGGCCGCGTCCGGTTCCCCGAACCGTACCAGGCATTCCCGCGCCGGCGCCCCGGTCGGAAACGACGTCGCCGCCGGTGTCGCCGGATGACCGTCGCGGGCCTGCACGTGGAACGCCGCCAGCGCACCCGCCGGCTGGCCCGGGATCGTCGCGCTCCAGATGCCGTCCCCGGCCAGCCGGTCGCCCCGCGTGCCGTCGTCCCGCAGGTCCACGCTCGTCGTCGTGGTCGCCGGATCGATCCGGTAGAGCAGGCGCGGAGCGACGACGCCGTCCGGATCGTGCAACCGCGCGCTCACGACCACGGCCTCGCCCGCGGCCGGGAGGACGGGATCGTGCCGCACGGCGTGGATCGCGGGGCCGGCATTCGCGACGGCCCGGCTGTTGCGGGCCCCGGGCGTGCCCAACTGGGCCGGCACCTCGAGCCGGCCCGCCGCCTCGAAATAGTTGCCCTTCACGCGCAGCAGGAGCTCGGGCCAGCCGCGCAGCCAGCGTGCCCGCGCCCGGAGGGTCACCGTTTGCCCGACCGCCAGCGCCGGCGCAAGCGCGGTGCGCACGCGGTTGGGGCTGGGATCGCCGCGCGAACTGGCGCGCAACCGGAGGGACTGCCCGCTCTCGTACCCTTCGCTGGTCTCCAGGCCGGACCGCACGTGGTTGCCCTGCGGCGTCCAGCCGGTCAGCCCCGCTTCGAACGTCCCGTTCGCGACGCGATTGACGCCGTCGGTCCCGAGCACCTCCACGTTGTCCACGAGGCACTCCCCCTCCCCGAACAGGCTCGCTTCCAGCCGATTGATCGGGGTCGTCGTCTGCCCGGACGTGTACGAGGAACCCAGATCCAGGACGCCCGTGGCCGTGAGCTCGGTCCACGGTGCCTTGCCGGTCTCGTCGCTGTCGGCCCAGTTGGAGGCCCGGCGATGGTCGGCCCGGGGATCGACGAGCTCGAGACTGCTGCCGCCGCCGTTCGCCCAGGTCCCCCAACTCCCCCCGCTCGCGTACGTCACCTCGTCGACAGCCACCCAGACCGCCTCCGCACCGGCGGCAGCCGCCGTGCCCGACGCCGGGCGCGCCAGGGCGATCCGCTCCCCCTTGCCCGACAGGCGCCCCGTGAAATTGCCCCAGGTCTGCTCCGGGCGGAGCTGGGGATACCGGGCCAGGAGGTTGGTCCGGTTCCGCGCCACCACGAGATACCCGCCCGGCGCCAGGAGGGCTCCGTCCGGAAAGCGGAACTCGATCCCGTCCTCGAGCCGCCAGCCCGCGAGATTCACGGCCGCCGTTCCCTGGTTGTGCAGTTCGAGGTACTGGTCGTCCGGGTTCTCCGAGATGGGTTGGTACATGATTTCGTTGATCGCCACGTCGTCGATGCGCGGATCGCGGTTGGCCGCGCCCGGCGTCCGCTCCTGCAACCGGCGCACCTCCGGCCCCCCGTCGGGAAACCGGCCCGAAGTCACGCCCGGGTCCTGGCCCTCGAACCGAACCGCGTCCAGCACCCGCGCCCCGTCCGGCGCCTTGAACAACAGCATTTCGCCCCCCGCGTTCAGCGCGAATCCCAGCTCGCTCTCGCGATAATGCAGGAACTGCCCCGGGCCCAGTCGCACCCCCGCCGGGATGACGAACTTGTTGGTGTCCACGGAGTCCGTGAGCACGCAACCCGACAGATCCACGGTCCCCGTGCCCCGATGGAAGAGCTCGACGTAGTCCTCGAGGGGCGGGTCGCTGTTCGCCAGAAACTCGTTGATGACGACGTCCCGCAACGCGTCGCCGCGGAGTCCATCCACCCGCCCCGGCGAACCACCCGGCGCGTCGCTCCAATCCCACGCGCGCGGATCCGCCTCCCCGTACGAGGCCCGGGCGAGCACCAGGGAATGCCCCGTGCCCCGGGCACCGACCGGCCACGGCGCCCGCGACGTGTACGCGACCTCGAGATAGATCGCCCCGATCTGGTTGCGAAGCCGCACCTCGCCCGCATCTCCCAGGTTCCCCGTGTAGGGCCCCAGCACTTCGACGCCCGGATGCACCGCCCGGAAATCCGCCGGGTTCCTCGCCACCACCACCAGGCCGCCCCCCGGAATCTCCAGGCCCGCCGGGAATTCGAACGCGATGTCGCCCGCGAGGCGGTACCCGCCGATCTCCTCGGGAAACGGGTTCGAATTCAGGATCTCGACGAACTCGAGCTCGCGCCCGTCGGTACGCGACGCCGGCTTGTACATGATCTCCGTGATCGCCAGCCCGGTGCGCCGGCTCGACGGCCCCGCCGGCTCCCGCCCGGGATACAGACGTCCCACCTCCCCGCCCTGCACCGTCCCGACCTCCCGAAATTCCGCGGTGGTCTTCCGGCTCCCGGCCTGGCTGGACACCGCCAACCCCACCCACCCTGCTCCCGCCGTCGCCGGGAGATTCGCCTCGCCCAGCAACTGCCACCGTTTCCCGTCCGTGCCGGCATACCCGAGCACCCGGTTCCCGACCCGCTGCAGGCGCAGCCACGCATGAGGCAGGTTGGCCGGGAGCGCCCCGGAACGCTGCACGCCCGAACCCGTCGTCCCCCGCGATTCGAAGAAGGTCCCGCACACGCTCGGCGTCGTGAAAATGGCCGCGAACGGGGCGTTCCCTTCCCCCCCCAGCCGCGCCATCAAGCCCGCGCGGGCCCAGACATCCGTGTGCCCGAGCGCCGCGACCCGGACCTGGAGATCGAACGCGTCCGCCATGGGTTGCGTCGCCAGAAACAACTGGTCCGTCGTCCCCGTGATCCCGGCCCCGCCGGCCGTCACGTCGTAGCCGCCCGGTACCGCACGAATGCTGCCGCCCACCGCGCCCTCCCCGCCGATGTGGATCGGCGCATAGGCCACGGCGACGAAGGTGACCTCGGTGCCCGGCGCGATGAGGTTCCCCGCGTCGGACCGGTCCCCGAGGCGATTCAAGGTGAGCGTGTACGTCCGGCCTTCCTCGAGCGGCTCCGTCGTCAGGCGAACCACGGTTTGGGACGCATCCAACGCCACGCCCACCACCCGCCGGACTCCCGAGAGCGCGTAGTTCCCCGTCTCCCGGGCCGCCGGCTCCGCGAGGCGCTCGGAGAACTCCAACCGCACCCCGGTCAGCCCCTCCGTGGCCACCGCCGTCACCCGCGGTGGCGTCGTGTCCGCGCGCACCGTCAGCGTCGACGTCGCACTCGCCGTGCCGCTCGCGTTCGACGCCACCACCTTGTACCGCGCCCCGTCGTCGGCCAATCGAGCCTCGGCGAGGGTGTACGCGGTGGCCGTCGCCCCCGGAATCACCGTGTCGTTCCGGTACCACTGAAGCGTGGGCCGCGGGCTACCTCCCGCCACCACCGCGAACGTCACGGTCCCCAACTCGTCCACCGCGGCGTCCACCGGACCCGTCACGATCGTCGGGGGCTCGGGCACCACGATCACCTCCTCCAGCCGGATCGCCGTCAGCGCGTAGCCCCGCGACCCACCCGACGAACCTTGCGGCACCGTTCCCCGATACTGCCGGCACACCACCGCGAACGTCCCATCCGCCCCCGGCGCAATGTCGTCCCATCCCACCAGGTCCCCCGTCGTCGCGGTGTGGTTGATCCCGGAATTGAACGCCGCCTGGTTGGCCGCCAGCGCGGGCACGCGCGCGGTCGTCAACACGTTCACCGAGTGCGCCGCCACCGACGCCTCCGCCCCGGTCAGGTCGCACTGCGTCCATCGATTCGCATACGAGGCATTGCCCCGGATCGCGCTGCCACGAAACTGATACCGCCGCGCCGGGTCCAAGCCGGAAAACGTGTACGTCACGACCCCGCTCACCACCAGCTCGACCGAGGGATTCGGCGTTCCCTGGAAGTCCACGAACCCGTCGAACACCCGGTGGGCCGGCGTTCCCGAGGCCGGCAGGCCCTGCGTCGTCCCGCCCGAGACCGTCCCCGACCGCGTGATCGCCAGCCGGACCGGCAGCTCGCCCCCCGTGACGATGTCCTTCAGGCGCCCCGCCGACGTCGCCGCGTCCAGGGCGCTCCACCGCGTGGCGTTCGCCGCCGTGCGTGCCCCCGGTGCATGATCGTTGAACGCCACGAACTGGCCCAGGACCGGCCCGCAGGCCCACCACCACCCCAGCAGCAAGGCGCTGCCCCGCAGGATCGTCCGAAAGGGAATCACGTCTCAAAAGACCACCCGCCCGGCGGCGCGGTTACAATCGGGTTACGAATGTAAGCATCGCGGGGCATCCGACCGTCCCGATCTACGGCCCATCGAAAAGCTCGCGTCCCGCGGGCGCGCCGGGCACCGTCCCGCCGATCCACGTCAAACCAATGAAGAAGACCCTTGCCCCGTTCCTGGCCTCCGTCGTCGCCCTCGCCGCCCTGCCGGCCCTTGGCGCCGAGTTAAAGTTCAAATACGTCGCCGATCATTTCGTCAAGGACCCCGACCAGAAGCAACTGGGCCCCTGCCATGGCGGCGTGGTCATCGACAGGAAGGGCGACATCTACGTCACCACCGACACCGCGCGCGGCATCGTCGTGTTCTCCGCGGACGGCAAATACCTGCGATCCCTGGGGCCGACCCGCATTCACGCCCTGGAGATCCGCGACGAGAACGGCACGGAGTTCATCTACGCCGCCCGTCCGTCCGACCATGAGGTCGTCAAACTCAAGCTCAACGGCGAGATCGTCTGGGTCCTCGGCGCCCCCGGCGGCACGGGCCTCTACAAGGACGGCGCGGGCTTCAATCCCTGCGCGGTCACAGTCGCGCCCGACGGCTCGATCTTCGTCGCCGACGGCTACGGCTCGAATCACGTGCTCAAGTTCGACAAGGAACGCCGGTTCGTGAAGGCGTTCGGCGGCATCGGCAACGAAGAGGGCAAGTTCATGACCTGCCACGGCATCGCCGTCGACCTCCGCTACGACCGTCCGCTCCTCCTCGTGTGCAACCGCAACAACGATCGCGTGGAGCATTGGGATCTCGAGGGCAACTTCGTGAAGGTGATCCAGAAGGATCTCCGCATGCCGGCCGCGGTCCATATCCGGGGCGATTACGCCGTCTTCCCCGAACTCAAGGGCCGCGTCACCGTGCTCGACAAGGCCGGGAACATCGCCGCCCAACTCGGCGACAATCCCACCGTCCCCCA
The DNA here is from genome assembly GCA_964608505.1 of uncultured Verrucomicrobiota bacterium. Lineage (GTDB taxonomy): Bacteria > Verrucomicrobiota > Verrucomicrobiia > Limisphaerales > CAIMTB01 > CAIMTB01. The sequence goes on from CAZSOV010000379.1 coordinate 6,297, forward strand.
CCGTGCCAACTTCGGACTCGCGCCCGACAAGTGGGCGGAAGGCATCGCCAATTCGCCCCACGGCGCGTCCCTCGATCCCGACCTCAACGTCATCGTCTCCGAGTGGACCGCCTTCGGACGCCTGCACAAGTACGCCCGCATCCCGTGACCGCGGTCTCCATCTTCAATGACGTCATCGGCCCCGTCATGCGCGGGCCGTCCAGTTCCCACTGCGCCGCCGCCCTGCGCATCGGACGACTCGCGCGGGACCTGATGGACGGCAACCTCGCCGACGTGCTCGTCGAGTTCGACCGCGCCGGTTCCCTCCCGACCACGCACGAGAGCCAGGGCTCCGACATGGGCCTCTTCGGCGGCCTGCTCGGCTGGGAACCGGACGACGAACGCCTCCCCGATTCCGCCGCCGCCCTCGCCGCCGCCGGCATCCGGCTTCGCTTCGAAACCATCGACGCCGGCGATCCGCACC
>CAZSOV010000380.1:0-6758 GCA_964608505.1 uncultured Verrucomicrobiota bacterium
CGATACGGCTTTTGACCGTATAGCGGTTTAGCAAACCGCTTTTTGCCACCGTCCCCGAATCATCAAAAACCCATTGGTATCATTGATTTTATTGGCGCTTTCGCACTTCTTCACGGCGCCACGCGTCGGGAACAATCGGGCACGTTTTGACGGATTTATGTCGGGATTTGTTGGGAATAGAGTCTGTCGGTTCGCCGCACCGACAAGCGCCCGTTATCAGAGAATCCCGACAAATCGGCGTTGGGAAACGTGACCGTCACAATGATCCATCCCGTCAACGGCCCCTCACCACGACCGCGACGAGGGACGCCAACGGCATCGATCACCCCATCTCGACACCCTCGGATTCATGCCGGGGAAGGTCTTCGTTCCCTCCCCCACCTCCGTCGACACCAGGATGGGCACCACGTCCACCTCGACGACAGCCGCCCCGATCACCACCAGCATCCCCACCCTGACCATCGTCCAAGACGACCACGAGAACGGCCCAGGATCGATCAGGAGACGGCCTCGGCGCCCGGGAGGGTGGAGACGGCGGACGGTTTCGCCGTGCCCCCAGGGAGTCGGGCCAGGGCCGCCGTGTCTCCCTTCACTCGGCCATCGCCCGGAAGAACCTGTGGTTCACCGCCGGCCCTGGGGCTAGGAACGAAAACGGATAGGAGTCCGGGAATACTCTTGTCTCGAACTTCCAAGGACCCGATGGGGTTTCCGACGATTCGATGGCGAACCCAGCTCCAGGAACACCCTCGCGCAGCACAATCGCCGGCAGCATCGACGCGGACAGGGCCACCGGAACCGGTGGGGTCAGGGGGCGCGATTGATAAAGGCGGGCCAAGGTGGGTTTCCTGTCCTCGCGACGGTTATACAAGGCAATCAGCGTGTCGGCTCCGTAAGCGAGGTCGTCTACAACAACGTAAGGATCCCCAACAACTCGGTGGCTAGTCCACGTGAACCCATCCGTGGACTCGAAGAAATAGCTGGCGCCCACCACCAACACAAAGCGCTCACCAACCGCTTTGACCCTCTGCCTCTCGGGGTTCACTTGCGACACCAAGAGGCGTGTCCAGTCTCGCCCGTTCGTGGAAACCAAGAGGCTGCCGGTTTGCGGATTCCCACTTGCGGGCGCGGGCTCCACAACGGCCCATGTCCCGTTCATGAAGGCTATCGAGCGGATAGATGGCCAGCCGTCAGCGGGGACGAAATCCACCCCGTCAAACGATTGCAGGGGTGGTGTCTGTCCCAGCGCGAAGAAGCGGCCTCCATGGAACTGTGCCCAAACCACCGGCGAATTTGTCGACTCTAATCGCCATGCCAGCCCATCCGCCGAAGAGTAGCGAATCCTCCCTCTTCCGGAGTCCAGATTGCGGTTGATCCAAAACCGTCCCAATCCAAACTCCACTGGGGAAACGGACCCATAAAGTTCGTGGCCAGGTGCCAGTCGCGAAATCCACTCATCGCCGTTGCTCGATGTGTGAAGCCACTGAGGCCCGGTCGCTACGAACAAGCCATTACCAAAGGCAACGGCGTGAGCATTATCCTCCGACGTTTTTGTCCAACTTGCTCCATCCTTCGACGTAAACAAACCACCGGTCGCACTAGTGACACTGGCGCCGCTTGCCACAAACCGCCCCGCCCCGAAGGTGCCGGCTTGCATGGCGAAATTTGTAACCGTGAATCGATTAGTCCAGAAGTCGAGAGGCGCAGCAATCGAGCCTAGGCTGCCAAGGTATGCACAAGCCAGAGCCACAAGCATACTATTCTGGAAGGCGCTCATACTTTCGCGACCGTCCTCCCCAGGCCTCTGGACAGTCAAGTGCTAGGAACAAGAGACGAAAGCGCACCAAGCGAAAAAGAGCAAAAGGCCGGCCCCGGGCGGTCGACCTCCTCCCAGAACCGGCCCACCGCCGCCAACCCGGCTCAGCGCCGGGAGAATCGTCACCTACTCCTCCATGATCGAATCGGCTAGCCCAGCCAGGACCGCGGCGCCGGCATCGAAAACGGAATCCTGCCCGCTCCGCATCCATTGCCTGACCTCCGCCGTGGACCTCCCACAACGGACGGCAAGACGGCTCGCCGTCGCCTCGTCGTCCGCCTCCAACCGCATCGCCGCCTCCCGAAGTTGTCCGGCGTCGCCAAAAACGGCGAGATGACCGCCATGAATCAGGATCTTGGCCGATGGCGCCATCGTCCTCCGTCCCGGGGACAAGGCCCACAGGTAGGCATCCGCGCTCCCGGCGAAGTCCGCAACATGGGCATGGACTCGTGCACCCCGTTCATGCGCGGCGACGAGAATTGCGAGGGCCTGCTCCATGACATCCGAGCACCCGCCCAAGGCCCGATGGAACCCTAGTTTGATTACGCGGGCAGCCTCGCAATGCCGCTGAAAATCATTGGGAAGGGTCAGCCTTTCTCCGCTGAACGTGAAGCACCGCACGCCTGCCGGCTCGATCACTCGCGTCAACTTGGACGTGCCCGCAGTTGTTCCGATCTCGCCGAAGTCCACCGGCTCTCTCCGCCGGATCTCGTGACCCGCGAGCACTCGTGGAACGTCCCGCGGATCAGCATCCCTACACCGGGACCAAGCGACCGCACGCTCCAAGACATGTTCCGTGAGCCCATCGGGTACCCGTGGGGCGATGTCCACCAGGTGGCGTGAAACCGCCTCAAGTTGAAGGCGCCTGACCACGTCTGGAATCATGCCTCCACCCCCAGCCGTACGAGAAGCTCCCCGGGGTCTTGTCGGTGACCGGGTTCGATCAGGGCGAGCAGGGCATCGTAGCACGCTCCGAGGGTCCGCGCCGCACCGCTTGGGCCCGACGGGGTGAAGCCGAAGGTTCGGGCGTGCTCCGCGTCGCGATGCAGCTCGATCTCGATCAGATCCGGGAGCGCCGCGACAGCCTTCTCGACGTGGCCTCGCACGAGCGTGCGGGCGACGTCAGACACTTCGATCAGCGCGCTCCGGAGGCTGGACATGAGCGTCTCGCGCTCGCTCGCAAACTCCCCCGCGCCCCATCCGTCGAGTCCGGCGACGGCCTCGCCACTCACGGCGCGCCTCGACAATTCCCTCCGATGCGCTTCCGCGTCCCGAAGCGGCTTTCGCGCCGCAACGACGTTTAGCTCGCCGACAAGGCGCGCATACTCCGCACCAAGGCGCCGCAACTCAGAAACCATCTTCGCGGAAGGCTTACCCGCGGCAGCAAGTGCCATCCTTTGCGCCTCGAAAGTTGCCCCATATCGGGCGGCTGGCAGGATCAATCGCCCTTGATGCACCCGCCCGCCGAGCAGTTGGGCGAGTCGCTCCTTTGGAGTTTCCGGCGGGGAGGACACAAGTGCGGCGACTTCCCGCGCAACCGTCGCCAAGATTCCGGATTCAGTTCCCATACATCAAGGGGCGGGCTGTTAACTCACTTCCGGTTTTTCCGCAGAAACGCCAATGAATTCCCGGAAACTCTGTTAAGTAGCGTTGCCGCGCGAACGTGACTAAGTCCGAGCATCGCGCCGAGTTCGCGAGTTGTGCGCGCCGATCCCGGGACACGGCAAACGCTCGCGAGCAGTACAGCACGCCGCCCGGCGTCCCGAACCGTCCCAGCCTCGACCAGATAAGCGAGCAGGTTACCGACGACCTCGCGCTGGGCGCGGCGGATTTCGGATTCACTCGCCTCGTCGTCCGGATACTCGGGCGCGACCGTCCCTACCATGGCGCCGGAATCATCGTAGCCAACGCCGGAAATCATTCGTCGTCGTCTCCCATCGCCGCCTTCACGGCTTCATCTCGTAGTTTCGCCAGTACCGACGTCTCCCACTGTTCGATTGCTTCGCGGGCTAGGTGCGGGTCCGCGGGATTCACTCGGGCCGGTAGGGTTGCGCGGGCGGAAGTGATGGCCTCACGAATCGGCCCGAGTAATCGCCCCACCCGCAGTTCGACTTCGGACCAAAGGACAAGCTCCCCGGCGAGTCTGTCATGCTTTTGCTCTTTGAGTCGGGCGCTCGCCTCCAGGTCCCGCGTGCGGGCTCGCTCCTCGTCGCCGAAAAGCGCGGCGGTGACTTCGCGGATCGAGTGCCGGGACCCGGCGCCGCACTCACGGCCATCGGCGACCAGCGCAGCGCGGAGCGTGTGACGATGAACTCGAAACTCCCTCGCCGCCGCCGCGAGGGTGAGTCTTAAAGATCTCGGACGCTGGCCTTTAGAATGTGGCATTTTCAGAAATCACCGCTCATGCGTTTTGCATGCCGTGCCGCCTAACCCGCGGTCCCCGACCCGCCCAAGGAGACTCCTTACCCGACCCCACGCTCCCTCCCGCCACCCCGATGCCCCGCCCTGGCGCTAGGATCGGCCCAGGCGCATCGCAATCATCGGCGAGTATCAGGACAGCGGAGGACGCGGAGTTACCCCTTGCCGGCAACGCGAGCAGGACCAGCGACGCGACCACGATCATGGCGATGGTGAATCGCGTGCTCATCGAACCTCCGGGGGTACAGATCCACGCCCACCCGGACGCGCTTCGACCCGCGCGCCAGCCCGTAGTCGTCGCGCCAGTTCGCCGGCCACGATCAACGAATCGAGACCACGCTTTAGGTTCGATTCCAGGTCCGGCAGCGGATGCCCATGGCCGTCGATGCCGCGCCCCTCGACAACCGCTACAAGTACGGCGTCAGCTTGCGCCGTGAGTTCAGACAGCTGTCGCAACTTTTGTATGTCATTCATCGTCGTTTGCCTTTCTTACTTTCGTTCGTCGGCGGTTCATCCAGCGGGCTCCGAGACTCAAAGCGCATCGTCGTCCCGGTGAAATTCAGTCCGGCAACGCCGAGCGGGCCGTGCCGGTTCTTCTCGATCAGTAGGTCAACCTTTCGGTCCGTCCCGTTGGCTCCCACGTCGACGACATGGAGCAGCCCAACCACGTCGGCGTCCTGTTCGATGGAGCCGCTGTCCCGCAGGTGGTGGAGCCTGGGCTTTTCGTCGTCACCGGCGGCCTCGCGATTCAACTGGGCCAGTAAGATCACCAGCACGTTCAGATCCCGCGCGATTCGCTTCATGGTGGCCGATGCCTCCGATACAGCCTCGTATCTCGACGCCTTCCGGTTGTCAGGTTGGATCAGCTGCAAGTAGTCGATTACGAGAACATCGATGGAATGTCGGACCTTCCACCGGCGAGCCAGGCACCCGACATCGGACAGCGTCATGCCCCCGCGGTCTGAAATCCAAAGCGGAGCTCTCTTGAGCCGGCCAAGGGCATCGCAGATCGGATCATGCTGCGCCTGTGATGGCCTCTTGAAGTCCGAGTGCGGCACGCCTGAAAGGCCGCTAGCCATTCGGCGCATGATCTCGGCGCAACTCATTTCCAGTGACACAAAACCAACCGGACGACCTTGGTTCAACACGATGTCCTCGACTATTCGACCCGCGAGGGATGTCTTTCCTAGTCCGGGCCTTGCACCGATCACCGCCAACTGTCCCGGAGCCAGATCGACAAACCTATCGAACGAGGCAAGTCCGGAATGGATGACATCGGGAGGCACGCCTCGGTCCAGCTCGGCGAAGAGCGCATCGATGCACTCCATCGCGGTCTTCTCGTGTTTCGTGGCATCGTCGGACCGCGACAAGGTGACATAGGCGTTCTCGATTTCGGCCAGGATGGCGTCGTCGGCTTCCGCTGTACCGCCTTGCCCGGCGCTTTCGACCCGGGCCTTGCTGGTGGCCAAGAAGCCATGCAGATCACGGAGCTTGGCCTTGGCTTCGACGATACCGCGCCAGTACGACCAGTAGTTCGGGTGATCACAGGCATCCCGGCATTGGCTGAAAACCCCGATGCACCATGTGCCAAGACGATGGAAGGTGGACGCCTCGGTGATCGGCTCGCCGCGTCTGGCCATGTCCCGCATAGCGTCAGCCAGCGTCCGCAGCTGGTCATTGTAGAACCACCGGGACTTGAGTTCGCCGGCCAAGGTGGTGTCTTCGATGGCGCAACCGATCACGGCTTGCTCGGCGGCCTCGGCGTAGGGCGTCCGGAATTCAGACATGAAGCGCCTCCTCTAACCGGCGAACCTCGGCTTCCAGTTCAGCCTTGCGCGGTTTGTAATCGGGCTCCGACTTCTCTCGGAGCCCGGCGTGGCTTAGTTCGGACAGCTGCCGCCTCGCAGTTTCCAGCCGCTTTTCAGCCGTGATTCTCTGGGGCGTGGAGAGCGGCTTTCTTGATTCTTGATTCTTCTTACTAGTGCTCTGCAACGGATCGGGCACTCCGTTGCCGAGCGCTCCGCATTCGTTGCGTAGCGCTCTGCAACCGTTGCCGAGCGCGGGAGCATCCCGGAACGGGAGCAACTTGAAGTTGGCGGGGGCATCGAGTGCCGCCGCCCGGACCTCGATTGCGCCCACGGCCTTCAACTCTTGAATCCGGGTCCCGACAGTTCGGACGGAACACCCGGAGGCCTTGGAGATGGCGCTCTGGGACGCCGTGAACACGTCAGATCCAGAGTCCGAGGCCAACTCGCACAACGCGAGATACACGGCAACGGCAGTTGGAGCGGCTTCCGTCTTGTTCCGGATCTCGCGGAGCATTCGCTTGTCGGCCCACAGGAATGGAACCGTCATTGATCCTCCCTTTCCGGCGGAATCGATCTCGCCGCCCATGACGATGCCGGCATCCGTTGCTTTCGCGCCTTCCGTACAGCACGCCGATGGAACCTGACGAACGAGTCGGAGACGAAATCCCGGCGCCCGCTGACGGCCTGCCATAACAACACCGTCCAGTGGATGCGGGGCC
>CAZSOV010000381.1:0-1279 GCA_964608505.1 uncultured Verrucomicrobiota bacterium
AGGGCCCGCCCGCATCCGGTGAATAACTCCGGAGTGGCTATACGGTGGGCGAGCCTGCGCCGCGCGGGCGCTGCCACCGGAACCCGTTGGCAACACGAAACCCGCCCCGGAGGGGGCGGGGGAAACGACCCTTCCACCCATGCCGCTGCGAGTCCCGCGTGGATCGCCGGACCACGGATCACGGATCACGGATCCCGCGCCCCTACTGGGGCGCCTCGGCTGTGGGCTGGGGGAACCGGCGGCCGCGCCCACGCCACGTGGGCTTGCCGCCGGCTACCTTCCAAGGTCCCTCCGGGACCCAATCGATCCAGCTCTTATCACCGTAGCCGGGCTTCGGGACGACTTCCCTTGAACTCGTCCCGGGGGTGGACTGGCCCCGGCGCCGTGGTTCGCGGACGGCATGCTCCTGCCCGCCTCGGGGCTTCCTCGACGGCCGGGGAACAACACAGGCGCCATGAGCGCTCCAGCCTGGTTCCGCCTCTCGACGAGGTAATAGTGGTTTCCGCCCTCGTCCTGCGCTTCGGCCACCCACATCAGACCGGCATTGCGCAGCCATTGCTCATAGGTTTGCGCCCCGAGTGATTGCGACGGACGTCCGGTCATGGCATCCAACCATTCGAGGGGCTCCTTGGGCGCCGTGAAGAGAAAGCGCCCTCCGGGGTTGAGCGCGCCGGCCACCTTCTCGATGACCAGCGCCTGAGCTGACGGCTCGAGCAAGAAGAGAAGCCCCCAGGCAAGCACACCATCGAAGGCCCGGTCGAAGAAGCGAGACGCCTCGACCGTGTTCTTCTCGATCGGCACGTTCGGGAAGCGCTCGCGGAAGGCAGCAACCATCGCCGCGGAGGCATCGACGGCGTAGGGCGCGAGGCCGGCTTCCTGCAGGATCCGCGTGCTGGGCTCACCCGGGCCGGAGCCGAGGTCGAGCACGGTCGCCCCCGGGGGAAAGGCCTGTGCCCACGCCCGAACGACAGCGGCGCCGATCGCATCGCCGACCAAGGGACGGGTGCCACGTCCGGCCACGTAAATGCCCGCGATCTCCTCATATCCATTGGAACCATCCTCGCTCACGGGCAGACATCATCCCTGCCGCCCGTCACCGCCACCAGCCTGACCCGGGGATCGGCGTGCAACGTCCGCCGGATCGCGGATGAGTGCAGGAGTCTCACGTTCCAGAAACCTGACCTGCGATTCCTGAATTCCACGAGCCCTCGGGTGCCCGGAACACGGCTTTGCCCGGGGGGCGGAGGCCGCCGCCGGGATCACGAGGCCGGGCGCGTCG
>CAZSOV010000381.1:1289-6736 GCA_964608505.1 uncultured Verrucomicrobiota bacterium
CCCGAGCCGAACCCGCGTCCAGCCGACTGCGGTCAGCATCACGAGACCGGCTACCCAGGTCCTCGGTTCCGGCACGTCGGAGGTCACCATGAACAGCACGGGCGTCGGCGTGACGGCCAGGATGTCGGGGTCCGGAGTCACGACGCCGGGGATCAACGGCGCGCTGTAACCGAACACGAATTCGTCCATGCCCGGCACACCGTCCAGCGTGTCGATCGTGCCCGCGAGCACGAGGAAGCCGCCCTTGAACAGATTCAGGTAGGCCAGGCCGGTCGGCGTGAAGGTCATCGACACCATCGAATCCTCGGCGGAGGCGTCGAGCGTGACCGACGCGAACGCCGGCAGCACGCCCTTGGTGTCCGCCAGTTTGCCGTAATGATCCATCGCCATCATGAGGCTCGGGGGCGAGAAAATGGAGTGCACGTCGGCCAGCGCCCCGGCGAAGCCCGTCATCTCGGGCACGCCGGGAAGGAACGAGCCGTAGACGGAGTAGGTTTCGGTCGGGTCCGGGCTGCCATAGCCCTCGTCGGGCAGGTAGAGCTCGAGCGAGGCTCCGAGGATGTCGGCGGAGATGCCGGTGAGATCGAAGGTGAAGTAGTTCTTGCGCGGCACGTCCATGCCGCCGAAGGGGGGGCCGAGCAGTGGCGGCGCCTCGTCGATGGCCCCGGCGGAGTAGTTGAAGGTGGCCGGCGAGGCCCCCATCACGACGCCGTCGTTCTTGGAGGAGCGCCCGGCGGCGTTGTAAAAGCCCGAGTCGCTGGCCGGCAAACCCAGCATCGCGGCGTCGAGGGCAGGGGGGAACAGCGCCAACGCGAGCGCGGCGCACCGTGGGGTGGAGAGGAGTCGGTTCATTTGGGGTTCCGCCCCAGATACCGGAATCGCCCCCTCGCCGTTACCGCCCACCCCGCGAAGGTCCGGGCAGCCGTTCCTGGTCCCGCAGCACCTGCTCCACTTCCGCCAGGTCGCCCAGGGCCTGGCGCGTCTCGTTGGCATCCGGGCCGTAGTGCCTCCGAAAGCCTTCCACCGCCTCGGAAAGCGCCGCATGGGCTTCCGGGTAGCGGAATCGCTCGACGTGAACCCGTCCGGCCAGATGCACCGCCCGCAGGCGCAGCGGGTGTCCCGGGGGAAACCTCCGACGGAGCGCTTCCAGGGTGGCTTCCGCCCCGGACGCCGCATCGTCGAACCGCCGGGTTTCGAGATGCAACCGGATCAGGTCCAGACGTGCCTCCCAGGATTCGGGCCCGGCATCCCCCGAGTCGGCCAGGTCCGTCAGGAGGGCTTCGGCCTCGGGATACCGGCGTTGGACCAGGAACAACCGGGCCTGGGCTCGCCGGACATCGCGGCGCCAGGAGGCGTCCTCGGGCGGAAGCCGAGCCACGGCGGCACCGGCCGCGGCGAGCGCCTCCGCGGCGTCGTCGTAACGGCCCAGGGCCTGCCGATCCGCGGCCTCCGAAAGCCGGCGCGCGATCTCGCTCCGCGCCGCGTCCAGCATCGCTCCGTGGCGCGCCGCCCGGGCCAGGCGCTCGGACGCCCGGGCCCGTTCCGCGAGAAACACCCCACCCGAAGCCACCGCGACCGCGACGGCCAACGTGACCGCGGTCACGATCCCGGCCCGACGGTGGCGCCGGAGAAACTTGCCCGCCCGATAGAGGGCTCCCACGCCGGGGGGTGCCGAGTGCAGCGGTCGCCCCGCCAGCCACCGCTCCACGTCCTCCGCCAGGGCCGATGCCGTGGCGTAACGGTGCTCGGGCACGTCCGACGTTGCCCGGGCCACGATCCAGTCCATCTCCCGGGCCGACGCGCCTTTTCCCTCGGCGCCGGCCAGTTCGCGCAGGATCACGCCGAGGGCATGGACGTCGCTGCGGGCATCCGGCGGACGTCCAGCCCCGTATTGCTCGGGCCCCGCGTAGCCGGGCGTGCCGAAATGCCGCCGGAACGCGCCGCCCGCGGCGAAATCGATCAGTTTGGGCACCGGCGCGCCCTGCTCGTCCACGGCCACGAGGATGTTGGACGGCTTGAGATCGCCGTGGAGAACGCCGCGCTGATGCGCGTGCTGGACGGCGAGGCAGACGGTGACGAACAGGCGCAACCGGGCGGCAATTCCCAGGCGGCCCCGGGTGCAGAACTGCACCAACGCCGGGCCGTCCACCAGTTCCATGGAGTAGAACGGCAGCCCTGCCGGGTCGAATCCGGTCTCGAAGACCCGGGCCACGTTCGGATGGTCCAGGCGCGCCAGGGCCTCCCATTCAAGGGCGAAGCCGGGCTGCCACTCAGGCGGCACCCGTTCCAGGCAGGGTCGTTTGACGGCGACCGTCCGTCGCAGCGGCGCCGTTTCCTCCGCCAGGAACACCCGGCCCGTGCCGCCCTCGCCGATGGGCTCGAGCAACCGGAGACCCGGACGTATCTCGAGCCCGCCCTCCGCCGGGTCTGCGCCCTCCAGGACGCTCCGGAGGAAACCTCGCAGCGCCGAATCCCCGAGGGGTTCCCGCGTCGCCTCAGGCGGGTTCCCTCCAGCGCTTTCCGGCGGGGGGGTGGTCATGACGGGGCAGGGGATCGGCAGCGGCAGGATCTCACACCGTGTCCAGCAGGGCGCGCAACTCGTCCTCGGCTGGCACATCCTCGCCCACCGTTTGGGCGACCTCCGCCACCAGCAGTTCCCGATAGCGCCGGCGCAACCGGAAGGCCGCGACCCGCACCGCCCCCTCCGAGAGATCCAAGTCCCGCGCCAGAACCGCCATCGACCGCGGGGCCGCCTCGACCGAAAGCCCCGGCTGCAAGGCCTCGAACACGTCGCCGCGTCCGGAGCGCGCGTATTCCTCGCCCAACCGCGCCAGGACCCGCTGAAGGAGGAACAGCGCCCACTGCCGGTCGAACGAACGGTCCGGCGCCAGCCCCGGACCGGGCGGAAGTTCGGCCTCGGCCTCGGTCAGGGGTGCCTCGACCCGCTGCCATCCGCCTCCCCGCTTCCGCGCCTCGGCACGCTCGCGGGCGTTCGCGAGGAAGTTCCGCAGCGAGGCCGCCAGGAACGTCCGCAGCCGGCCCCTCCCGGGGTCGGCCCGACGCAGCAGATCGCGGTCCACGAGCCGGAGGAAGAACTCCTGGGTCAGATCCTCGGCGTCGGCCTCCCCGAAACCCTGGGCCCGAATGAACAGCAGAACGGGACGCCGATAGATCGCGCACCATGCCTCGAGCGCGCGGGCGGACGCCTCCCCGTCACCGCCGGCGGCCAGCACCAGGCTCCAGCGCGTCGCCGGAAAGCGTCCGCCCGCCTCCGGTTGCCGCATCCTCTCCTCCACCATGGCCGCACGCTATCGATCCTCGGCACGGCCGTCCAGTCGCCGTGCCTCGGTGGCTCCGGCGGGCGGGGGCAGGGGACGTTCAGACCCCGAGCGCGGCGCGCAGGGACTGCAATTCGTCCGCGACGGCTCCGGGGTCGGCCAGGGTCCGGGACAGCTCCTCGCGGAGGAGCGCCCGGTAGCGTTTGCGCAGGCGATGCACGGCCACCCGGACCGCGCCCTCCTCCATGCCGAGCCGGCGGGCGGCCTCGGCGTAGGGAATGGCCGCCTCGCCCAGCATGAGATAACCGCGGGTCTGGGCGAACAGCGGCGCCTGACCTTCGATCCCGCACTCCTGCTCCAACCGGCCCACCACCTGCTCGAGCAGGGCTTCGGCCCAGGCCCGGTCGTAGGCGGCGTCCGGGGAGGCCCCCGCCGCCGCCGGCGTCCCCGCGGCGGTCCAGCGTTCGTCCGCCCCGGCCCAATCCAGCTCGATGCGTTGCCAGCCGCCGCCGCGCTTGCGACGCCCGGCCCGATCCGACTCGTTGGCGAGGTAGTGCTTCAGGGACGCCAGCAGGAAGGCCCGGAATCGACCGCGATCCGCCGACACCGCGGCGAAGGGATTGCCGTCCAGCAACCGCGCGAAGAAGCCCTGCGTGAGGTCCTCCGCATCCTCGCGGGTCCGACCCTGCCGACGGATATAGGCGTAGAGGGGATACCAATAGGTGCGGGCCAGTTCCTCCAGGGCCCGGGCCGCTTCCGGGGTGTCGCCGCGTCCGGCGGCCAGCACGACCGACCAGTGCGTCGTCGCGAAGCAATCGGCGCGCGAGACCGGCGCACGATCCGCGCGCGATTCCCCTGCGTCCGCCGCCGGTGGGGGATCTTGCGGGTCCATGTCAGGGACGAGCCTCCGCCGGTTCCGCCGCGACCTCCCGGAACTCGAACCATTGCACGGGGCGCATCCGGAGCTGGATTTCGTCGACCGAGGCCGGCGACACGCCGCCGAAGACGCAGGTCATCATGAACCCATCCCCATCCGCCAGGGGCGCCCAGTCCTCCCGCATGGCCTCGTGTTCAACGCCCCCCGCCGTGAGCGCCACCGCGCCCCACCGAAGCCGCATGAATTCCCCCCCGCCGGGCAGTTGGAACAAGACCATGGCGCCCTCGTCCGTCCCGATCAGGCGCGGAACCAGGAACAGGCTCGCCATGTCCGCCCCCGCGCCTTCCACGCGGGTTCGGTTTCTCGCGGGATCATGCCGTGCCACCACCTGCCACGGTTCGAGGGCGAACCCCACCCGCACGGTGAAGCGCCGCGCGCCGTCCGGGCACCGGGCCAGGGCCCAGCCGAGCTGTCGCGCGTCCGGTACGCCGTCCACATCCAGGCCCGAACCCAGAATCATGCCGTCGTAGATCGGTCCCGCGGCGCCCGCGGGCAGATGGGTCCAGCGCCACAGCAGCCGGCGGGCGGGTTCGTCCCCGATCCCGGCGGGCAGGCGCCCCAACACCCACCCGGGATCCGGCATGGGCGTACCGTCCGGCGCCCACCACCCCTCGCGTCCGGGCGCGGAGACCGCGAGGAGTTCGAGTTGCCCGTTCGCCCCCGCCGGCGCGAACGCCGGCGACCGGTCGGTCGGAACGACGATCGTGGCCGGGGCATGGCGGCGGGCCAACCGTTCCCCGACCTGCCCGGGCCCCGCCGGGCCGAGCCGGAACGCGCGCTGCCGCAGGGCCGCCGCCCCGGCCATCACGGCCAGCGCCACGGTGAGGATTCCCAGGGCCCGGAGCCACCACCCTCCATCGCCCCGCGTCCCCGACCCGCCGGTGGAGCGGTAGAGGCGCAGGTTCTCGGCGCGGATGCCCCGCGCCCGGGCCCACTGGGTGGACGCCAGGAAGAGTCGCGTGAGCCGGAGGTAGGCCCAGAGCAGCGCGGTTTGGGCGGCGCAGAATCCCGCGAACACGGCCAGCCAGACCGGGGCCGAGCCATCGCGGAAGACGAACGCCGCGACCCACAGCCCGAAAAACGCGGCCAGCGACAACCCGACCGCGCCCGACTGCAGGCCGGTCTCCACCCAACGCTCCTCGCGCGTCCGGTGCCGCCAGATCGCCACCGCCTCGGGCGACGGCCCGACCCAACGCGCCCGCCAATCGCGGTCCGCGGCCCGGATCTCCGCC
>CAZSOV010000382.1:0-6720 GCA_964608505.1 uncultured Verrucomicrobiota bacterium
GGAAACCGCCACCTCCGCCCCCGCGACCCTCGACGAAGGCGACATCGAACTGCCGGATGTCCTGACGGAGCTGCAAGACCGCACGCAGCTCACCCGGCGAAGTATCGCACGAATCCTGACCACGAGTGGGCGTTTGGACGACTTCAAGGGCAACCCCCAGCAGTTCATCGAGTTGGCAAGCGAGGCGATCAACCGTGCCAAGCGTCTTGCGTTGGTCGACGGCATCAAGTACCAGCGCCTGGGAGGCGAGTTCTACTACGCGCAGGAACTCTTCGAGCAGGAAGAGCTGACCGGCTACCTGCGGTCCATGATTGACGCCTCGAAGGCCGTCCACGAACACGTCATCTACCAGTCCGACACCGAGCGCACCTTTGCCGAGCAGATGGAGAAGAACGAGGCCATCAAGGTCTACGCCAAGCTCCCTGCCTGGTTCAAAGTTCCGACCCCGCTAGGCACCTACAACCCCGACTGGGCGGTCCTGGTGGAGAAGAACGGTTCAGAACGCCTGTTCTTCGTGGTTGAAACCAAGAGCAGCCTGTTTACCGACGACCTGCGCGACCGTGAAAGCGGTAAAATCAAGTGCGGTGAAGCCCACTTCGGCGAGTTGATGCACGACGGTGATAATCCGGCGCGGTTTATCAAGGCAAGCAAGCTGGAGGATGTGATGGACCGAATCCACTAAAGCGATTCCTTTGGGGGGGGCGTTGCCTCGCCTACTTCTGCCTCGATGCCCGCAAAGAACTCGTGAAACTCCTCCTCCAACTCAACCACAAACTCTACGCCGAGAAAGAAGCGAAGGGCCTGCACAAGAAGAAGCCGGGGAAGCAAGCGAAAGTGGAGAGTGATGAACCTACGTTGAACCTGTGAAAGCCAAGAATGCACTACACCGCTAAGTATTCCACTTTTGAGGCCGGAGCGAAGCTCGACGCCGTCTTGGTGACTTCGGGCACATTCGCCTATAACAATCCGGTTCTGACGGCGCCGGTCTTTAGCAATGCCTATCCACCATTTGACCTGCGACTTGAGAATCAGCCGGAGGTCGCAAATCCAATGTTGGCACAGCCGGTAGAATATCAGCTGCTTGACAGTGCCGCCTCCGGTCAATTAAGCGCGCTTCAAGCTGCGTTCAGCGACGCGGAATACTTCACGCAGTCTGATCTGGACAGTTACGCTGATGTTCTGGTCCAGATCGCCAAGGAACTCTCCACCAAGGCGTTGGATATCATGCTTGTCCCATTAAGAGGCGGGTGGAAGCCCAGCATCCAACTGAGGGTTATGAACAAGAATGGCTATCCATTGTTCCCATTCGCATTTACCGCAGGTTCAAATGGTCGTTTCAGGCAAGAGAACTTCGATTTGCTTACGGATCGATTGAGGGAATTCCACGGTAAACCCACACTGCAAATCGGGGTGATAGATGCTGCAATGAGTGGTCATAGCGCAAAGACACTTGCCGAATTGCTACGAGACATAAAGACGGAGTTTCCGAAACAAGCGTGGCATGTCTGCTTTGATTTGCTGTATTCCGACAAAACAAAGAACCGCCCCTTCCCGCACGAGAGCGATGTCATTCCGAACATGTCCAAAGGAGACCTGACATTTGAGCGTAATCCTCGTCTTGTGCCAAGTTTGCTTGTTGAGGATTGGGATGAGGGCATTGGCTTCAGCTTGAACAACGGACAATGCATATACAAAACAACGGGTAACGGAACGTTGCTACTACGAACATACGACAATCGCGTAGGTGTCTACCGCTCCTCTGAATTGCCCCGCTTCATCGATCACCTAATTGCGGCATCTAGCAGTGAATCCATGCTTTCCGATCCGCTGCTGGAATTAAAGCGTACTCTGTGAATTATGTCCTCCTTATTCCTCAATGGCTTTTCCGTTAAATTCACCAGCCAGGAGTTTACTGCCTTTGTCAGTCCGATGCCTGACAATCAGCAGTTGGAGCCTACCAAGGAGGCAATCGGTGATGAATGGTTCATCCACTGGCACGACGGCATGGCCTACGGACTGCCGAAGTGTGCAACGGCGACAAAGCCATTCGGACAACCACAAAAGCTGAAGGTGGCTGACCATCTTTCCTTGCTGGCACGACGGCTAACAGAAGTGCTTCCGGAGAAGTTTCCTAAGTATGAAGCCTTCCGGCGCAAACCATTCAAATTTAGGGCACAGAAAGATGAAATCGTCGCTGCGATTTTGACCAAGCTCAAGCACCTGCCGCCTGTAGTTGGCAAATTCAAGATCTCGCTGACGTTTGAGTTGGACGCCAGGCTAATCGAATTGCGTGAAAACGAGCTGCGAGTGGGGCTCTTCGTGGACATCGCAACGAACTGGCAGATTCTTGCCCATTTGGACGAACTCAAGGCGGCTGGAGTTGATGTTGCCGGACTTTATGTTGTGCGCCGGACTCCCGATCCAAAGGGTCGCCGGCTAGTTGGCCGCGTGAAAGAACTGATCGGCCAGAGGATCGTTCTTTCTGAAGCATACGAGAACCAGGCGGAGGTCTTCGCCGATGATGTCTATGTGGAAGGCTCGCGGGCTTCGTTTGCCCACTGTCTGAAGCGCATTCTGGGGGACATGTATGGTGCTTTCGACAGTGAGCGACAGGAACAGGAAGCGCGTGTCTTGGTTGGCAATGCCCTTGATGAACGAGTTGAACGTATGGGGGACTATTTGCGCAAGGCATCCCCGGTAACCGTTTCTTCGGACCTCCAGTGTTCGGTGGAAGAGCGTATCCCTGTGCAGAACGTGGGAACGTACAAGACCACAGTTCAAGCTCCCCCGGTTGACTACTGCTTTGATTCTGCTCGTAGCAAGCGGAGCAGGTATGCATGGCCCGGACTCGAGGACTATGGGCCTTTCAGTCGCGATACGTTGGCGAAGAAGTCGCCGCGCATTTTGTTTGTCTTTCCGGATTCTGTGCAGGGGCCCGCAGAACGTTTCTTGCGATATTTGCGGGATGGCATCACTGGCGTCGCCAACAGCCGTTATGCCGGTGGTTTCGCCAAGACCTTTGGGCTGGTCAATCCGGAGTTTGTATCGTGCCGCATCCCGCTGTTTCCCAAACAGAATGATAGTCCAGCACAGATCTACCGAAAAACCATCGGCGAGTTTCTGAGCCGAAACGGTCAGTTTGATTCGGCCATTGTGACGATTTTAGATGAGCATGCCAGGCTACCGGACCAACAGAATCCATACGTTCACTCAAAGGCTGTGCTGCTGATGGCCGGGATTCCAGTCCAGGATGTCCGTGTGCCCACGATGAGTCAGTCCGAATACAGCCTGCAGTTCCTCCTGCAAAACATTGCAGTTGCCCTCTACGCGAAGCTGAACGGCATTCCCTGGACGGTGGACCACGACTTGACCATCGCTGATGAACTGGTGATTGGCTTGGGCACTTGCGAGATTGGCGAGAGTCGGTTCGAAGCGCGCAAACGGTTCATTGGAATCACGACGGTGTTTCGAGGCGACGGCAACTACCTTCTCTCGAATCTGTCAACGGAGTGCAACTACGACACCTACCCCGAAGTCCTTCAACGATCCACCGTGGAGATTCTGAAGGAGATAAAGAAGCGGAACGGCTGGCAGCCGAAGGATACAGTGCGCGTCGTCGTGCATTCCTTCAAGCCCCTGAAGAAGCTGGAACTGGCTCAGATTATGAAGGACTGCGTTGCAACAGTTGGAGATGAGCAGAGCGTGGAGTTCGCATTCCTGACGGTCACGCAACAGCATCCGTTTCGGCTCTTTGATCGGGAGCAGAAGGGCGTGCCGCAAAAGAAGAGCCCAAACGTGCTGAAGGCTGTGCTGGTGCCGCATCGAGGCATGATTGCCCAGCTTGGTTCTTTCACGCGGCTTCTCAGCACGAATGGTCCCGAGTTGATTAAGCGGACTGTGTCCCCGCTGCCGCTGCCATTGTTGGTGCATATTCATCCAGAATCGACCTACCGTGATCTGGCTTCGTTGACGGAACAGGTCCTGAAGTTCACATCGCTGTCGTGGCGATCCACCCTGCCGGCGAAATTGCCCGTGACGATTTACTACAGCGAACTCATTGCCGGTCTGTTGAGCCGGATGCGCAGCGTGCCCGACTGGTCCCCTGCGATGCTCAACATCAAGCTCCGCGCAAGCAAATGGTTCTTATGAGCGACGCTTTGCACAAAAGTCTCGCCGCCCAGTTGGCGCGCCTTGAGGACTTCCAAAACCGCAGCGTTGGCGCTCTGTCACCCGCTCTCGCCTTCGCCGGTTTTGCTTACAGAATGGTCGGGGAGGTGCCACAGTCGCTCAGTCAGGCGAGGATTACCCTGGATGCGAAACGTCTCGACGAAGCACCAATGCTCGCTGCTGCTGGTATTGCGATGGCTGCGGATCTTTGGCGGCCTGCTCTCCCAGACGAGACGGCCTGGCTGAGAGCTTTGGAAAAGCTCCAGAAGCGGGAGCTGTTCCCTCTGGATCGTTCATCATTCGTGTTTCGCCCTCTGGAAGTCGTCGGGATCGCACTTGGTCTTTGTTGCTGTAAGCAGCGCACCAGCGACCAGATGGACTGGCTGAAAGGAGCATTGACGGAGCTGGGGAACAGAGGCGAGAGCGGCCTTTGGGACGGGATGTTGCACCAATTCGCCGGCGATATTCTAGGAGTGCAAAAGCCAGTTAACGGACCACGAGAATGGACGGGGTTGCGTTTACAGGAGTTGGCGCTGGCTCGATGGCTCGGACGCGTTTCGCAGTCCTTTGCTTCTTTCGCCACCCAGAACTTCGGGCCTTTGGACGAAGCGCTGCTGCAAATCACCTTGGATTCCGAACTGGATGTGCGCGACTTGGCAGAGGCCGCACTTCTCATCTCTTCAATACGGCAGGCAACCCAGACGCGACTGAAGTCGGCCATTGCTGACACGTGGGTTCTGTCGAGGGGCGCACAAGATGGCGCACTCTTGGTGGAGTCCATTTGCAGGCGCTTCCCTTTGTTTGCAAAACAGTTGCAGAGGCGACACAACAGGCGGGAGACTTTCCCAATTGCAGATGAGTATGACGTGCAGGATCTCATTCACGCCCTGCTCCGATTGCACTTTGACGATGTGCGTTCTGAGGAAACCACGCCAAGTCGCGCAGGAAGCTCAGCGCGGATGGACTTCCTCCTTATGCCTGAGGAAGTCGTCGTCGAGGTCAAGATGACCCGCAAGAACCTCTTGCAAAGAGACGTTGCAGCCCAACTGGCGGAGGACAAAGAGCGGTATAGAGCACATCCTCATTGCCGGACCCTGATCTGCTTTGTGTACGATCCAGACGGTTACTGCGACAAGCCCTCCGCACTGGAGCGTGACCTGTCAGAGACAACTGAGCGAATGCGAATCATCGTAATTGTTTCACCTAAAGGCCTGTGAAGCATCGTGCGAGCTAAAGAAAAGGATCGGTCTCCGGCCCGGGGCCAAAGACCAATCCCCCTCTCCAGCTACACCAGCTTCCTCACCCTCCGCTCAACGAGAGGAGCAGTCGCATACCTGGCCCGCCCCTTTGCCCAGTTCCTCAAGCCAGCAATCTGTTCCGCCATCAGCTTCGACAACGGCACAAGGTCGTTCAGGACGCCCGCAATGGTGAGGTCGGTGGGCTCCTCCTCCTGGTCAAACGCGCAGTACAGGGCATCCACGAAGGCCTGTTCGATTTCGCTCCCGGTCAGCCCATCGGTGATCCGGGCGAGCTGAACGGTGTCGAAGTCCTCAGGATCGCGTTCATGACGTGCGATCACGATACGCCAGATGGCTTGGCGTTCGGCTTCGTTCGGCAGGTCCACGAAGAACAGATCGTCCCAACGCCCTTTCCGGAGCATTTCCGGCGGCAGTTGCGTCACGTCGTTGGCCGTGGCGACCACGAACACCGGGGCGGTCTTCTCCTGCATCCACGACAGGAACGAGCCGAACACGCGGGCTGACGTGCCGCCGTCGGTGGAGCCGGAGGACTTCGATCCAGCGAAGCCCTTCTCCAGTTCATCAATCCAGAGGCAGCAGGGCGCTATCGCTTCCGCGGTTTGGATCACGGCCCGGAGGTTGGCTTCGGATTGTCCGACGAGACCGGCAAAGATCCTGCCGGCGTCGAGTTTGAGCAGGGGCACACCGAATACGGCGGCAGTTGCCTTGGCGGTGAGGGATTTCCCGGTGCCAGCGATGCCGAGGATCAGAAGGCCCTTCGGCATGGGCAGATGGTACTGGCGAGCCCGTTGTCCGAACGCGTTGCGGCGCTTCAGGAGCCAGGACTTCAGAACGTCCAGGCCGCCGATGGATTCCAGGGATTCCTTGGTCTCCACGAGTTCGAGCAGGCCGTTCTTCTTCACTGTCTGCGCCTTTTCACGGGCGACAATGGCAGGATCGATGGATTTCGACTCCGCCACAGACAAGGCGAAAGCGTTCTCCGCCTCGGTGGTGGTCAATCCACGGGCGGCGTCGAGGAGATGTTCCCGGAGGTCGCCGGTGACGGGTTTCAATGAGGCCGACTCGACGATTCCATCCAGCACGGCGCCCAGGTGATCCTTCCCGGGCAGGGCGAACTCGACCACCGTGATTTCCCGTTCCAGTTCGGGAGGCAGAACAAGGCGGCACCCGAGGATGATCACCGGCTTCTGCTTCGTCTTGGCGGTCACGAGAGCGTCCTTGAACTTCCTCAGCAGGATCGGATTGGGGTCCTGGAGGAACAGGTGGAAGTCCCGGAGCAGGACCAGGGTCTTCT
>CAZSOV010000383.1:0-6559 GCA_964608505.1 uncultured Verrucomicrobiota bacterium
CGAACACCTCGAACTCCTGCGCCTGCGGAGCGAGGTCCAGTCCCTGCGGGATGCCTTGCGCGCCGCTCCCGCGTCGTCCGCCGCTCCCCGTTCCCCGCTTCCGGCGCCAGCGACGCCGTCCTCCCCGGGGCGGGGCGGCCCCTCCCTCGTGGTGCAGGAGATTCTGGCGAGCCCTGAATTCGCGGCCTCCACGGCCCTGGGCCAGGCCTTGCTCCGTCATGTCCGGGACCATGGTGGGGCGTTGCCCGGGGACTGGGCGGTCCTCGAAGGAGATGAATCGTCCGCCATCCCGCCCGGAACCGCGGCTCGCTTCGAGTCGATGCGGACCGAGCCGGTGCCGGAGGAGGCCCGGGGCCACACCTTCGTGGGCCGGGAGAAGGAGCCACGCCAATTGGAGGACGGACGCTGGATTCGGACCTATCTCCTGGCCGACGGAAGCGTGGCCCTCGCCGGGCCGGTGGCACAACCCGACTGGCCCGGTTGGGAGCGCCTCCACGAAGGCATGGCGCGCGAGCGTTCCCGGCGCGCCCAGCCGTAAACTCCCGGAGCCCCGGCCACCCCGTGTCCCCCGGGTTTCCGGAGGCGCGACGTGTCAGTTCGGGCTCAGCACCAGCCGGTGCGTGGTGGGCCCGGGCAGGAGCGGGGAAGGCTCAACGTGGAGCCAGGCCTCGTGTCCGCGGCGAAAATAGGGGGAGAGAAAATGCCCGCTCTGGCCGCCCGGCATGTGGAAGTAGCCGTTCTGCTCGAAGCCGGGCGAGACCACGAGGCGTTCGGAGGCGCCAAAGTCCGGGCCTTGGACGCGGGTCATGTGGCTGTCGCCGGGGAGTTGGACGGGAGGAAGATCGAGCAGCGGCGCGAGTTGGGGCACGGCCTTGGCCAACGGATGCTGGATGCGAACGAGATTCCGGGCACCCCAGGTGGCGGAGGCCAGGTCGAGCTTCTGGCGGTCCAGATCCCGCAACAGGGCACCGACCGCATCGGCCAGCAGCGCCTCGTAGGTCGGATACCGGGCGTTCAGGAGGTGGGCGGGGCGTTGCTCCAACAAGGTCCAGACCGGATGCTCCTGACGGTCGTCGGCGAATCCACGCGTGGGATCCTCCGCCGCGGCACGACAGCGGGCATGGATGGGCTCCATCACGCGCGCGGAAACGAGCTGGCGGAACGCGCGGACGACCCGATACCCGACCGAGTTCGTGGCCGCACGGCCACCCCAGTTTCGAACGTACCCGGCCAGGTCCTTCCAGCGCGCGCCGTCGGCGTCGGGCGCGGGTTGCTCGAGCGTTCGCAGCAGCAGATCCCGCCAGCGGGCCAGGAAGAGCGCGCGATCATCCCAGTGCAGGGCGAGCACGTCCGCTTCCGAGACGGGAGCGGGAAGGCCCTGGATCGCGTCGCGGATTTGTCGGGCGCGTGCACCGTGATCCGTGTCGAACGCCCCGAGCGCGAGGTATTCGGGGCTGCCGACGATGCGGTTGTTCGCGGTCCAGAGTCGTCCGCCGGGGCCGGCCACGAACCGGGGGTACGCCGAGGCTTCCAGCCAGCCGTCCCAAGGGCGCGGCGCCTGCCGCGGATCGATGGGAACGCGTCCGTCGGTGCCGACGCGTTTGGGCAATCGTCCGATCAGCGTCCAGGCCAGGTTGCCCCGCCGGTCACCGACGAGCAGGTTCTGGACTGGATTTCCGGAGGTGGAGGCGAGGCGCAGGGCGTCCTCGACGGAACGCGCGAGAACGAGATCGGCCAGGCCAAGGTCCATGCCGCCGGGCCGATGCGGGATCCAGAGGAGGGCGCGTTTCGGGGATTTGCCGGTGCCTCCGACGACCGGGCCCCAGAGGGTCTTTTCCAGCACGAGGGTGCGCGGCGGAGCGCCGCGGATGGCGATGGTTTCGGAGACTGTCTCGAGGTCGCGCCAGCCCTCGGCGGTGCGGTACTGGTGCGGGTGATCGGGGTGGAACTCGAGATCAACCAGGTCGGAGGTGTCGAGGGTGCCGTTGGTGAAACCCCAGGCGATGTCGCCGTTGGACCCGACGATGACCGACGGGAGCCCGGGCAGGGTGACCCCGACAATCTGTCGGGCGGCGCCGTCGCCACCGGGTTCGACCCACCGCAGGCGCGCGAGGAACCAGATGTTGGGCACGCCATGGTCGAGGTGCATGTCGTTCGAGACGATGGCGGCCCCGTTCGTCGAGACGCTGCCATGCACGGCCCAGGAATTGGAGCCGGGCACGAGAGGCTCGTCTTCACCGGGCCGATCCAGGTCGCCGGCAGCCTGGGCGGGCGGGTCGTTCCGGAGATCGAGCACGGATGGGGGAGGCAGGGCCGGCAGCGGGATCCGGGTCTGGTCGAGGGCGGAATCCCACGCGGAGCCGGTGGGAAAGAAGAACTCCGCCGCCGCGGGGGGAAGCGCGCGCCGAATGGCCGCGCGTCGGAGGTCGTCGCGACCCTCGGATTCCTGCAGCGCGAAGAACATGGCGCCCCCGACGAGAAGCGAATCCTCGGGCTGCCAGGGTTCGGGCGACACCTGAAGGAGCAGGTACTCCGGAGGCCGTACCCGGAGGCCGCCGAGCCCGGCATTGACGCCCGCGACATACGCGTCGAGAAGGGCGCGGTGCCCGGGGCCGAACCCGGAGACGGCGGCCCGGGCGGCGGCGCGCAGTTGATGGCGGCGCAGGTTCAGATCGGTGTCCACCAGGGCCGGACCCAGCAGGGCCGCGAGTTCTCCCGCCCCGGTGCGGCGAAGCAGGTCCATCTGGAAAAAGCGTTCCTGGGCATGGACGAACCCGAGGGCGCGCATGGCATCCAGGCGATGGGTGGCGACGAGGGTGGGGACGCCCCGGGCATCGCGCTCGACGGTGACCGGGGCGGTCAGGCCGGCGAGCGTTCGGTTGCCCTCGAGGACGGGCAGGGATCCGCGGAGCAGCCAGCCGATGCCGAGCAGCAGGGCGGACATCAGGACGAGCAGGGCGCCGAGTAGCTTGAGACCAACCTGGAAAAGTCGGGACATGGCGGGGTGGGAGAAGCGCGGGCCGTGGATGGACGCTGGACGCGGGTCGTGAGCCGATGGTTGGAGCGCGCGGTCGAGATTCGGTGGTGGTCGGCGGCCCTCAGAGGCGGGTGAGACGGAGGACCTCCTCGCGGATGCGGACGGAGGCCCGGCCTTCCCGGTCGTTCCGGACCTTGCTGCCGAAGCGTTCGCGCCAGAGGTCGATGCCGTCGATGCGATAGCCCTCGGCCACGGCGACTTCGCCGAGGAGCCGGGCCGTCGGGATGAAGACCATGAGAAACGAAAACTGATCCCCCACGACGTACCCCAGTTTCGCGCCCGGACGGAGCCGGGTTCGAAGCGCACGGAAGTGACGGCGCATGCCGCCAAAATAATGCGCGACCACCTTGTGGTAGAGCTTCTCGAAGCCGCTGGTCTTGCCGAGTTCGAGGCGGCGGGCTTCGATCTCCTCGCAGATTCTCCGGATGGATCCGAAGCCGGCAACCTCGTCGCCGTCCGCGTCGTCGACGAACACGTTCCGGGTGTTCGAACGGAGCAATCCTTCCTTCGTCCGACGCAGGCCCGGACGGTCGGTGACCAATCGGAGCAGGATGGCCTCGACGCGGGTGGTACGGGTGTAGTCCTTCTCGTTGGGGTACGGGGGAGACGTGATGACGGCGGTGAGATCGTCCGCAACGCCCTCGAGGCTTCGGGCGTCGGCCACCAGCGGGGTGCAGGGTACGTCGGCCAGCCCGGCACGCTGCATCGACTCCAGTTCGTCGATCATGCCGCCCGACTGACGCTCGAAATGGCCGAGCACGTCGTAATCGGGCTTGGCGCGCGTACGATAGATTTCCGGGCCGAAACGGAAGTTCCCCGCTCCGTTGGCGATGACGTGGGCGAAGGCGACGAGGAAGAACTCGCGCTCGGCGGACGGCGAACCCGGGACGGTCCGTTCGATGGCCTCCCGCAGATGGAGCAGGCGCCGGAGCGGACGGAGACTGAGGAAACCGGTGGGGAGGAGCTTGAGTTCGTCCTCGTCCAGACCGGCGGAACCAATGGCGATCAGGGATTCCTCGTCGACTCCCGCGACCGATTCAAGCCGGGCGAGGCCGTCGGATTGGAGAACGTCGCGCGCGGTGTCGATGAGGGTCGCGCGGAGGGCACGGAGCCGGGGTGCGTCCAGGGACCAGTTCGTTTTGACGCGGGAGACCAGGGCCGCGAAGGGGTGGGCATCGCAACCGAGGCTCGGCAGGCGGCGTTTCTTGGCTTCGACGAGCGTTGTGCCCGTCCCGCAGAAGGGATCCAGCAGCCGGTCCCGGGAGGTCAGACCGAACGCATCCTCGTACCGGCGGATGAGGTGGGGCGGGTAGGACAGGACGAAGCGATACCACCCATGGACCGGGTGGTCCTCGGGTTGAAGGCCGTTCAGAAACGTCCGTTCGGATCCGGTGGCACGGGTCGGAGTATGGGCTGTCCCGATCGTCCCCCGAGAACGGGAGGGCAGGTCGGGGAAGAGGTTGGCGTCGGACACGTCGCGGGAGGATTTGGCGGGCGGAGTAGGGGGTCAAGGCGCGCATACCCCGGTTCTCGCGCTGGACGGAGACCGCTGATCGTTGGTATCAGGGGTCCTTTCCCGGGTGGCGAGGCGGAGGGTCGCCGCTGCGAGTTCCCGGGAGAGCCGAGTCTCCAGCCTATGAAAACGCTTCCGATGCCGCGCCGTTTCCTCCGGGGTTTTACCTTGATCGAGTTGCTGGTGGTCATCGCCATCATCGCGATTCTGGCCAGCATGCTGTTGCCCGCCCTGGGCAAGGCGAAGTCCAAGGCCCACCAGATCAAGTGCCTGAACAACAACAAGACGTTGTCGCTCGCCACCTTCATGTACCTGTCGGACTTCGGGAAGTCGGTGCCGTACAACGGCCAGCCGACCGCGACGCTGGACAACGCTTTGTGGGTGACGGTGCTGGCCACCAACTATGGCGCCATCAACGACGCACGGTGGTGCCCCGTGGCGCCTCCGGCGGCGAAGAAGGCCCGGCGTCGCCACGCGAACAGCGGGTCACTCGACCAGACCTGGCTGTGGACGGGATCCAAGGGCATCGATTACGAGGGAAGCTACGTCTTCAACGGGTGGTTCTACGGCGACGACGATCCCTACTTCAGCACCGCGGAACACAAGCCGAAGAAGTTCCGGAGCGACGACGACTGCCCCACGCCCTCGAGCACCCCGGTGATCGCCGACGGCAATTGGATCGATACCTGGCCGCAGCCGAACGATCCGCCGGCACGCAACCTCTACACGGGCGACGATTTCGCCGGCGCAATGGTGCGACTCACGCTGCCCCGCCACGGCTCCAACAACAAGTGGGGCAAGACCCAGACCTTCAATCCCAAGGGCGAACTGCCGGGCGCGATCAACGCCGGGTTCGTCGACGGTCACGCCGAACTGGTGAAGCTGGAACGGCTGTGGAAGCTCGATTGGCACCGCGGTTGGGTGCCGCCCGCGAAACGACCCGGCAAGTAGACCCGGCCTCCGTCGGGGCGGCGAGGGTCCCGGTTCGGGCTTGCTTCAGAGTGTGAGGACCGAACGAACGGGAACACCCGGGAACTTGGCGCGGCCCGAGAGAAACCCGAGTTCGATGAGAAAGACCGCTTCCAGCAGTTTCCCGCCCAGCCGCTCGATCAGGTTGACGGTGGCGCGCGCGGTGCCGCCCGTGGCGAGCACGTCGTCGATCAGCAATACGCGCTGCCCGGGTCGGATGGCATCGACGTGCATGGCGAGGGTGTTCTGGCCGTACTCGAGGCTGTAGCTCTCCTCGAGGGTCTGGAACGGGAGCTTGCCCTTCTTCCGGACGGGCACGACGCCGGCTCCCAGCTTCAGGGCGGCTGCGGAGGCAAACAGGAACCCACGCGCGTCGATGCCCGCAACGACATCGACGCTGCCGGGCTGCCAGGCGCCGATCAGCAGATCGATGGCGCCGGCGAACAGCCGGGGATCGGCGATCATGGGGGTGATGTCCTTGAACTGAATGCCCGGCTGGGGGAAGTCGGGGACGTTGCGCAAGGCATCGCGAAGGTCCGAAACGGTCACGGGAGCGTTGGCGGTCATCGGGAATGCCGATACCAGACGGAGGGGGAGCTTGGCGAGGGGGGAAAGGGACACCGGTTCCGCGTCGTTCCGCGTCCGCCAATCCCCCATCCGTGGCGACGGGACGTGGAAGGTCGACGGTTCCACCCGGTCGCCCGCCTAGCCGAACACGTCCTTCCGCAGATCCCGCAGTGTGAACAACTCCCCGGCCTCCACCCCCTTCATCCGCCGCGCCCCGTCCTTCCGCTTCCTCCCGAACTTCTTCCGGTGCTGCCGGAAAATCCCCTCCACAAACTCCCGACTCCCCAGCGCCGCTCCATCGCAGAAATACCGCACCCGACACCGCACGTACTCGCCCAGCGGCAATTGCCCCTTCGCCGCCAGCACCTCTGCCACCGCCGTCGCTCGCACCGCACCGCGTACCGGGCGTCCGTCCCCTCCCGTCGCCTCCCGCCGTTCGTCCCCCTCCCGATACAACCAGCTCCGGTACACCT
>CAZSOV010000384.1:0-6537 GCA_964608505.1 uncultured Verrucomicrobiota bacterium
CCTCGTGGCGACGTTGCTCGTCCTCGCCACTTCCGTGGGCGCCCAGACGCTGCCGAACCCGTCGTTCGAGGCGGATTCGTTCGCCGTCTATCCCGGTTACATCTCGGGCAACGGCACGATCACCGGCTGGACGTCGTCGAACAACGAACGGGCCGGCCTGAAACCCGCCGCCGGCGCGCCCTTCGCGGACAACGGAGCCATCCCGAACCCGGGCGTGGCCCTCCGCGGTCCGGGCAGCACACCGGGCGGGGCCTGGAGCTACTCGGGAATCGTCCTTCGCACCACGGGTTCCGTGACCCCGGCCACGGTGGGATGCCGGAATCCGTCGAGGGCCAGCGTTTCCACGTTCTCGGCGTGGATGACGGGCCGGGTGTCGTCGGCGGCGAGGCCAAGGCGCACGTCCTCGAGCACGAGGCGGCGGACATGCCGCGCGTAGAGGCCCCAGGCGGGCAGGGCGCGGGCATCGACGCCGGGACCCTTGACGCCTTGCTCGGACGACCAGGCCTTGCCGCCGCCGTCGAACTCGATCTGGACGTCGCGGAAGACGACGTGGCCGATGGGCTCGGGCGCCCAACTCTCGACGGACAGCGCGGACCGATAGACGCCGGTGGCCTTGAGGCCGTCGACGGTGACGCGTCCGACGGTGTTGCCGGCGCGGGTCCAGATCGTGACGGGAGAGGCGACGCGTTCCATGACGTTGTTGGCCAGGAGCACCTCGTCGAGGGGGCCGGTGGTGGCATCCCAGGCGCCGGGTTGGAGAATGATGCCGGAAAGCATGTTGGTCCGGCGCTTCTCGCCGGAGGTCCGGTGCGGCTGCTCGCCGGGGCCGCGGAAGAGGTTGTTGGCCACGGTGAGGCGCGTCGCCGGGCCGATGAGCCGGAGTCCGTTGCAGGACGAGTTGACGAGGCAGTCCTGGATGACGGTGTCGTGCCAGTAGCGCCCGGCTATGGCGTCGTCTCCCGTGTAGAACTGGCAGCCGAGAATCTTCACGTTGCGGCACCAGCGGTCGGGAGCGCCGCGCCAGTGAATGCCGTCCCAGCCCCCGACGAATTTCACGTCGCGGAACTCGACGTCGTCGCTGATCTGGAAGAAGACCGCGTAGTTGGCGGAATCGACGAAGGTGACGTCGCGAACCCGCACCCGCCGGCAATCGAGGAGGACCAGGGTGTGCGGGCCGCGCATGCGTTCCTCGCCGGTGGGATCGAAGACGCGGTTGCCGTCGATGATCCCCGGGCCGGAGAGGGCGACATCCTCGACGCCCTCGCCGAGGATCAGGCCGCGGTGCCATTTGCCCCATTTCGCCTCCGGCATGAACGCGGGGACCGTGGGCTGGGCATAGAGGGACAGGTTCGTGGTGCCGACCAGGCGCGCGCCGGCCTCGAGGTGCAGGTTCACGCCGCTGCGCAGACGGAGGCTGCCGGAGAGATAACGTCCGGCCGGGAACACCACGACCCCGCCCCCCGCCTGTCCGCAGGCATCGATGGCCCGTTGGATCGCCGCGGTGTCCTCCGTCGCGCGGTCGCCCCGGGCGCCATGCGCGCGGACGTCAAACCGGTCGGCGGCGGGGGAAGCGGGGATGGACGACATGAGAAGGACCACGGCAAGCAAGGCGGCACGCACCTGGAGCGGGACGCCTCGGGGGAAACCGGAATGGGCGGGCATCGCGGACCACCCTAGAAACGCCCGGCCTCGACTGGCACGCGAATTCGCGGCCTGGGTCGCCGCCGCCACCGGGACTTCGGCGAAGGCGGGTGCGGAACCGCGCCGTGGTGATCGCAGCAGGCGAATCGAGCGGCCAAACCGGCGACTCGGCCCGCCGTCGCGCAGACGCTATGGCGGGGAGCCAGTCGCCGGCCCCACATCGCAGTTCCACGCAGGACATGGTCAACGGCCCTGCGCAGCCGGAGGGAGGGAGGACGGGGGGGGTTGCCGGGTGCCGAATTGCGTCCATAATGCCGCCTCATGCCCGTCCCAAGTTCCCGCCATACCCCTGCCTCGCGCCGGCGTTCGGTCCCCCCTCTGGCCCTGCTCCTCGGCGTCGTTGCCGGCGGACCGGATTCCCCGGGCAACGGCATCTTCCGCGACGGCACGGGAGCCCGGGCCATGGCACTGGGAGGGGCCTCGGTGGGCCTGGCGGACGGCCCGATGGAGGCCCTCGCGGCGAATCCGGCGCAACTCACCCTGGCACCCAGGACCACCGTTCAACTGGGGGGAGTCCTCGGGTTCGGCACCGGTGACTTCTCCAACGCGGCGGACCCTTCCGGACGCCTGGGCGAGAAGATCGAGGCCATGCCGGAATTCGGCCTCTCGGTCCCGATCACGTCGCGGCTGACGGTGGGGATATCGGCGGTGCCCGATTCGGCACTGGGCGTGGATTGGACGTACGTGGACGCGCCGGGCGGGCTGGGTGGCACCACCACTTACGGACGGCAGTTGCACCGGTCCGAGATTCTGGTGCACCGCAGCGCGGCGGGCTTCGGCTATGCCCTGACCGACACCCTGTCGCTGGGGGGCAGCGCGGGGTTGGTCTACAACCGTAACGCCCTCAAGGCGCCGTACACCTTCCAAAGTCACCCCGTCCTGCGCGGATTCAAGACGCTGCTCGACCTCGAGACGTCCGGCATCGGGTTCAACGGGAACTTCGGGCTGCTCTACCGCCCCTCGGACTCCGTCACCCTCGGTTTGAGTTACCAGACGGAAACCCACATCGACAGCGAGGGAACGGCGGCGGGCAACGCCGGAACGCAGTTGACCAACCTCGGCGGTGCCTTCGCCACCGTCCGTCCCGACTTCCGGTACGACGCGCGCGTCGAGAACGTCTTTCCCCAGCGCGTCTCGGCGGGTGCCGCCTGGCAGGCCTGCCCCTGGTTGCGGCTCGTCGGGGAGGTGGACTGGATTCACTGGAGCGGGGCGTTCGACCAACTCCCGATCCACCTGACGGCGGGGAACAATCCGGACCTCAACGCGTTCCTCGGCACCAACGCCATCGACGACACCGTGCCCCTGGACTGGCGGGACCGGGTCGTGGTCCGGGTGGGGGCCGAATTCGGGATCACCGAGGAACTCGCGGCGCGCGTCGGGTATGCGTTCGGCGACAACCCGGTTCCCGCGGAGACGCTGACGCCCATGACGGCGGCCATCATCCGGCATACCCTGACGGCGGGCGCGGAATGGAGCCGGGGCCGCTTCTCGATTGCCGGCGCGTACCAGTTCGGACTCCCCTCGGAAGTCACGTCCGGCACGAGCAGTCTCGCGTCCGGCGAGTACTCCGCGAGCCGCACGGAGGTCAGCCTCCACGGGTTCGCGCTCACCGCCGCCTATCGGTTTTGAGATCCGCGACGACCGCGACGTCAGCCTTGCGGAGCGTCGGTGTCCGGTCCCGTCCACGGCAGCAGCGACAGACGGAACGTCGCCCCCTCTCCCAGCCGGCTGGAACATTCGACCGTTCCCGACATCGCCTCCGCGAGGCGTTTCACGATGGAGAGGCCGAGGCCCGTGGAGGATTCGCCCCCGGTGGGTTTTGCCGAGAGCCGGGTGAACCGGCGGAAGAGCTTCGCCTGGTCCGCCTCGCTCAACCCCGGACCCTGATCCCGGACGGCCACCACCACCCGGCCGGCCTCGGCATGGCTCGCGACACGCACCCGGCTTCCGGGCGGGGAATACTTGATGGCGTTGGACAGCAGGTTGTCGAGGATCTGCACCAGGGCGGCGCGGTCCGCCCGGGCCACCAGGTCCGGACCGGTCCCGACCTCCACGTCGATCCGCTTGCGTTGGGCATTGGCGGCGTTGTTCCGGACGCTCTCCGCCACCAGCGAGGCGAGCTCGCAGCGCTCGACCCGCGAACTGAACCGGCCTTCCTCGATGGCATTGGCGTCGAGCAGGCTGGAGATCAACTGGCTCATGCGCAGGCAGGTGGCCCGGATGTCCGACGCGGCCTGCAGCACCTCCGTGCGGTCCTCGAGGTAGCCGATCAACTCGGCGGTGCAGCCCACCACCGTCAGGGGGTTCTTCAGGTCATGGGCGGCGATGCCGAGGAACTCGGTCTTCTCCTGGTTCAGGTGCGTCAGGCGCCGGTTCGAAATCTCCAGATCCTCCAACGCGCGCTGCATCCGTCCGAAGGCGCGCTCCCGTCCGGTTTCGAAGATGGACCCGAGCAGGAAGAGAAAGGCGATCAGCCCCAGGTACCCCACGGCCGTCACCAGGGAATGCCAGCGGTCGGCGTAGGCCAGCGTCACGGGCATCCCGAGCATCTGGGCCGTGACGACGCTGCCCGCCGCGAGAAAGCTGACGAACATCCAGATCAACCCCGCCTTCCGGCCCGCCAGCAGCAGGCCGCACATGGGCACGCTGACCAGCCAGGCAATGGCATGCCCTTCCATGCCGCCCTCCACCAGCGTCAGCGCCGTGAACCCGGTAGCCATCACGCCCACGATGAAGTTGCCCCAGAGGGCCACCCGCCGCGTCGCCCGGAGCAGGTAGGGCACCGCCAGGAACAGCAGACTGCACACCACGATGATCCCGGCCCCCACGGCGTGACCGATGGTCAGGTAGAATCCGGCATACACCGTGCCGAAGATCGCCCCGAGAAACCCGAAGCCCGTGATCAATTGCACGTGCCGCGCCGCTTCGGGATCCGTCGCCCGCCAATCCCCATGAAAGGCCGTCAGCCCCCAACCCCGCAGCGGCCAGGAGCCAACCCTCCCGAGTTCTGATTCCGCACGCCCGGTCGCCGTCGCAACCCCGGCTGGGGACGCGAGATTCATCGGCATGGCCATCGCCTCGGTGTTCGGCATGTCCTGGGATGTCGAGGACCACGTCCCGTGCCAGGGCAGGGGAGACGTCCGCCGCTCGACATGGCGTTGTCGGCAGGAAGGATGGACTTCTTGAGCCCGTTCCTGCCCCGATCTCTACGTTCGGCCCCGCTTCCCGGATGCAGCCTTTCTGCCGTCGTCCGGCCGCGGGGCGAACGCGGTCCGCGAACCAGGCCGCCGGACCCACAACACAACACGGTTGCGCAGCGGACTTTGTCCATTGCCCTGACCGGGCCCCGGTCGTGCCCCTTCGTGGTTGGCGGGGCGGGCGTTCGGGCTTACAACGACGGGGACATGGATCCGTTGCTGAAGCTCCTGCGCGACAACGCCGCCCTCAAGCCCTCCCAGCTCGCGTCGTTGCTCGGCCTTCCCGAGGCCGAGGTCGTCGCCCGCATCGCCGCCTACGAACAGGACCGCACCATCCTCGGCTACCGCACCCTGATCAACAACGAGAAGCTCGCCCGGGACGTCGTCCGGGCCGTGATCGAGGTGCGCATCACGCCGGAGCGGGGCGGTGGATTCGACCGGTTGGCGGAACGCATCGCCCGGTTCCCGGAGGTCGAGTCCTGCTACCTGATGTCGGGCGGTTACGACCTCCAGGTGGTGGTCGGCGGCACCACGCTGCGCGAGGTCGCGAGTTTCGTGTCGGAGAAGCTGTCGACGATGCAGGGCGTGCTGTCCACGGCGACGCATTTCCTGCTCAAGCCCTACAAGGAACACGGCGCCCTGATTTCGGGCGCCGCGGTGGACGAGCGACTTCCGGTGACGCCGTAGGCACCGACCGGGGCGTCCGGGCCGTTGGGCTGTTGAAGGAACCGGGAGGGGACCCGCCCCGGCCCCGGCTCAGACGGTCATGACTTCCTTCTCCTTGTGGTGCAGGTGGTCGTCGATCTTCTTGGTGAACTTGTCGGTGAGGGTCTGGACTTCCTTCTCGTTGTCCTTGAGTTCGTCCTCGGTGATCGTGCCGGCCTTTTGTTCCCGTTTGAGATGCTCGATGGCTTCGCGGCGGACGTGCCGGATGGCGACGCGCCCGGTTTCGGCCATGTGCCGGAGGGCCTTGACGAACTTCTCGCGCTGCTCGGTGGAGAGCTCGGGGATCATGATCCGGAGCATCTTGCCCTGGACGCTGGGGTTGAGGCCGATGTTGGCCTTCTGGATGGCCTTCTCGATGGCCTGCACGGTGCTGAGATCCCAGGGTTGGACGAGCAGCTGCCGCGGCTCCGGGGTCGTGATGCCGGCCAGTTCCCGGATGCGCATGTGGGACCCGCCGTAGACCTCCGCCGTGATGTTCTCGATCAGGGCGGGGGAGGCTTTGCCGGTGCGGACGCCGTTGAACTCGATGATCACGTGTTCCTCGGTCTTCTGCATCTTCTCTTCGCACTCCAACAGGATGTCATCAATGGACATGGACATGGTGGCGATGGGGTTGGGGTTGGAAACGGGGCGGTGACGTTGACGTTGGGGGTGGGGCCTCGGAGCTCGGAGGCAGCTTGATCGGGTCCGGGTGAAATGGAAACGAAACGGGGACGAACGGGGGTCAGGCGCTGACGACGGTGCCGATGTTCTCGCCGAGCACGACGCGGCGGATGTTATGCTCGCCGAACAGGTTGAAGACGATGATCGGCATCTTGTTGTCCATGCAAAGCGTGAACGCCGTCATGTCCATCACGTTCAACCGCCGCTGGACGGCCTCGACGTATCCGACGCGGTCGTAGCGCTTGGCGTC
>CAZSOV010000385.1:0-6487 GCA_964608505.1 uncultured Verrucomicrobiota bacterium
AGGCCGATACCGGACGCGGTGCCCGAAGTCAGGGCCGCGGCGAACCCGGGGAAACCTCCTCTGAACAGGAACCCGGCGAGGACCGCCAACCCGGTCAAGGTCAAGGTCAGCAGCCGGGTCAGCAGCCGGGTCAGCAACCCGGCCAGGGCCAAGGTCAGCAACCGGGTCAGCAGCCCGGACAGGGGCAGGGACAAGGTCAGCAACCGGGTCAGCAACCCGGCCAGGGCCAGGGCCAAGGTCAGGGTCAAGGTGAGCAGCCCGGACAGCAACCCGGACAAGGTCAGGGTCAGGGTCAGGGTCAAGGTCAGCAACCGGGTCAACAACCGGGTCAGGGCGGCCAGGGCCAGACCCCCAACGGACGCCAACCGGGCGGCCAGCGCACCACCGGCGAACAACCCGGCGGGCCCGGGCGCGGCGGGAATTATCAGCGGGGTGGGCGCGGGGGGCGGGACACCGGGTTCGATCTGGGCGCCATCCTCGACGAACGCGCCGAACGCGGGCCCGAGGGCGGTGCCGGTCCCCTGCTGGGCGGTGAATTCCGGGAGTGGTCCGACGGTCTCCGCGAGGTGGAGGAACTCGTCGACGAACCCGGCCTCCGCAACGAAGTCGCCAACGCGCGCGAGCAGGCCCGCCAGATGCGCCGCGATTTCAACCGGGACCAGAAGAAGCCGGATTGGGCCGTCGTGAACCTCCAGATTCTCAAGCCCCTCGTCGAGGTTCGCAGCCGGCTCGCGGAGGAACTGGCCCGCCGCGAACATCGCGACCCGCTCGTGCCCATCGACCGCGATCCCGTTCCCAATCGCTACACCGAACTCGTGCGCCGCTACTACGAGGAACTCGGCAAGGACCGCTGATTCCCTCGATGACCCCTTGCACGCAAGACGGGGCATGCCAGTCTCGGGGGCGTGTCCTACGATCCGGCGGACGAATGGCAGGAGTGGTTTCGCCTCACGCCCATGGAGCGTTGGCGGGCGAGCTCGAAACTGTGGGCGCAGTATCTTGCCCAGGGAGGCAGCCTTGATCCCGAACCCGATTCACAAAGTCCTTTCGACTTTCCGGAGCTGCGAGGTGCGCGCGCTGTTGATGGGCGGTCAGGCTTGCGTGTTCTACGGCGGGGCGGAGTTTAGCCGCGACACGGACTTTGCCCTCCACGCCGAGGCAGGCTTTGACACCGGCCCGGCGCTCCGCTTCCCTTCGTCCGTGATCATCCAGCCTCCAGCCCGGCGACACTCCCGATGCTGGAGAGTTGGCCGTTCGCCCCGTCGGACCACCGCGTCGCCGGACGGTCAGTCCCGGTCCCGACTCGGATCCCTCCGGCCCTCGCCCTCGCCCTCGTACCGGTGATTGCGTCCTTCACCTTCGCCGGTTGGTCCTGGCTGCTCCCCGTTGCCCTGGCGGCGACGGTGCTCGTGGGCCTCGTCGCCTGGTCCTACCACCGCGCCCCGGCCTCCCCGACCCGTCTCGCCTGCGCCCTGCTCAAACTGCTCGGCATCGGCATCCTCGCCTTCTGCCTGCTCGAACCGCTCTGGTCCTCCCAGCGGGCCCGACCCGGCGCCAACCTCTTCGCCATCGTCGCCGACGACTCGCGGAGTCTCCAACTCAAGGACCAGGGCGGGGCGCGCTCCCGGGGCGAGGTGCTGCGCGACCTCCTCGACTTCCAGAAGCCCGGCTGGCAACCCCAGCTCGCCTCGGATTTCGAACTCCGCCGCTACGCCTTCGCCAACCGCCTCCGCAACGTCCAGAATTTCCAGGAACTCGCCTTCGACGGACGCGCCTCCTCCCTCGGTGCCGCCCTCCGATCCATCGCCGAACGCTTCCGCGGACGTCCCCTGGCCGGCGTGCTCCTCTTCACCGACGGCAATGCCACCGACCTGCCCGCCGGTCGCATCGACGCCGAAGGCCTCCCGCCGGTCTATCCCGTCGTCCTCGGCGACCGCACCGATGCCCGCGACCTCGCCCTCGCCCAATCCGCGGTGTCCCAATCGGCCTTCGAGGACGCCCCGGTCACCGTCTCCGCCGAACTCCACGCCGCCGGTTTCGCCGGCGAACGCGTCACCGCCCAACTCGTCGATCCCACCGGCCGCGTCCTGAAGGAGGAAACCCTCTCCGTCCGCCGCGATGCCGATGCCCTCCCCGTCCGGTTCCTGATCAAACCCGAGCGCCCCGGGCTTTCCTTCTACCAACTCCGCGTCGCCCCGAAGTCCGGGGCCGCCTCTCCTCCCCCCGCCTCCGCGACCTCCACGTCGGCCCCGCCCGCCACGCCTTCCGCCACCTCGACCGAAATCACCCTGGCCAACAACGCGCGCGTCCTGCCCGTCGACCGCGGGCGTGGTCCCTACCGCATTCTGTACGTCTCCGGACGGCCCAACTGGGAATTCAAGTTTATGAACCGCGCGGCCATGGAGGATCCGCAACTCCAGGTCGTCGCCCTCATCCGCGTCGCCCGCCGCGAACCCCGCTTCGAGTTTCGCGGCTACGCCGGCGAACAGAGCAACCCCCTCTTCCGCGGCTTCGGCAATCAAAACCCCGAGGAGGTGGAACGCTTCGACCAACCCGTTCTCGTCCGACTCAACACCCGCGACGAAGTCGAACTGCGCTCCGGGTTTCCACGCGTCCCCGAGGAACTCTACGCCTACGACGCCGTCATCCTCGACGATCTCGAGGCCGCGTTCTTCACTCCCGAACAACTGACCCTCCTCCAGCGCTTCGTCTCGGAACGGGGTGGCGGCTTTCTCATGCTCGGCGGCACCGAGTCCTTCCGCGAGGGCGGCTACCACCGCAATCCCGTCGGGGACATGCTCCCCGTCTACCTGGATCGAGCCCCGGAAGCCGCCGCCTCCGGTCCCGTCCAGTACGACCTCGCCCGCGAGGGCTGGCTCGAGGCCTGGGCCCGCGTCCGCGACAACGAAACCGGCGAACGCCAGCGACTCGACGCCATGCCGGCCCTGTCCGTCATGAATCGCGTGCGCGGCACCAAACCCGGCGCCTCGGTCATCGCCACCGCCCGCGATCAGGCCGGCAACCTCCTTCCGGCCGTGGCCATCCAGCGCTTCGGGCGTGGACGGACCGCCGCCGTCACCCTCGGCGATCTCTGGCGCTGGGGCATGCGCGATCCCGCCTCCCGCGTCGATCTCGACAAGTCCTGGCGCCAACTCCTCCGCTGGCTCGTCGCCGATGTGCCCGGGCGCGTCGAGGTCTCGGCCGAACCCGTCTCCGCCGACCCCGACAGCTCCGTCCGCCTCGAGGTCCGCGTCCGCGACGCCCGGTTCCAGCCCCTCGACGACGCCGCCGTCCTCATCGACGTCCAGCCGGTCACCTTCGCCGCGGATCCTTCCGCGGGCTCCGGCAGCGACCCCGCGAACACCAATACGGTCCGCCTCCGGGCCGAACCCGCCGCCACCGAACCCGGCCTCTACGTCGCCAGTTATCTACCCCGCGCCGGCGGCGGCTACCGCGCCACCGCCCTAGTCACCAACGTCGTCGGGGCCTCCGAGGGACGCGCCGAAACCGGCTGGAGCAGCGAGGGAGGTGCCGAGGAGTTCCGGTCGCTCGTCCCCAACCGTTCGCTGCTCGAATCCATCGCCCGGGCCACCCGCGGCGAGGTCGTGCCAATCGCGCAACTGGACGCCTTTGTCCGCCAGCTCCCCCAGCGTGCCGCGCCCGTCATGGAAGCCTGGACCTCGCCGCTCTGGCATTCCCCCTGGCTCTTCGCCCTGGCTCTGGCCTGTCTCGCCGCCGAATGGGGGCTGCGGCGCTGGCGCGGCCTGCCCTGAGCGCACGAAGGAGAAATGGATTTATGGCATCGATGGGACCGACCGGACCGATGAGTTGGATGCCGCCCAGGCAAGGCCTGCACCTGCTCCTGCTCCTGCTCCTGGTTGGCCTCCTGCCGTTCACCACCCCCGCCGGCACGCAGGTCATCCTCCTCGTCGGCGCCCCGGGCGAACCCGAGTACGGCTCCAATTTCGTCGCCCAGGCCGCCGCATGGCAACAGGCCTGCCAGCGTGCCTCCGCTCCCGTCTTCACTCTCGGTCTGGACGATGCCCCGCCGTTCCCCGCGTCCAAGGGCACCAACGACCTCACCCGGCTTCAGGAAGTCCTCGACCAGCAACCCAAGGCCGGCCTCGACGAGCTCTGGCTCGTCCTCATCGGCCACGGCACATTCGACGGCAAGGAAGCCCGCTTCAACCTCCGCGGACCCGACCTCGCCGCCACGGATCTGGCCGTCATGCTCCAGCCCTTCAAGCGCCCGCTGGCCATCCTCAACACCGCTTCCGCGAGCGCACCCTTCCTCAACAAGCTCGCCGCCTCCAACCGCGTCGTGCTTTCCGCCACCCGCTCCGGCTTCGAGCAGAACTTCACCCGTCTCGGGCGTCATCTCGCCGAGACCATCGCCGATCCCTCCGGCGACCTCGATCAGGACGGCCAGACCTCGCTGCTCGAGGCCTTCCTGAGCGCCTCCGCCCGCGTCGCCGAGTTCTACAGGACCGAGGGCCGCATGGCCACCGAGCACGCCCTGCTCGATGACAACGGGGACGGCCTCGGCACCCCCGCCGAGTGGTTTCGCGGATTGCGCGCCACCAAACGGGCCCGCGACGGCGCGCCCCTCGACGGCCTCCGGGCCCATCAGTTCCACCTCCTCCGCAGTCCCGACGACGCCCGGCTTTCCCCCGAGTCCCGTGCCCGGCGCGACGCTCTGGAGCGCGACCTCGCCGCGCTCCGCGACCGGAAGGCCACCCTGCCCGAGGACGACTACTACGCGCGCCTCGAGAGTCTTCTGCTCGACGTCGCCCGCCTTTATCCCGCCTCGACGAACCGCTGACCCGGGCCGCCTTCGGCCTCGATTCCCGATTTCCCATGGCTCCCACGCCGCTCCTGCTCCCGCTCCTCCTCCCGCTCCTCGCCCTGCCGATCGCTGCCCGCGCCGACGATTTCCCGACCACCCTCCGCCCCCTGGTGGTGAAGTACTGCGGCGACTGTCACGACGCCGAATCCCGCAAGGGCGGCGTCGATCTCCTCCGCTACGACACCGAACGTTCCATCCAGCTCGACCCGCGCCGCTGGGAGACCGTGGCCCGTCTGATCCGCGACCGCGAGATGCCGCCGCCCCGGAAACCCCAGCCCACCCCGGAGGAGCGCGACCTCCTCGTCGATGGATTGACTGAAAGCCTCCGGGACATGGACTACTCCCTGATTCCGAAGGATCCCGGTCCCAAGCTCCTCCATCGGCTCGGTCGCCTCGAATACAACAACACCGTCCGTGACCTGTTCGGAATCGACCTCCGTCCCGCCGACGACTTTCCCGCCGACGGTTCGGGGGGAGGCGGTTTCGACAACAACGCCGGTGCTCTTTTCCTGCCGCCCATCCTGATGGAGCGTTACCTCGCCGCCGCCGACCAGGTCCTCGCCGCCGCACCCGCGCACCGGCTTTTCCCCATCCGCCCCGGGTACCTCCGTTCGGACCGCGCCGCTGCCGCCGGCACCCTCGAGTATCACGCCTACCGTGCGTACCGCGGCCCCCTGTTCGACGGCGAACTCGACAGTCTCCTCTCCGTGTACGACCGCGCTCGCGCCCGCGGCGAGGCCTGGGAAACCTCGGTGCGCACCGCCCTGGCCGCCGTCCTCGTCTCGCCCCGCTTCCTGTTCCGCGTGGAATCCGACCCGGCGCCCCCCGCCCCGGCCCCGCCCGCCGACGACGGATCGTCGACCGCGGAACGCTCCGCCGCCGCTCCGCCCGCCGCGCCCCGTCGCGTCGCCGATTTCGAGCTCGCGACCCGCCTCTCCTATTTTCTCTGGTCCTCCACCCCCGATGACGCCCTGCTGGCCGCCGCGCGCGCGGGACGTCTGAGTGATCCCGCCTTCCTTCAGGCCGAAATCCGCCGTCTCCTCGCCGACCCCAAGGCCGAGGCTTTCGCCGCCAGTTTCGTCGAACAATGGCTGGGCATTCGCCGGCTGCGCACGGGCACCGCCCCCGACCGCCGCAAGTTCCCCGAGTACACGCCCGAGGTCCGCGATGCCATGCTCGAGGAACCCGTGCGGTTCTTCACCGCCCTCCTCCGGGAGAACCGCAGCCTGCTCGAACTGGTGGACGCCGATTACACTTGGGTCAACTCCACCCTGGCCGCGATCTACGGCCTGCCCGGCGTCCCCACGAACGGCTGGCACCGCGTGTCCCTCCCCGACCGCCATCGCGGCGGCGTCGCCACCATGCCCGCCGTCCTCACCCTCACGTCCTACCCCCAACGCACCAGCCCCGTCCTCCGCGGCAAATGGCTGCTCGAGGAGATCCTCGGTGCCCCGCCCCCGCCCCCGCCGCCCAACGTCGGCGGCCTCCCGCCCGACGATCAACCCAAGGAAGGCCTCACCTTCCGGCAGCGCCTCGAAAAGCACCGCACCAAACCCGAGTGCGCCGCCTGCCATTCCCGCAAGGACCCCCTCGGGTTCGGCCACGAGAAGCTCGCTTCCGCCTGCGGCGCTGGCTACCGGG
>CAZSOV010000386.1:0-6484 GCA_964608505.1 uncultured Verrucomicrobiota bacterium
AGGCGAAACCAGAGGGGAAACCGGCGACTTGGCAGTCGCACGCCCCACATCGGAGGCGGAACGGGTCCGGCGGACGGCATTCGCCCCGCCGTCGGACGACGGCAGCTACGGACCGGCCGTGGCGCTACGCATCTTCGGACCTGCGAGGGCGGTCGTCGCCCGGCATGCCCGACAGGGTCGTGGAGTGCGGCAGTCCTCTGCCGCTTTGGCACGGGAGCGCTCCCGGCCAGCGCCGCCGGCACGGGGAGGTGGAGGGAAGCAGGCAGGACGCAGCGATGCGCCGGGCGGACGACGGGGAGCGACGGGGAACGGAAGCTGGCGACTTGGCAGTCGCACGCCCCACAGCACGGTTGCGTACCGGACTTTATCAATTGCCCTGAGCGGGGAAGCGCGGGAGCTGGATCCGCGCTTGCAGGCGGGCAGGGCATCCGTAGGCTCCCGCCCCGTGTCTCCCCGTGAATCGATGATCCCACGCCGCGTTGCCGGTGTCGGGCCCTCGTCGGCGCGGAGGAATCGACCCGGATCCTCGATCGGCCCGCAAGGGCGGAGCACGGCCGGGGCGCACGCCAACAGCCAATGCAGTCAGAAGTCAGCCAACATCCTATTCCCATGAAGTCATCCAGCATTCTCTCGTCGTTGACCTTCGCCGCGGCCGTGGGCCTTGCGGCCACCCTGGCCGTGGGCGCGGCGGACAAGCCGAAGCTCACCATCAAGGAGGTCATGAAGGAGTTCCACAAGGGCGACAGCCCGCTGTGCAAGAAGGTGGCCAGCGGCCAGGCGACGAAGGAGGAACTCAAGAAGATCGTCGCCGCCTACGTCGACATGTGCTCCCAGAAGGCGCCGAAGGGCGAGGAGAAGTCCTGGAAGGAACTCGCCGAGAAGCTGTGCGTCGCCGCCAAGGCCGTCGAGGACGGCAAACCCGGCGCCGTCGAGGCGTACAAGGCCGCCGTGAACTGCAAGGCCTGCCACAGCGCCCACAAGCCCGACTGAGTTAAGCGTTGCGTCGCGTCGAGTCGCGTCGCGGGGCCGGCGTTCCGGAAATCGGAACCCGGGTGCCCGGACGACGATTGGGTTCGGGTTCGGAATTTCCGGCGGCGTGCGGGTTTCGCGCGCCGCCTTCCGCTTTTTGGGGGTGCGAACCCGGGTCGCACCGGGGTTACATGCGGGCGGATGAAGGGCGTGATGCCGGCCACGAAGGATCTGGTGCTGGTGGGGGGCGGGCACGCGCACGCCGGGGTGGTGCGGGCCTGGGGAATGCACCCGGAACCCGGGGTGCGGGTGCGCTGTGTTTCGCCGTCCGAATGGACCGCGTACTCCGGCATGCTGCCCGGACATGTGGCGGGTCATTACTCGGCACCGGAAATGCACCTCGACCTGCGCCGCCTGTGCCGCTGGGCCGGCGTGGAGTTCATCCGTGCCCGGCTGGTCGGGCTCGATCCGGCCCGGCGGCAGGTGCTCCTCGAGGGGCGGCCCCCGCTCGGTTTCGATGTGGTTTCGTTGAACACCGGTTCGACGCCCTCAATGTCCGGCATTCCCGGGGCTGCGGAGCACGCCGTCCCCGTGAAACCCGTCGACCCGTTTCTCCGGCGCTGGGCCGGGATCCGGGCGCGGGCCCGGGAGTCGCGGCAGCAACCCTTCCGCGTCGTGACGGTGGGTGGCGGTACCGGGGGCGTGGAGTTGTTGCTGGCGATTCGACATCGCCTGCTCGAGGACGCGCGCGAGGCGGGGCAGTCGACGACGTCGCGGTTCGAATTCCACCTCGTCACCGCGGGAGGGTCCGTACCCGGGGGCCATCCCCCGCGGGTCCGGCGCCGGATTGCCTCGGAGCTGGAGCGGCGCGCCGTGCGGGTGCATTTCGGGAGCCGGGTCGTGGCGGTCGAACCCGGGACGATCCGGTGCGACGACGGACGGCGAATCGGATTCGACGTGCTGTTCTGGACGACCCAGGCCAGCCCGCCCGACTGGCTGGCCGACACGGGCCTGGCGCGGTCCGACGACGGATTCCTGAGCGTCAACGAGTCGTTGCAGTCCGTGTCGCACCCGTTCGTGTTTGGCGCGGGGGACCTGGCCACGATGACCCCGCACCGGCGCCCCAAGTCGGGGGTGTTCGCGGTGCGCCAGGGCGGACCACTGGGCGGGAATCTCCGAAGATACCTGCGGGGGGAACCCCTGCGCCCCTTTCGTCCCCAGCGGCAGTTCCTGAGTCTGATCAGCCTCGGGGACCGGTCGGCGGTGGCCTCGCGCGGGTGGCTGACGTGCGCCGGCCACTGGGTGTGGCGATGGAAGGATGGGATCGATCGCCGCTGGATGCGTGCCTACCGGGATCTTCCCGAAACGAGCGGAGCCGCCTCCGGTTCCGATCCCGGGGCGATGCGGTGCGGGGGCTGCGGAGCGAAAGTGGGGCCGGACATTCTGGGTCGCGTGCTGCGGCGGTTGGAGCTGCCCGCCCCCCGCGACGAGGTCCTGGTGGGCTGCACCGAACCCGACGATGCCTCGGTCGTCCGCGTGCCGGAGGGCCAGGTGCTGGTGGAGTCCGTCGATTTCCTGAGGGACTTCGT
Organism: uncultured Verrucomicrobiota bacterium; assembly: GCA_964608505.1. Lineage (GTDB taxonomy): Bacteria > Verrucomicrobiota > Verrucomicrobiia > Limisphaerales > CAIMTB01 > CAIMTB01. Next base: position 2,559 of record CAZSOV010000386.1, read on the forward strand.
CGGGGATCCGTATTTGTTGGGGCGGATGGCGGCGAATCACGCGCTGGGGGATCTGCATGCGATGGGGGTCGCGCCCCGGACGGCGCATGCCCTCGCGACGATCCCGTGGGGCGGCGCGGCGCAGATGGAGGAGACGTTGTTCCAATTGCTGAGCGGGGCGGCGGAAACGCTGCGCGCCGAAGGCGTCGCGCTGGTGGGCGGGCACTCGTCGGAGGGCGCGGAATTGGGGGTGGGTTTCGCGGTGCAAGGCTGGGCGTGGCCCGGCGAGGTGTGGCGCAAGGGCGGTCTGGCGGACGGACAGGCATTGGTCCTGACCCGGGCCCTGGGAACCGGCGTGGTGCTGGCCGCGGAACGTTCCGGGCTCCGGCTCGGACGCGGGTACGACGAGGCCTTGGACGGCCTCCTGGTCTCGCAGGCCGCGGCGGTCGGCTGCCTGCGGCGGCACGGTGCCACGGCCTGCACCGACGTCACCGGCTTCGGGTTGATCGGACACCTGCTCGAAATGCTGGACGCGAGCCGGGTTTCGGCGGGGCTGGATACGGCGGCGGTGCCCGTGCTGGAAGGCGCCGTGCTGGCCGCTGCCGCGGGCGTTCGGAGTTCGCTCTTCCCGGAGAATCATCGGCGGGCGGCCCGCGTGGACGACCCGGTTCCGGCGGGGCGCGAGCGGGAGATCGAATTGCTCTACGACCCGCAGACCGCCGGCGGCCTGCTGGCCGGCGTGCCTGCCGACCGCGCGGAAGCGTGCGTGGACGCGTTGCACGCGCTCGGGTACGGCGTCGCCGCGATCATCGGACGGGTCGAGCCGGCCCGCACGGACGGACGGGCCGTGCGCTGGATCGACCTCGCTCCGGCGCGGCCCGCGGCCCCCGCGGCGGGTTCGGGTGGGCCGTAGGCGCGGGAAGCACGGGGTGGGTGGCGTGGCGCCGTCCGGCGGACGGACCGAAGGGCCGCGTGTCAGCGCGGACGCGCGTCCCGATACCGGACATGGCAGGCCGTGCAGTCCCGGCCCAGGCGGTCGAAGGCGGCCTCCAGGGGCGCGCGATCCGCCTCCGGCAGCGGACCGCGGACCTCGCGGAGCAGGCGTTCCGCCTCGTGCCCGGCGCTCTCGGCGGCCTCGAGTCGCGCCAGGAAATCCGGGCCGAGCCGGACCGACTCCGCGAGGCGCCGCGCTTCCCGGTAGTGTTCCCGGAGCAGCACGACCTCCTGGGCGGGGACGAGGTCGGGGCTGTCCGGGGGCGTGACATATCCCGCCTTGCGGATGGACTTCAGCCGTTCCCAGCGCGCGTCCAGCTCGACCATCGACGCGACCAGGTCCGGTACCCGCGCCACTTCGGGGAACTCCGGTCCGACGGCACGGAGTTGGTCGGCGGTGGGCCGGACGAATTGACGGACCGTCCCGTAGAGGCCGCCGTAATTCGTGGCCGTCCCGGCGGCGCGGAGGAAGGCATCCGCCCGGGCGGCATCCCAGCCCTGATTGCCAAGGCAGATGATGGCGGCGGCGGACGGGCCGCGGTGTTTGCCGTGATGGCAGTGGACGAAAGCCGGGCCGGGCAGGACGCGGGTCGCCTGGATGAGGCGTGCCTGAAGTTCGGCGCCGATGCCGTCGTAGCCATGGGGCACATGGACGTAGCGGAGACCGTGCCGCCGGGCGGCCTCGACGTCGGGGCGGGCGCCGTCCACGGAAATCACGGTCCGGACGCCGAGCCTGGCGAGGGCGGCGAAGGCTTCGTCGGATTCGGGGGCGCTCCCGGAATAGAGGTTGGTGGCGACGGCGAACAGGTTGTGGATGCCGGGGGCTTCGAGTCGACGGATGCCCGGCGGGAGAGGCCTGGTGGCGTCGGCGGCCCGGAGGGAAGGGGGCGTGGGGGATAGCCACGTCGCGAGCAGGAGCCACAGGGCCGGCAGTGAAGGGTTCCGGACGCGTCCTTGGACGAATGATCGCGGCCTCATCGGGTGCGGCAGGTTCGCGCGGGGAACCGGGCCGGGCAACGGCGGAGAAGGGGGACAATGGGGTCAAACATCGACATTCGACATTTGACATTTGCCGCCGCGGGGGAGACCGGCGCGATCCCGTGCCCTGCCCGGGGCCATCGGCCCGGCCGGGGAATGTCCAAGGTCAGGGTTTGACCCGACTCGACTCCCCGCGCAGGCCCTCGGCACTGGACGTCGTGCATGGGCGTTGGGGGGAGGGAGAGGAGGACGGCGCCCGGAAAATTGCTTTGACCCGGTTCGTCCGCGGCGATGGCATGGCGGGGTTCCGAAACCACCCGACCCTTACCACCCATGTTGAAACGTTTCCTTCTCCCGATTCTCGCGGCACTGGCCCTGGCGAACCCCTTCGTGGGCGCGGCGTCCGCGGCGGACACGAAGTGCTACGAGTTGCGGATCTACCACGCGGCGCCGGGCAAGCTCGACGATCTGCACCAGCGATTCCGGAACCACACGCTGGCGTTGTTCGAGAAGCACGGGATCACGAGCGTGGGGTACTGGACGCCGTTGCAGAACCAGGAGAATCCGCGGCTGTTCTTCCTGCTCTCGTACCCGAGCAAGGACGCGCGGGAAACGGCGTGGAAGGCGTTCTCGGCGGATCCGGACTGGCAGGCGGCGTACAAGGCCTCCGAGGAGAAGGGCGGGCTGGTCCAGAAGGCGGAGAATTTCTTCCTGGGCACGACCGATTACTCGCCCGAAGTCGTGATCGGCGCGGGCAAGACGCGGCGGGTGTTTGAATTGCGCGATTACACGGCAACCCCGGGCAACCTCGGGCATCTGAACGCGCGGTTCCGGGACCACACCGTCAAGCTCTTCGCGGAATACGGCATGCACAACTACGCGTACTGGACGCCTCTGAAGGGCGAGCCCGGCAGCGACAACCGCCTCGTCTACCTGCTCACCCACGCGACGACGGACGCCGCGGCCAAGTCGTTCCGGGCCTTCGGAGGCGACCCGCGCTGGAAGGCCGCCCGCGAAGCCTCGGAAAAGGCGGGTGGCGGATCGCTCACCGCGCCGGGCGGGGTGAAGTCGACGTTCCTCGTGCCCACCGATTATTCGCCCACGCGCTGAGCTGCCGGCGGGCGGCGGTGGCCGTTCCGGGACGCGATCAGGATCGCTCCCAGCAGGAGCAGGGAACCCGTTCCCGGCTCCGGAACCAGGCGGACCTCGAACCCGAGGTCCGCTTTTTCCTTGGCGTTCCAGGTCATGCCGGCGTCGAACGATTCCCAGAGCTTCCCATCGGCGTAGCCCAGGGAGTCCGGGATCGCTTCGCCGCCCGGGATGACTCCCGGGCCGGTGATCGTCCCGTGCCACGCGACGCCGCCGGCATGGATGCCCACCGAGGGATCGAGAATCGGCATCAGCGCGTAGGAGACTCCGGCCTCGATGGGGATCCCGGCCCCGGTGAAATCGACTTCCTGGAAGACGGGCGAGGTCCGGTCCGTCAGGCGGAATCCCGCGAGGCTCAACCGGACGATCACCTCGCCGGGGGCTCCGGTGGCGTCGGTGCGCCGCAATTCGAACGGAACGAGGTCCGGGACGATGAGCCCGTTGCGGCTCAGGAGCAGGGACAACGACCCGAGCGTCCCGGTTTCCATCGCGGTGAACGTCTGGGCGGCACGGAAGGAGTCGCCGACGACGAGCCCGGAATCGAGATTGAGAAGGGCGGGGCGAAACGCGGCGGCCTCGGGGGCCTGGGAAAGGGCGGGTATCCCGGTTGCCATCAGGACGAGGACGGCGACGATGCCGCCCGGTTGACCCCGGATTCGGGAGGGGCGGAAGAACCCGAGCGCAGGCGGCGCGGGACGCGAGGGGGTGTCCATGGCGCACTCTAGCTCCGGTGGTGGGGGCCGCAACGATTCGGGAACCGGGGGGGGTGCAAGGCGATTGACAAAGTCGATTGGGGCCCGCGACCGCCGGGTCGCGGGGCGATCGAA
>CAZSOV010000387.1:0-6477 GCA_964608505.1 uncultured Verrucomicrobiota bacterium
AGGATAGTCCGCGGCGCGCGCACAGCATCGCGGCCCAGGGCGGCATCAACGCCGCGAAGAACTACCAGAACGACGGCGACAGCGTGCATCGCCTGTTCTACGACACCATCAAGGGCGGTGATTACCGGGCCCGGGAGGCCAACGTCCATCGGTTGGCCGAGGTGTCGGTGAAGATCATCGATCAATGCGTCGCCCAGGGCGTGCCCTTCGCCCGGGAATACGGCGGCCTGCTCGCCAATCGCTCGTTCGGCGGGGCCCAAGTCTCCCGCACCTTCTACGCCCGCGGCCAGACGGGACAGCAGCTGCTGCTCGGCGCCTATTCCGCCCTCATCCGGCAGGTGGGTTCGGGCACCGTCGAGATGCTGACCCACGAGGAGGTCATGGATGTCGTGGTCCTCGGCGGCCATGCCAAGGGCGTGATCTGCCGGAATCTCAACGACGGGAAGGTCACCCGGCATGCGGCCGACGCCGTGGTGCTGGCGACGGGCGGATACGGCAACGTGTTCAACCTCTCGACCTACGGGCGGTTGTCGAACACGACGGCCATCTGGCGGGCGTACAAGCGCGGCGCGTGTTTCGCGAACCCCTGTTTCACCCAGATCCATCCCACCTGCATCCCGGTCACCGGCGATTACCAGTCCAAGCTCACCCTGATGTCCGAGTCGCTGCGCAACGACGGACGCATCTGGGTTCCGAAGAAGAAGGAGGACCGTCTGAAGAACCCGGCGAGCATCGCCGAGGAGGACCGCGACTATTATCTCGAGCGGATGTACCCGTCCTACGGGAACCTCGCGCCGCGCGACATCTCCTCCCGGGCCGCCAAGAAGGTCTGCGACGAGGGGCGCGGGGCCGGCGAATCCGGCCTGGGAGTGTATCTGGACTTTTCGGATGCCATCCGACGGCTGGGCGAGGCCGCGGTGCGCGAGCGGTACGGGAACCTGTTCGACATCTACAAGGAGATCACGGACGAGGACGCGTACCGGACGCCGATGCGGATTTTTCCGGCGGTGCATTACACGATGGGCGGGCTCTGGGTGGACTACAACCTGATGTCCAGCATTCCCGGCCTGTTCGTGCTCGGGGAGGCGAACTTCTCGGATCACGGGGCGAACCGGCTGGGGGCCTCGGCGCTGATGCAGGGGCTGGCGGACGGCTACTTCGTCATCCCGTACACCATCGGCGACTATCTGGCGGCGGCGAAGCCCGGTTCGCGACCGAAGACGGACGCGCCGGAGTTCCGCGAGGCGGAGGAGGCGGTGACGGGGCGGGTCCGGAAGCTGCTGGGAACGAAGGGGCGCCAGCCGGTGAGCCACTACCACAAGCGGCTGGGCCGGATTCTGTGGGATCATTGCGGTATGGCGCGCAACGAGAAGGGCCTGAAGCAGGCGCTGCAGGAGATTCCCGCGTTGCGCGAGGAGTTCTGGGCCAACGTCAACGTCCCCGGCGAGGGCGGGAACCTGAACCAATCGCTCGAGCGGGCGCATCGCGTCGCGGATTTCCTGGAACTGGGCGAGTTGATGTGCCGGGACGCGCTGGAGCGCGACGAGTCGTGCGGCTGTCATTTCCGGGAGGAGCACGTGGATGCCGAGGGCGAATGCGACCGCAACGACGAACGGTTCGCGCACGTGGCCGCCTGGGAGTATGCCGGGGAAGGCAAGGCGCCCATCCGGAACGTCGAACCCTTGCAGTACGAGCACATCAAGATGGTGAAGCGGAATTACAAGTGACCGGAGGACCCGCGAACCCTCCGCCACCCGCCACCCGCCACCGCAGCACCCGAGATCTTCCATCCTCGAACCGCATGAAAGTCACCCTGAATGTCTGGCGCCAGAAAGGCCCGACGGCGCCCGGAGAGTTCAAGACCTACCGGACGCCGGAGCTGAATCCCAACATGTCGTTCCTCGAGATGTTGGACGTGGTGAACGACGACCTGACCGCGAAGGGCGAGGAGCCCATCGCCTTTGCCCACGATTGTCGCGAGGGCATTTGCGGCACCTGCTCGCTCGTCATCAACGGCAAGCCCCACGGCCCGCACCGGGGCGTGGCCTCCTGCCAGACCTACCTGCGCAGTTTCAAGGACGGCGATACCATCGTCGTGGAACCGTTTCGGGCCAGGCCGTTCCCCATCCTCCGCGATCTCGTCACCGACCGCACGTCCTTCGACCGCATCATGGGCGTCGGCGGGTTCATCTCGGTGCGGACGGGTGCGGCGCCCGATGCCAACTCGATTCCCGTCTCGAAACAGGCCGCGGACCGGGCGATGGATGCCGCGTCCTGCATCGGTTGCGGTGCCTGCGTCGCCGCCTGCAAGAACGCGAGCGCGATGCTCTTCGTGTCCGCGAAGGTGTCGCAGTACAGCCTGCTGCCGCAGGGCCAGCCCGAGCGGCATGGCCGCGTGCTGGCGATGGTCCGGAAAATGGACGAGGAGGGTTTCGGCAATTGCACGGTGACCGGGTCCTGCGAGGCGGTCTGCCCGAAGGGCATCAGTCTCGATTTCATCACCCGCATGAACCGGGACTACGTCATGGCGCTGCTCCACGAGGCCGTGGGCCGGTCGGGCAGCGGGAAGGACGGAGGCGCGGGCTGAGCCGAGCCACGCGGGGCCGACCGCCTCCGACGACGGAGGTCATGCGATGCGCCGCCGGCGCGCATGTGCGTCTCAAAGCGCAGGGGGACAAAATCGTTGAGGGGAACCGCCGGGTGTGGCTTCAATTTCCTCCCCGCGGCAGGCGGACCTCGGCGCCCCACCGGGCGACGGGTTCCCGGCGGGAAGAACGGGCCAGGTGAAAGAACAACGAAAACGAGTCACCGTGCGATATTCCGGCCAGGTGCAGGGCGTGGGTTTCCGCTACGCCGCCCAGGCCACGGCCGGTGGTTTCGAGGTCTGTGGTTCGGTCCGGAATCTTCCCGACGGTCGGGTCGAACTGGTCGCGGAAGGGATGCGTTCCGAACTCGAGGAATTTCGCCGTGCTCTTCGGGATTCGGGGCTCGGACCTCTGATTCGGGACGAGGCCGTCGAGTGGTCCGATCCTCTCGGGGATCTTCGCGGCTTTCACATAGCGCGCTAGGTTGTACACGCCAGATGAGATACGCGATCATCGCCGACATTCACGCCAACTTGGATGCCTTCGAAGTCGTCCTGAAGGACACCAAGGAGCAACGCTGCACCCACTACGTTTGTCTCGGCGACGTGGTCGGCTACGGGGCCAACCCCAAGGAGTGCCTCGACATCGTCCGCGACATGGGCATGCCCTGCGTCAAGGGCAACCACGACGAGTACTGCTCCAACGACGCCTTCGCCGAGGGGTTCAATCCGCTGGCTCTCGAAGCCGTCGCCTGGACCCGCCAGCAGCTCAGCCCCGAGGACCGCAAGTGGCTGCATGATCTCAAGTATCTGCGCCTCGTCGGCGCCTTCACCATCGTCCACGCCACGCTCGACGCCCCGCAACGCTGGCAATACGTCTTCGACAAGCTCGAGGCCGCCTCGAGCTTCACCTACCAGAACACCTCCCTCTGCTTCTTCGGCCACACCCATGTTCCCGTTGCCTTCGTGCGCGACAGCATGGTCCGGGGCGGCACCTATTCGAAGTTCCGGGTCGAACCCGGCAAGAAGTACTTCGTCAACGTCGGCAGCGTCGGCCAACCCCGGGACAACAACCCCAAGGCCGCCTACGTCGTCTACGACACCACCGAGAACACCATCGAGCTGCGCCGCCTCGACTACGACATCGGCAGCGCACAGCGCAAAATCATCGACGCCGGGCTCCCGCCACGTCTCGCCGACCGGCTGGCGCTGGGCCGCTAGCACGCCCCCGGGGAAAACCCGTCCCGCCCTCGCCCCGTAAGGGCCCAGGCTCGCCGTGGGTGGACCGCGTTCCCATCGGCGTTCCCAACGCGCCGCGTTGGCGTCCCGGGTCCTGGGTCTCGACGCTCGGGTCAGGAACAGGACGGACCCTCCCAAGGTCCGCATGGGCCGTGCCTGCGTCTTGGACAGGCCCCGCTCTCCCGGGCAAGGTCGGGCGCATGCACCCCGGACTCTGGCAGCTCCCTCTCGCCCTCGCCCTCGCCACCCTTCTCCCAGCCTGTTCGTCCAACGCCAACCGTCAGTTGGGTCGCGGAGGCACATCGGGCCCTTGGGATCTCGGCTCGCTGGCCGCGGCGCCGGCGGCGACCTGGGGCTCCCGCACCGGCCTGGTCCAGGAGGTCTTTTTCGCCGGCGAACCCTTCGAAGGTCGTTCCACCCGTGTTTTCGGTTACCTCGGTCGTCCCGCCGGGTCCGATCCCGGAACGCGCCATCCCGCCATGGTCCTCGTGCACGGGGGAGGCGGTCGGGCCTTCCCGGACTGGGCCGCACATTGGGCCGCGCGCGGCTACGTGGCCCTGGCCATGGACCTGTCGGGCAACGGTCCCCGGGGCCGCCTGCCGGACGGAGGGCCGGACCAATCCGACAAGGTGAAGTTCCGCCCGTTCGGCCCGGGCGACATCCGGGACATGTGGACCTATCACGCCGTTGCGGCGGTGATCCGGGCGCATTCGCTCGTCCGCTCGCTGCCCGACGTGGACACGCGCCGGGTGGGCCTGACGGGCATCAGCTGGGGTGGCTATCTGACCTGCATCGTGGCGGGCCTCGATTCGCGGTTCCGGGTCGCCGTCCCCGTCTATGGTTGCGGATTCCTCGGGGACAACAGCGTCTGGAAGGACGGGGCGCTGGCGGCGATGACGCCCGAGGCGCGGGAGTTGTGGTTGAGGACGTTCGACCCCGGGGTTTACCTCGCCCGCGTGCGCTGTCCCACGCTGTTCCTGAATGGCACCGCGGACTTTGCATACCCGCTCGACAGCTACCGGAAATCCTACCGGCAGGTGCCGGCGAGGCTGCGTCACGTGTCCGTGGTGAAGGACCTGCCCCACGGCCACATCTGGACTTTCCCCGAGGTGGATGCCTTCGTCGACGCGGCGCTTCGGGGTGGACCGGGGCTCATCGGGGTGGGCGCCCCGAGCCTGCGGGGCGGGCGACTGACCGCGCGGTTGGAGGCGCGCGAGGCGCGTCCCGCTTCGGCGCACCTCTGTTACACGCTGGACTCCGGTCCCTGGCAAAAACGGAACTGGACGACGGTCCCGGCGGAAATCGCTGAGGGGCGGGTTGTGGCCAGCCTCCCGGATGGGCGTCCCCTGGTCGGGTTTTTCGCGGTGACCGATGACCGCGGGTTGCGTACGAGCAGCGAGCATTTCGAGATGCCCGCGGAATAGCAGGAGCGGGGAACGGCGTGGCCACCGAGGTCACGAGGTGGAGCCTGGGCAGTGCGCGGGGGCAGTCCGCCTCACGTGCGTCCGTGCGCGCCCGCCGGCCCCGTTTGCGGACTCTGTTCGCTCCGCCGTCTCACGACGGCGGCTGCGGAGCGGTCCTCAACGACCCAGGACGAGAGGGACCGTCCAGTGGCAGAGGATTCCGACGAGGATTGCGCCGAACAGATCGACCCAGAAACCGCAGCGGGCCATCCGAATGGCAGGGATGTAGCCGCTGGCGTAGACGACGGCGTTGGGGGGGGTGCCGGCCGGGAGCATGAAACCGAAGGAGGAGGCCAGGGTCGCGGCGATCATGGTCGTGGCGGGCGAGGCTCCGAGGGCGGCGGAGGACGCGGCGAGAAGCGGGAGGAGGATGGAGGCCGTCGCGACGTTGGAGGCGAACTCGGTGACGGCGACGGCGATCAAGCAGATCAGGATGGTGAGGAGGAGGGGGGATAGCGTGGGGGCGCCTTGCAGGCCCCTGGCGATGAGGGCCGACAGTCCGCTGGTTTCCACCCCGCGCGCCATGGCGAAGCCGCCGCCGAGGACCACGAGGAGGCTCCATTGAATTCCGGCCGCACCGCGCCAATCCAGGGCCGGACGCCACGGACGCCGGGTAACGGGGATCACGAGAAGGCTGGCTCCGAGGACGATGGCGACGAGGGATTCCCCCGCGCGGGCCTCCAACAGGCCCGAGAGCGGCGGGGGAACGGACGCCGCCCAGGCCCCCGTCCGCCAGCCCGCGGGCATGCGATTCCCCCAGCCCGGCAGCGCGAAGGCCCCGAAATCGATGTCCTGACGGGTGACCCAGAGGATCGCCGCGACCAGGAACAGGATCAGGGCGATCCATTCGCCCCGGGACATCGGGCCGAGGGCGGCGCGGGCGCGGGTGATCTCCTCCCGGGCGCCGGGAAAGTCGGCGGAGGGCAGGCGGGCGGCGAGCCGGACGAGGAAGAGCCAGACGAGGGGGAGGGCGACGAGCACGACCGGCATGCCGATGGCGAGCCACTGGGCGAAGCTGACCTCGAGGGAGAGGGTCCGTTCGGCCTGGCGCACGAAGACCATGTTCGTGCCGGTGCCGATCTTGGTGCCGATGCCGCCGATGCTCGCGGCGTAGGCGAGGCCGAGCATGAGCGCGAGGCCGAAGCGCTGGAGCAGCTCGTCCGCGCGCCCCCGCTGGGCCTCGAACCGGCG
>CAZSOV010000388.1:0-6476 GCA_964608505.1 uncultured Verrucomicrobiota bacterium
CAGACGCTGGTGACGGCGCTGCAACGGGGGCGGGAGGAGAGCGTGAGCCGGTCGTTGGAAGTGTACCGGAGCTGGTTGTATCGGGAGGGGGACGAACGACGCCAGGGGACGGGAGCGGATGGTCGCCCGGTGCGCGGCGCGGTGCGGGCGACGGCGGTGTCGGAGGTGCTGGCGGCGAAGGGGGAATTGCCGTTGCGCGAATATGTTCGGTGCCGGGTACGGTACTTCTGTGACGGGGCGGCGCTGGGGAGTCGGGAGTTCGTGGAGGGGGTTTTCCGGCAACACCGGGAGAAGTTCGGGAGGAAGCGGAAGGACGGAGCGCGGCGGATGAAGGGAGTGGAGACCGCGGGGATGTTCACCCTACGGGACCTGCAGAAGAACGTCTTCGGCTAGGCTGACGGGCCACCACGCGGTCCGCTGGCGGCGTGCATGCGGTGCGGTCGTCGCGAGCGAGAGCGCCCGTTCATCCCTGACGGACGAGCACGGATCCACCGACACAGGCACGGCTCGACCGCGGACGGATCTCCACGGCCCCCATGCGGCCCCGATGGTCTTGCGCCCGTCCGGCGGAGCCCCGACGCTGCGGCAGGTCATGCGTCTCCCCTCGCCCGGTCTTGTTGCTGCCCTCCTGGGGTTGATCCCCGGACCGGTTCAGGCATCCGCCCCACCGAGTGCCCCGGCCACCGCACCCGCCCCGCCGCCGTTCCAGTTCATCGCCATCGGCTGCCTGCCCTACGCCCGGCTCCCCGGGAGCGAGGCCGCCTATGGCCGGGTCCTGTCGGAAATCGACCGTCAGGCACCCGCCTTTGCCGTCCATCTCGGCGACCTCTTCGGCAGCGAGGAACCCGCCACGGACGAGCTCTTTCTCCGTCGCAAGCGTGAATTCGACCACCTGGCCGGCGCCCTCGTCTTCACGCCCGGCGACAACGAATGGACCGATGTCCACCGTGCCGCGAACGGTCGCTTCCAACCGCTCGAACGCCTGGACCACATCCGACGGCTTTTCTTCCCCGACGAATCGAGCCTGGGCCAATCACCGATTCCGCTGGTCACCCAGCGCCGCGTCCCGGCCTACGCCAAGTTTGTCGAGAACGCGCGCTGGACCCGGGGTGGCGTGGTGTTTGCCACGCTGCACATCGTGGGCAGCAACAACAATCGCCAACCCGCCCTGCCCGGTGCCGTCGAGGAGTGGCGCGAGCGCGACCAAGCCAATGCCGCGTGGCTGCGCGACACCATGGCCGAGGCCCGCGCCCAGTCCGCGCCCGGCGTGGTTCTCTTCTGCCAGGCCAATCCCGTCCCTGGAAACCCCGGCTTTGCGCTCTTCCTCGAAACCCTCGGCACGGAGGCCCGCGCCTTCGGCAAACCCGTGCTCCTCGTCCACGCCGACGAGCACCGCTTCCGCCTCGACATCGGCTTCCGCACCACGCCCGGCGGGCCGCCCGTTCCCAACCTGACGCGCCTCGAGACGTTCGGCGCTTCCGACTTCCACGGCGTGCTCGTCACCGTCGATCCCGCCTCCTCCGCGGTTTTTCTGCCCGGCCCCTGGCTCGTTCCGGGCAACCCGCCTCCGTTGCTGCCCCGTCCGACACCGGGGTCTCCGGCGCCTGCCGCCAAGTAATCACGCTCCCGGATTCGCCGCCATGGATTGGATCATCTGGTCAACCGCAGCCGCCGTCTTCATCGCCTGGGCGATCTTCCAGCGCCGCACCATGATCTCGGTGGACCGCGCCGTCCGCCTCCTCGGGGAGGGGGCCCGCGTGATCGATGTCCGAACCCCCGGCGAATTCGCGCAGGAACACCTGCGGGACGCCCTCAACATCCCGCTCGGACGGATCTCGGAGCTCTTGCCGGCAGTCATCCCGGATCAAAACGCCGTGCTGCTGCTTCATTGCCATGGGGGCGGACGCAGCGCCCTCGGCGTCCGTCGGCTGAAGGCGCTCGGCTATCCCCGGTCCTTCAATCTCGGCTCCTACGGTCGCGCACGGTCCATCCTCGAAGCGGCGCAGCAGGCGGGAGCACCGGCAAACCCGCCACCCGGCCCGCGCTGACCGTCCGCCCGCCCCGGGGCGATCAAAGCAGGCGAACCGGGAGGAGAAATCGGCGCCTCGGCTGTCGCCGGCCCCACGACGCGTCACCACACCGGACTGGGTCAACGGCCCTGCCGCCCGCCTGGCAAATCAGCAATTTGGCTTTACTCCCGGATCGGCAACCCTTCTAGGCTCCGGCGTACCCACGCACGTCGCTGGAGCAACTGCATCCAGCCTTTGCCGCCCATGGCCGGGCGGACGCTGTCGTGCCCTGAATGTTACGGACAAGCAACGACCCGGTTACGCCGGGCATTCCCGAACCTCCAACCCAGACTCGGACCCATGCGACCCATACAACTCCTCACCGCCGTGGTGACGTCCGCCTGCGCGCTGGCCGCCAGCGCCGGCACGTTCACCTCGGACTTCAGCAATCCCGGCCAGGCCGGCTTCACGCTCAACGGCGGCACGCGCCCTGACGGCGTGACGCCGTACCCGGTGATTGCCGACGGCTATCTCGCGTTGACCTACAACGAGAACAGCCAGCAGGCCTCCATCATCCTGGATGACCTGGACGGCGGGAACGCCATCGAGGCGTTCACCTTCAACTTCAAGCTCCAGATCGGTCCCGGCTCCGGCAACGCCGCCGACGGGTTCTCCTTCTCGTTCGGTCCCGACATCACGTCCGGCTCCAACTTCGGCGAGGAAGGCACCGGCACCGGCATCATCGTCGCCTTCGACATCTACGACAACGGCGGGGCCGAGGCGCCCGCCATCGAGGCCAAGTACGGCGGCAACGTCCTGGCCACGGCCAAATTCACGAAGGCCGAGATGGTCTCGAGCCAGTTCGAGGACGTCTCGATCCAGCTCACGCGTTCCGGGGCCCTCAACGTCACCTACAAGGGTGCCCCCGTCTTTCGCAACCTGATCCTGCCCGACTTCGCGCCCGTCGCCGGCCAGTTCGGCCTCGGCGCCCGGACCGGCGGCGAGAACGCCCACCAGCGCATCGACGACCTCTCCGTCACCACGACCCGGGCCGCCGCCGCCGCCGCGCCGACCGTCAAGACGCCGCCGCAAAACGTGTCCATCGCCGAACGCGGTTCCGCGTCGTTCAGCGTCGACTTCGACGGCTCGGCGCCCCTGACCTTCCGATGGCTGAAGAACGGCGCGGCCATCGCCGGCGCCACGGCCCCGTCGCTCCAGCTCGACCGCGTCCCCTTCGCCGACAACGGCGCGAAGATCAAGGTCGAGATCACCAACCCCAGTGGCACCGTCACCAGCGCGGAAGCGACATTGTCGGTCACCGCCGACACGGCCGCGCCGACGGTGGCGTTCGCCGAGGGGTCCGCGGATTTCACGCATGTCCGCGTCGTCTTCTCGGAGCCGGTCAACGAGGCCAGCGCTGAACGCGCCGCCAACTACACGATTGCCGGACTGAGCATCTCCTCCGCGGTCCGGAGCGACGCCCCGAACGACCACATCGTGGTGCTGACGACGGCCCGCCAGACGGAGGGCCAGCAGTACACGCTCGCCATTGCCGGCGTCACCGACACCGCGACCACGGCCAATCCCGTGGCGGCCAACACCTCCGCCCCGTTCACCGCGTTCGCGCTCGTCCGCGGCGGTCTCAAGTTCGAGGCTTTTCTCGACACCGGCACCGCGACCTCCGTCCAGACCCTGCTGGACCACGAGAAGTACATCAACAACCAGCCCGACATCACCGGCTACATCACGGAGTTCACCAGCCGCCAGATCTTCACCGACGCGTCCACCGAAAACTACGGCGGTCGAATCTCCGGCTGGATCGTCCCCGCGGAGACCGGCGACTACGAATTCTTCATCCGCTCGGACGATTCCTCGCAGCTCTATTTGAGCCCCGACGACAAGGTCGAGAATGCCGTCGTGATCGCCGAGGAAACCGGTTGCTGCGGTGCCTTCGAGGAGCCCGGGCTTCCCGAGACCAGCGTTCCCCAGGCCATGACCGCCGGGAAGCGCTACGCGATTTACGCCCTCTGGAAGGAAGGCGGGGGCGGCGACTATTGCGATGTCGCCTGGCGCAAGGTCGGCGACGCCACCTCGCCCCGTGCCCTCACCTACATCCCCGGCACGGTCCTCGAGACCTACGCCCAGCCCACGACCTTCATCAAGGCCACCGTCGCCCTGGTCGGCCCGGAGGAAGGCGCCACCTACGACACCGGCGCGCCGGTCACCCTGACCGCCACCGCCACGCCCGCCGCCGGCAAGACCATCGCCCGCGTCGATTTCCTCGAGCTCGGACGCGTCGTCGGCACGGCCACCGCCAGCCCCTATTCCGTCACGCTCACCGGCCTCGCCGAGGGTCCCCACAAGTTCATCGCCCGCGCCGTGGACTCCGCCGGAATTGCCGCCGAAACGGGCCTGCTCACCATCAACGTCGGCAAGCAGGTCCTGGAGGTCGTCTTCAGCCAGATCGACGCGGAGACGACATGGCGGTACGACCGTTCGGCCGCCGACCTCGGCACGGCGTGGCGCGAACTGAACTTCAACGACTCCGCCTGGCCGCAGGGAAAGATGCTGATCGCGGACGAGACCACGACCACGGTCGAACCCATTCGCACCGCCATCAGCCGCCTCAACGACGCCGGCGAATACGTCAAGACCTTCTACTTCCGCAAGAAGTTCAACTTCAACTTCGCCGTCGACCCCGGCGTCGTGCTCCAACTGCGCCACGTCGTCGATGACGGCGCCGTGTTCTACCTCAACGGGAAGGAAATCCACCGCTTCGGCATCACCGCCGATCCCGTCGACTACCTCTCCGACGCCGCCGGCCACGAGAACGCCTACGAGGGCCCCTACGTCATCCCCGCGTCGTTCCTCGTCCCCGGCGAGAACATCCTCGCCTGCGAGGTGCATCAATCCGGCGGCAGCAGTTCCGACATGGTCTTCGGCGCCGAGTTGAAGGCCTTGATCCCGCTCGTTCCGAAGCAACTCGACGTGGTGAAGATCGACGACGTCACCCAATGGCGCTACGACCGGTCCGCGACCGACCTCGGCACCGCCTGGCGCGAGAAGAACTTCAACGACTCCGCCTGGCCCCAGGGCAAGGCGCTCATCGCCGACGAGACCACCACCACCGTCGAGCCCATCCGCACCGCGATCAGCCGCCTCAACGACGCCGGCGAGTACGTGAAGACCTTTTACTTCCGCACCAAGTTCACGCTCCCCATCGCCAGCACCGCGGGAGCCAAGCTCAAGCTGCGGCACGTCGTCGACGACGGCGCCATCTTCTACCTCAACGGCAAGGAGATTCACCGCTTCGGCATCACCGCCGATCCCGTCGACTACCTCTCCGACGCCGCCGGGCACGAGAACGCCTACGAGGGCCCGTATGACATTCCCATCGACGCGCTGGTCCCCGGCGAGAACGTCCTCGCGGCCGAGGTGCATCAATCCGGCGGCAGCAGCTCCGACATGGTGTTCGGCGGCGAGCTCTCCGCCATTGTCCTCGTCCAGCAGATCGGCACCGTGAAGCCCGTGCCCGCCTTCACCCGGATCGCCCGGGAAGCCACCGCCCTGGTCCTCGAGTACAAGGATGGCACGCTGGAATCCTCCGCCACCGTGAACGGGCCCTACGCGCCCGTCGCCGGGGCCGGAGCCACGTCGCACCGGGCCACCCTCGGCGGCACCGGCAACGCGTTCTTCCGCCTGAAAGTCGACTGAGCGGCTCACCGCCCGACCGGGTCAAACCGATCCATTCCACACGAGGCCGGGGCTCAAGCCCCGGCCTTTTCGTTTCCAAGCCCGTCCCCGCGGGGCAACCGAGGAGGGCGGAGGGAGAAAGCAGCCGGCGACTCGGCCGTCGCCGGCCCCACATCGCAGTTCCATGCAGGACTTCGTCAACGGCCCTGGCATCCGCATCGGGTCGCGCGCGATGCCGCTTTGCCCGGATGCATGTGGTTGCTAGCTTCCGTCCCTCCCATGCCCCGGTGCCTGCCGTCATTCCTGCTTGGTACGCTTCTCCTCCTCGCAGGCAGCCCACGTTCCACCGCCGCGGAATCCGCCCCGGCGCCGGCGGGTCCCTCTGCCTTCCGCGTTCTGCCCCTCGCTCCCCGCGCGCCCTCCAGATCCGGATTCACGCTGCTCGCTCCCTCCGCCACCGGCGTCCACGCGACCAACGGGCTCTCCGGCGACGCCCGCCTGACCAACGCCGTCGCCCACAACGGTTCCGGCGTCGCCCTCGGCGACCTCGACGGCGACGGGCGCCCGGACCTTTTCCTTGCCCGACTCGAGGGTCCCAACCGCCTGTATCGCAACCTGGGGAACTGGCGTTTCGCGGAACTCGATCCCGGCCCCGCCGCCTGCTCCAACCAGTTCTCCTCCGGAGCGGCGTTCGCCGATGTCGACGGCGACGGCGACCTCGATCTGCTCGTCAACGGCATCGCCGCCGGCACCCGGCTGTTTCTGAACGACGGA
>CAZSOV010000389.1:0-6337 GCA_964608505.1 uncultured Verrucomicrobiota bacterium
GCACGAGCGGTTTCCGGCCCTCGCGCCCGTCTACTTCGTGGTCGCCATCGGGATGGCGTTCGTCGTGGCGGGACTGGCCGGTCTGTTCGTGGAGTGGTCGATGATCCGGTTCCTCTACCGGCGCCCGCTGGACACGCTGCTGGCGACCTGGGGTTTGAGCCTGATCATGCAGCAGGCCTTCCGGTTGACATTCGGCGCCCGGGAGGTGACGCCGACACTGCCGGGCTGGCTCATGGGTTCGTTCAAGCCGACGGAGACCATCGACATCCCGGTCAACGGCGTGTTCGTCATGGCCCTGACCCTCGTGCTGACCGCCGCGACGTGGGCCTTCATGTACCGGTCGCGGACCGGTCTGCGAATGCGGGCGACGGTGCAGAACCGGGCGATGAGCGGCGCAGCGGGCATCAACACCCGCATGGTGGACCGCTTCACCTTCGCGCTGGGCTGCGGGATCGCGGGCGTGGCGGGAGCGGCGTTTACGACCATCGGGTCCACGGGGCCGGACAGCGGCTCGCGGTACATCGTGGACACGTTCCTCGTGGTGGTCTTCGGGGGGACGGCGAGCCTGCTGGGGACGATTGCCTCCGCGTTCGGAATCGCCCAGGGGCAGTCGATCTCGGAGTTCTTCCTGGAGGGCACGATGGGGAAGGTGGTGGTGCTCCTGGGGATCGTGGTGGTGCTCATGATCCGACCGCAGGGCCTGTTCGCCAGCCGGATCCGGGTGTGAGCGGCGAGGTCGTGTCGGCGCGGAGGCGGAGGTCGTAGACGCAGGGAGCAGGTCGAGAATCCACATGAAATCCATTTATCAACGGGTGCTGGGCGGCGGGGCGGGTGCGGCGAATCTCGTGGTGCTGGCGGCGCTGCTGCTGCTGGTGCTGCCGCTGTCGCTGGACATCTTCCGGCTGAATCTCGTCGGCAAGTATCTCACGTTCGCGTTCGTGGCGCTGGGCCTGGTGCTGATCTGGGGCAAGGCCGGGGTCCTGAGCCTGGGGCAGGGCGTGTTCTTCGGCCTCGGCGGCTATTGCATGGCCATGTTCCTCAAACTCGAGGCCTCGGATCCCATCAGCACGAAGATCCAATCCACGCCGGGCATCCCGGACTTCATGGACTGGAACCAGCTCAAGGAACTGCCGGCGCTGTGGGTTCCGTTCAAGAGCCTGCCCTTCAGCCTGGCGGCGGTGGTGCTCGTGCCGATGGGCGTGGCGTTCGTGCTCGGCCTCGCGATGTTCATGCGCCGCGTGGGCGGGGTGTACTTCGCGGTCATCACCCAGGCCCTCGCCCTGATTCTCTCGCTGGGCATCGACGGCAAGCAGGGCCTGACGGGGGGCCGCAACGGCATCACCGACCTGCGCACCCTGCTCGGCTGGGACATCCGGACCACGCAGGCCCAGTACGTGTTGTATTTCGTGACCTGCGTCGCCCTGTTCGCCGCCATCCTCGGTGCGCAGTGGATGTTGTCGGGCAAGATGGGCCGCCTGCTGCTCGCCATGCGGGACCGCGAAGATCGCGTGCGCTTCTCGGGCTACGACGTGTCCATGTTCAAGGTGTTCATCTTCTGCGTCGCCGCGGGCCTCAGCGGGATCGGTGGCGCGCTGTTCGTCCTCCAGGTGGGATTCATCTCACCCTCCCTTGTCGGCATCGTGCCCGACATCGAGATGGTCATCTTCGCGGCGGTCGGGGGCCGGGCATCCCTCTTCGGAGCCGTCTACGGCGCCCTGATGGTGAGCACCGGCAAGAGCCTGTTCTCCGAGAACTTCCCCCAGCTTTGGCTGTTCTGCATGGGCGGATTGTTCATCGCCGTGGTGATGTTCTTTCCCGACGGCCTGGCCGGCGGCGTCGGGCGCGTCCGCCGCTGGTTGCAGCCCTGGTGGGCCCGGCGACGGGCCCGGTGGTCCGCCCCGCCACCGAACCCGGGTGACCTCGCGTCGGCGACCGGGACACGCCGGACGGAGCCCGACGCCGCGGTACCCTCGACCTTCACCGTTCGCCCCGAGGAATCATGATCACGAATTCCAGTTTCCTGCTCGCCATCGAGGATCTCGGCGTCTCGTTCGACGGGTTCAAGGCGGTGGACGCCCTGAACCTGTACCTCGAGCCGGACGAACTGCGGGTCATCATCGGACCGAACGGGGCCGGCAAGACGACGGTGCTGGACATGATCTGCGGGAAGACGCGACCGACGACGGGCAGCATCCGCTTTCGGAACCGGGAGTTGGTGGGTCTGAAGGAGCACCAGATCGTGCGGGCCGGGGTGGGACGGAAGTTCCAGACCCCGTCGATCTACGAGAACCTCACCGTCTACGAGAACCTCGAGGTGTCGTATCCGTCAGGGAGGGGCGTGTTCGGCTGCCTGGCGTTCCGTCGGACCGAAGGGGTGGATCGCCGGGTGCGGGAGGTGGCCGAGGAGGTGTTTCTCGGGGAGATGTTGGAGGTGGAGGGTGCGTTCCTGAGCCATGGGCAGAAGCAATGGCTCGAGATCGGGATGCTGCTGATGCAGGGGCCCGAACTCCTGATGCTGGACGAGCCGGTGGCGGGGATGAGCCCGGCGGAACGCGAGCGGACGGCGGATCTGCTGAAACGGATCACCCGGGGAAGATCGATCCTGATCATCGAGCACGACATGGAGTTCGTGTCGCGCATCGCGCACAAGGTGACGGTGCTTCATCTCGGGAAGATCCTGGCCGAGGGCACGATGGCCGAAGTGCAGCAGCACCCGCGCGTGATCGAGGTTTATCTCGGCCATTGAACCCCAACCGGGCCGTCCTTTTTCGAACCCGCCAATCAGCACCCAGCACACGGCATTCAACCTTCCATCGCATGCTAACCGTCGCCGGAATCCACGTGGGGTATGGACAAAGCCGGGTCATCCAGGACCTCAGTTTCTCCGTGGGAACGCAGGAGATCCTCGCCATCATGGGCCGGAACGGCATGGGGAAGACCACCCTGCTGAAGTCCATCATGGGCCTGCTGCCCGTCCAGGCGGGGTCGATCCGCGTCGGCGACCGGGAGGTGGCCGCGCTGCCGCCGCACGAGCGGGTGTGGTCGGGTCTGGCGTACGTGCCCCAGGGCCGGATGATCTTCCCGGCCCTGACCGTGACCGAGAACGTGCTGGCCGGAGCGCGGGGCGCGGTGGAACGGAGCGTCTGGGACGAGATCTACGCGTTGTTCCCCGTCCTCCACGAGATGCGGGCGCGCAAGGGCGGCAATCTGTCCGGGGGCCAGCAGCAACAGCTGGCCATCGCCCGGGCGCTGGTTGCCAATCCGTCGGTCCTGATTCTCGACGAACCGACCGAAGGCATCCAGCCCTCGATTATCAAGGACATCGCGGCCGCGCTGAAGGAGATCCGGCGGCTGCGAAAGGTGGCGATCCTGGTGAGCGAGCAGGTGGTGAGTTTCATGATGGACTGCTGCGACCGGGCGCTGGTGCTGGACCGGGGCCGGTTCGTGCACGAGTCGCCCCGGGACCAGCTCGACGCCGAGAAGGTGAAGAGTTTCCTCTCCATCTGAAGTCTTCCTTCCGAACCCAACCTTCAACCCGAACCCCCAAACATCCCGAACCCATGCCCAAGACACTGATCAAGATCGACCTGAAGGAGGCTCCCGAAAAGCAGGAAGTGCTGCACAACCGCTGGCACCCGGACATTCCGATGGTGGCCAACGTCCAGCCGGGCGAGGAATTCCGCGTGGAATGCGTGGACTGGACCGGCGGGCAGATCCGCGACGACGACAACGCGCGGGACATCCTCCAGGTCGACCTGAGCAAGGTGCATTATCTCAGCGGACCCATCGGGGTGGAGGGTGCGGAACCCGGGGACCTCCTGGTGGTCGACATCCTGGACATCGGCGTCCTGCCGGATTCCGACTGGGGTTTCACGGGAATCTTCGCGAAGAGCAACGGGGGCGGCTTTCTGACCGAGCACTATCCCGACGCGCGGAAGGCATGCTGGCATTTCAGCGGCGTCTACGCCAACTCGCGGCACATTCCCCGGGTGGAATTCGCCGGGATCATGCACCCGGGCCTGATCGGGTGCCTGCCGTCGAAGCCCCTGCTCGACACCTGGAACCGGCGGGAGGCGGAGCTCTTCAACACCGACCCGGGCCGGGTGCCGCCGCTGGCGGCGTTGCCCTACGCGCCGACGGCGCACATGGGCCGCATGAAGGGGGCCGCGGCGAAGTCGGCGGCGGCGGAGGCGGCCCGGACGGTCCCGCCCCGGGAACACGGCGGCAACTGCGACATCAAGAATCTCAGCCGCGGCTCGAAGGTGTACTTCCCCGTCTACGTGAAGGGCGGCGGGCTTTCGATGGGTGACATCCATTTCTCTCAGGGGGACGGCGAGATCACGTTCTGCGGGGCCATCGAGATGGCGGGCTACCTGGATCTGCGGGTGAACCTGATCAAGGACGGCGTGCGCAAGTACGGGATCGTGAATCCCATCTTCCAGCCCAGCCCGGTCGAGCCGCATTACACCCGACACCTCATCTTCGAGGGCATCTCGGTGGACGAGCAGGGCAAGCAGTACTACCTCGACCCGCACGTGGCCTACCGGCGCGCCTGCCTCAATGCCATCGAGTACCTCAAGAAGTTCGGGTTCACGGGTGAGCAGGCCTACGCCATCCTCGGAACCGCCCCCGTCGAGGGCCGGATCAGCGGCATCGTGGACATCCCGAACGCCTGCGCGACGCTCTACCTGCCGACCGAGATCTTCGATTTCGACATCACCCCCGGGGCCGACGGTCCCACCAGGGCGTTGTTCGGACCGACCGATCTGGCGCGCGTCGGGTGACCCCAAAAACCCGGAGATCCACCCATGCCCGTCTACGAGCACGAGTGCCGCCGCTGCGGCACGTTCCAGGAGTTCCGTCCCATGGAGGCCCGCGCCGCCGACGCGGCGTGTCCCGACTGTGGACGTCCATCCGCGCGCATCCTGTCCGTGCCGCGCCTCGCGTTGATGGACGCGGGCCGCCGCCGGGCGCACACCGTGAACGAACGGAGCCGGCACGAGCCGCGCGTGGGGGCGAAGCATGCCTGCGGGGCCGGTTGCGGCTGCGGGCGCCCTGTCGGTTCACGCCCGGAGAAGCCGCTGCCCAGAAAGCGCCGGAGCCCGCCACGGCCCTGGATGCTGGGGCACTGACCGCGAAGCATTTGAGGGGGGGGACGGGCGGGAGGCGTTTCACGCGCTTCCCGCCTGCGTTTCCTTTCCGGGACGGGCGGACTTGGGAAGGTCCCTGCGATCCAGGCGCATGGCGGCGGCCTGGCGGCGGCAGAGGGCATAAAAGCGTTCGTCGACGATCCCGGGTTTGACGGAGGCGAGCCGGGTGATGGCCCAGCGTCGGCGGAGCGTCTGGGAGCCGAGGGGGCGCATCTTGATCCAGCCCTTGGTCAGTTCGTAGTCGGCGACCCAGGGGGCGAGGACGGCGACGCCGAGGTTGAGGCGGACCAGTTCCTTGATGGCGGAGATGCTCTCGACCTGAAGTGTGGCGGCCGGGGTGATGCGGCGTTCCTTCAGGTAGCGATCCAGCAACTGGTGCGTGAGACTCGTGTGCCGGTAGGAGATGAGCGGTTCGCGCGCGAGGTCCTGATCCGAAAGGGCCCGTCCGTCGGCCCAGGCATGCTCGGCGGACATCGCCAGCAGGAGCTCGTCCTCGAAGAGTTCGCGGATCTCGAGGTCCGGCGCCGGCTCGGGCTGGATGCCGAGGACGAGGTCGACCTGGTTGCGGCGCAGGAGTTCGACCTGCTGGAGGGTGTCGCCGGAGCGGATCTCGAGCAGGAGGCGCGGGTGGTCCCGTCGCAATTCGCGGAGCACGCGGGGCAGGATGTGCTGGCAGGCGGAACCGGAGGTGCCGATGCGCAGCCGGCCCTGGCCCCAGTGGCTCAGGGCGCGTACGGACGTGGCCGCGAGCTCGAGCCGGGCCAGGGGTTCCTCGATGGCGGCGTGCAGTTGTTCCCCGGCCTGGTTGAGGACGAGCCGGCGTCCGATCCGATCAAACAGGCGCAGCCCGAGTTCGGCCTCGAGGGCCTTGAGCGCGTGGCTCAGGGCGGAGGACGTTAGGTGCAGGTGGCGGGCGGCTTCCGCGAGTCCGCCGTGTTGTACGACGGCCTGGAAGGTGCGCAGCAGGCGGGTGTCCATGAGGAGCGACGTTATGGGGATGGCGGACCCGCATGGGGACCGGGAACCGCGGACCGCACATCGCCGCGTGGGGGCACGCGGCCTACAGCGTGCAGGTCCGGTGCCCTCGCCGGGCGAGGCGGTAGCAGGGGGCGGTTCATGGAGAGGGAAGTTCTCCAAAGTCCGGACACGCATTGGGACCATGAACCCGAACGATGGAGGGAGGAGTA
>CAZSOV010000390.1:0-6301 GCA_964608505.1 uncultured Verrucomicrobiota bacterium
CAACCGGCTGGTGCGGTTCATCGACCAGTTCAAGCAGATGAACTTCGCCAACGACACGGACATGGAGCGGCAGCTGGAAACCGTGCGCCGGGAGCTTCTGCAACGTTCTGCCGTCGAATACCGGGACAGCGAAAGCGCCCGTACACACCTGGTTCAAGGGCTGTCGAAGCTCAGGGACCAGGCCAAGCAGCTCGCGATGACCGATTCCGCTGCCCTCGTCGAACGCTTCGGCGAAATGGGACGCAGGAAATTCAGCTTGGCCGCGTAGGCAGGGATATTCCTGCACAGGAATTCATGGGCAGTCCGGGTTTATCCTGGCTGCCCTCTTCCCTCCGCTGCCCGTCGTTGCTGAACTCCCCACATCGGCTTGCACCCGCGGGGGGCCTGCAATATGATCCCACGACCGACCCCAGAACCGATCATGAACGAACCGACACGACACCAGCAACCACCGGTGGATCGTTACAGGCGTCTACAGCGCTCGTGCCCCCTCCTCCTTAACACAAAAATGGACATTGCCGCGCTCGGTGCCTCTGGGCTTAGTTAAACTGGTGTTGTCTATAACAAAATCAGTGGGCGGTAGAGGCTATAAACCTAAATGCAGTATAATCTAAAAAGCGTCAAAAAGCAAAACTCACATTTGTATGACAACAATCCATTCAGACCCTCAATCCCGTTTTTTGAGGTCGGTATGCCTTATAGCAATTTCAGCCTTGCTCTCCGTCTGTCTGAGACAGCCTTCCAGCGCCCAACCTCCGAAGGAGCAAGTCCAAGCCGACAATCCCAAGTCCTCTGCTTCCGAGAATCCAGCGGAGGCACATCGGCGGCTTCGACAAATGGCCGAAAAAGGTGATGCAAAGGCGCAATGTGAGCTTGCCAAGTCGCTTCTCCTCGGCCGTGGTGGGGTGCCAAAGGATGAAATAGAAGCCGCTCGCTGGTATCGCAAATCGGCAGAGCAAGGAAATGCAGAAGCGCAACTTTTGTTTGGCGATTTCTGCCTTCTCGGTCGCGGTGGATTACCGAAGAAGGATCCTGTAGAAGCAGCTCGCTGGTATGAACAATCAGCAGAACAGGGACAGGCGATAGCACAATACAAGCTCTATTTGATGCATGTCGAGGGCCATGGTGTGAAGCCGGATGCTACGAAAGCCATGCAAAGGCTGCACCAATCGGCGGAGCAAGAATACGCGCTCGCGGTCCGTATTCTTGCTAGGAGATATTTCTTGGGCGATGGCGTGCCGAAGGACTCTGCCAAGGCTGCGCGTTTGTATCGAGTATTAGCAGAGCAGGGAGAGGCCGAAGCGCAAGGGTTTCTCGCTCAGATATATGCCGCTGGAGGAGATTACGCACAAGCGCTGGTTTGGGCAAACAAGGCGGCGGAGCAAGGATTCGCGCCCGCGCATTACCACCTCGGTGTGATTTATGTCCAAGGCCATGGTCTCCCCAAGGACCGCACCAAGGCTGCGGATCATTTCAGGAAAGCGGTGCAAGCGGCAGAAACGGCGATTCAAAAACTTATAGCCCAAGGTGCATCAGAAGCAGACGTGGCCAGGGAAGTAAGAGTTAAGACTGGAGCACAGGAAGCATTAGATAATGTTCTGCGAAATAGCGCAATCAAAGCTGAGGAGGATAAGGTTGATAGAGTATTGGAGCCATTGCGTAGAGGCATTGTGAAGTAGAGATAACACCCAGACCGGGGACCGGCGCGAGGCGCTACAACCCACGCACACACTGGATGGCCCACTACCACCACGCTCTCCCAGACATTCTCCTGTTAGCGGGCAGGGAATTTTTCACTCGGTCACCCACGAAAATCTCCGAATACCCAAAAATGCAAATGGTCTGTCTCCAATGGAAAGTTGCCAGACCTATGGCTTTATGGCTTCCTAGCTTGATGGGCAGGGTTGCGAGGGTCAGGTCTTCAACCAGGGGGGTATGGGTTGCATGGATGCGCCCCCCGCCTATCAAGCAAGCCGCGGCTGTATGGGTATCCCTCCCCCTTTTCGTATCAAGAGTTCCTCTGGATACTGAAAGAAGGAGTACATGTGCGGGGAGTACCCGCCAGCGGTATCCGCCTCGGTCCTCGATATTCAGCCCCGTCGATATTGTCCCTGGTGATCCGAACGACTACATGCCGAGGAATAGATCGCGGGAATAAATCGCGGCATTAAATCAGGGCATTCCGTCGTCGCAATAAATCGGGGGAATATTCTCCAGATATATCCGACGAGACGGTTCCCGGAATAATTCCACGGATTGAATGGGCACGGTCAATTCTGCCTGCTTCAAAGCGATCCCGCTCGATCCGTGCTGTGGGCGGAGCCGCAGACGTCGCAGGGCTCGCAGAACCGATCCTCGAAAACCCACGAGAATATCCCTGAGGAAGCGTCTGGGCCACCCTCACCCGGGCTTGTTCAACCAAGGGTGTAGTTGCTGGCTCCGCTTCGCTCCGCAGCAACACACCCTTTAATGCTAAGCCGCCTTCTTTGTTATCTTGGATTCAATGTAAGCAAGAACCGCACGCGAAAGATTGATGTAAAGCATGGCTTCCGCCGGCTCCAGCAGGAGTTCATTCGGGTGAGCAAGCGTGCCACGATTACGAATCGTGTTCAGGCTATCGAGAGCCGAAGCGAGTGAACCAAAGACGCGCTTTGCCTCAGCATCATGGGGAATGATCGACGAGAACTCCGGAAACTTCTCTCTCAAGACCTTGAAGACTTCGGTCAACGGGGCATCTCTCGTGAGTGGCTCGCCACGATCAAGACACAGCTTCTTCAAATAACCATGAAGGGCGGTGTGGGCGCGATCGACTGCATTCTTTGGGCCGCGCAAACTGAGCAGAACTTCAGCGTCTTTAAGGGCCTCGAACACAACTTCACTCGTCTGCACAGGCGCCGGAGAATTAACCTGGCCGTCCGCCTCAAGAATATCCGCGACCTTCAACAGCTCCTCGCATGCCTTCTTTCTGTTCTTCCCTTCGTCATCGACAGGATCTTCTGGGGGCGGAACGAATGCAAAAGTGCCGCGGATGATCTTCGCCTGATCCCGGGGCTTCGCATCCTTGAGTATCTGAATGAACGCAGTGCGCGTCGTATGCCCGCGAGCGCGATACGATGGAACGTCGACGTCGATGTCGCAGTATAGGTGATAGAACTTCTCGTGCTTACTGTAGGAAAAGTGGCGGAGGTATCCGTCGGAGGTAGTTCCGATGTAACTTTCGACCAGCTTATTGATGTCCCGTATGTTCATCATGTCTTGCCTAGACCGAAGCTCTGCGACCCGGCGGATGGATCGCACCGATCACAACCGCGACGTTCCCGCCCAGTTCGTTGCAGTGCATAGGCATGATCATAGGAGCGAAATGGTGAGATCCCCCTCAGCAGGTGAATGCAAGTGTCCCCGAATCTTCCCCAGCACTCGGGCGTCAATCCCAGGGCAAGTTTGCCCACACCTAGCCACAATAAGAATGGCTGCAATATGGCGCGCGTTCAACACTCCGATACTGATCCGCCGCGCGAAATCCTCAACGCGAATCCATAATTGAAACTCTGATCCGATCTCCTTGTGGAGGTTGTGAACCACTCGCTGCAGCGCAGGGTCCCGCAATTGTTCAATGCCTTCGGGATAAAGATATTCTCTCATAGAGGCGAATTAGCTGGTTTGCCATCTGGTCAAGATGACTTTTGCGGTACGACTGCTCGTAACTCTGATCTGCTGCCCGACTATGCCACCCGTCGGCGTTGCGACGGACTCCCTCATAACCGCGCCCATCAGCATCGATAATTCAGGTATGTATTCGCTCATGATTGTAATGAACTAGTTGCCCAACGTTCTTTGGGCTTCTGTGAGGTAAAATGAACGGGCCAAGGTTGTCAATTCCTCCATCGTTCACCGGATAGGCTGCAAACGGTTCTACTGTTGGTACGGCATGCTCGGGAAAAGGTTTCCACCAGCCCTGATAATCCTGCCAGCAAGGGCCAGTACTACCCCGAGAGCCAAGTCCATCCTGCACTGATCATTCCTGAGAATCTCTTCGATTCCCCTTCGGACACCTCCTCAAGCAGTATTTGAGGAAGGAACACAACCCGGAGAACCGATACCCCGGATCGGCGTACTTCTCGATGACGTAGAAGGCGAAGTAGTACGCCCTGCAGAATCCCCAGATCGCCACCGCCAGGAGGACGGCAACACGGACGGACGGCCCTTCGAGAAGGAGGAGCACAGCCGCGGCAGTTCCCAGCAGCAGGAACAGCACGCCCTTCGTCCAGATCGCCCGCGCATTCGTCAGGTCTCGCATACGGTTGCCGGCTTTTCCGGGCCGAACATCGGTCCATACCCCGAACCTGTCGAGGTCCTCCGTCCCTTTCCCTCGGATCTTTCCCTCAACCCTCAACCCCAATCACGCAGCATGTCGCACTTCACCACCATCCAAACCCAGATCAAGGACCTCGATGCCCTGCGCTCGGCACTGACGGAGATGAACCTCCCGTTGTTCCCGAACGCCAAGGCACGCGGATATTCCAGTATTTCCATCACCGGCGATTTCGTCATCCGCCTCAACGGACCCTACGACATCGCGGTGAACAAGCAGCAGGACGGCACGTATGGCCTCACCACGGACTGGTGGGCTGGACACGTCGAGAAGGAGGTCGGGCCGAACTTCGGTCGGCTCCTCCAGCTCTACGGCGTCCACAAGGCCATGCGCGAAGCCCGGAAGAAGGGGCTGTCGGTTCAACGCAAGGCCCAGGCCGACGGGTCGATCAAGTTGACCGTCGTGGGCGTTTGAACCTCCACCCAACACCGCCATGACCAAAACCATCGAGATCGTCGTCGGCACGACCGGTGAAATCCGTGTCGAAGCTGTCGGATTCCAGGGACCGGACTGCGAGAAGGCGACCCGGTTCATCGAGGAAGCCCTCGGCCAGGTGCAGGTACGGCAGAAGAAGCCGGAATTCCACGCCGCCACGCGACGTTCGACTCAACAAAAGGTCGGATCATGACGCGCTTCGCGTTGCGGTTTGACCCCACGGGGATCGGTCACGCCTTCTTCACGGAGGCCATCGACCTGTCCACGATTGGCCGACTGGAGATCAGCCGAGCCACCACCATCGAGTTCCACAACGAACGGCAGGTCTGGGAGGTGAAGGACGCGCAGGGGCAAGTCCTGTTCGCCAACTCTTCCCGTTCGGCCTGCCTCCATTGGGAACACGAGCACTTCAACCAGGGCTGACGTTCCGCACATCGGCGTATCGCCCGTCGTGTCGCTGCCCGGGATCACCACTCCCGGGCATTTCCATTTCCTGAACCGCCAACCCTCACCTCAACCGAATCCCAAACTGCACCTCGAACATCACCATGAACACCACCCCCTCCACCCGCGACCGCATCATCAACTACCTGCGAGCCGGGTACGCCTCGCTTTACCTCGTCTCGTCCGAGGAAGCGCGCGTTGAAGCCGAGATCAAGGCCATCGCCAGCCACCTGTCGTACCACCTGCGCTTCTGGAGCGTCGTGGATGGATTGGTCGATGCGTCGACCGGCCATCGCACCGACGCCAACGATCCTCTGGACGCGTTGACGGCCATCGACGATCTGCCGGAGAAGACGCTGATTCTGCTCCGGGACTTCCACCTGTTCCTCCAGGACCCCAATCCGATCCTGCTGCGGAAGTTCAAGGACGCCCTGGTAACCGCCAAGAACAAGCAAAAGCCTCTGGTCATCCTTGGTTGCCGGCTCGTGCTGCCACCTGAACTCGAACGGGAGATCACCGTCCTCGACTTCGCGCTGCCGGGAACGGAACAACTAGGCACCGTACTCGAGGGCATCGTCGAGTCCGCGTCGTTGAAGCCGATCACCGGCGACCTCCGAGAGCATGTCCTTCATTCCGCCCTCGGATTGACCACGATGGAGGCCGAGAATGCTTTTGCTCTGTCGGTGGCGGAGTCGAAATTGATCGACCCTGCCATTGTCGCCCGTGAGAAAGCTCAGACGGTCAAGAAGAACGGCCTGCTCGAACTGGTGGAGACCAAGGAATCCCTGGAATCCATCGGCGGGCTCGATGTCCTGAAGTCCTGGCTGCTCAAGCGTCGCAACGCCTTCGGGCAGCGCGCACGCGAATACAAGCTGCCCATGCCCAAGGGCTTGCTGATCCTCGGTATCGCTGGCACCGGCAAAAGCCTGACCGCCAAGGCAACCGCCGCCGTATTCGGTGTGCCCCTGCTCAAACTCGACGCCGGCAGGATCTTCGTATCCGTCACGGCAACCCCGTCTGACGGGGTCGCCGGAGAGAGGATAGGCTTGG